>JBDRGF010000166.1:0-4671 GCA_043818055.1 Pseudomonadota bacterium | reverse complement strand
ATTCATTACCAAAGTTGGAACCGCTTTTCTATAGTGACCTTCGCTTCCGGCTGTGTTGTGGATATGGGGATCCTTAAAAATCCCCATATCCACAACACAGCCTCCTATCACTAAATTTCAACTAACTTTAGCACACGCTCGTGCCTGTATTTCTATAATGTTGAGTTTGTAACGTTCAAGTAGCAGTGTTGGACAATGTAAATCTAAAAATAACGAATCTGATTGCCAAATTTAAAAAAAACGACGGTTAAAAAAGAGGAAAAACGTCACCTCTTCTGCAGATCAACAAGAATCAACAAGCGTTTGTTTAATCTCCCCCGTCACCGGAGTTTCCGGTATTTCGGAGTTCGGTGAGAAAACTAGGTTAGAGGGAAACATCCTATCTTGACAAAATTTTGACTAATTCTAAGAAATTGACGCTTTGGTTCACTAATAATGAATATTTAAGCATTGAAAAACAGTAAGATATCCTTTTATTTCTTAAATAAAGTCTGGTATAAGATTTGCTCTATAATGTAGTTAGTAAGTAAGTAAGAACTCTGCGAGAGCTTTTTAATTGGAGGATAGAACTATGAAGATAAAAAGAGTAATTATTCTATTAATAGTATTTCCACTTCTCTATACGATTACACACTGTGAAGGAGGAGGATCTGATCAACAACCGGGGCTCATATTGGGAAAGGGTGAGGGCATTTATTCTGTTGGAGGAGGTGTCTCAGGTTTATTAGGTTCATTAATTATACAAAATAATGGCGGGGACGATTTGACAATTACAAATGATGGTCCCTTTGCATTCAAAACGAAACTCAACGAGGAAGAAAAGTATAATATCACCATACTCACACCACCTAGTGAACAAGTCTGTTCGGTGGCTGACGGTGTTGGAAACGTGAAAACATCTGATATTACCAATGTGACAATCGCCTGTTCCAGAACGAGTTTTATTGTCAAGGGCAAGGTTAGTGGTCTTTTGGGCACACTAATATTGCAAATAAACAGCGGGAATGATTTGACATTAAATCAGAATGGCGACTTCACTTTTGATAATGTTAGGCTCGCCGATAGTGCAAAATATGATGTAACTGTTACGAAATCACCGCAATTTCAAAACTGCACAACATCAAAGGGCCAAGGTGTAATATCGGGAGCCGATATTACAGATGTCGAGGTAAAATGTGGCAACATGGTTTGGAATAGTCCAGAAAAGTATAGTCAAAACATTAGCCAAAGCTTGACCTCAGTTAAAAATCCTATGGTCGACATGGATAAAAGCGATAACGTTATCATCGTTTGGGAGGGAATTGATGTAAACTTTAACGTAGATAATATTTTCACATCGAGTTATGACTCCAGCAGTAAACAGTGGGGGAGTAGCGCTTCATTTAAACCAGGTAATCTTGCAAAGCAGCAGATGGCTTTCTCCATGCATAGCTCTGGACATGCAATGCTTGGTTGGGTTCAAACGGAGGCAAATAATAATAACGCAATTTATGTCAGTCTCTATGATCCCAAAACTAAATCCTGGAGTGCAACCAAGAGAATTAACGTGCTTGAATTACAGAATACAGTCGCAGGTGTTTTGAGAGTTAAAATCAATGGAAAGGGTGATGCTATCGCCATTTGGGAGCAAACTGTACCTGCTAAAAATGCTGATCATATCTTTGTTAATCAGTATTTTGCAGCTAGCGGACAATGGCTTGTAAATCCAATTCGTCTGAGCCTTCTTGACACTGCGGCTAAAACTTCATCAAGTAGTATTACATTGGATGATAGTGGTAATGCAGTTGCTGTGTGGATACAGGAGAAGGATTATATAGACAATATTGAACAGCTCTATATGGCTATCTATGCTGCAAATGCACAAGTATGGGTGTTTCCAGCCGGTATAGGAGGATATGTAAGTTTTTATAAAAACATTGAGGAGGATGATCCTCTGGTGGATAATGCTCAGGTAGCGATGGGGGAGAATGGAAAGGCTGTAATCGTTTGGAGACAAGAGGATGATTCGCAACCCAAAGCCGTAAAAAGATTGTTCCTGGTTGAATATGATTTTAATACGGCAACATTGAAAAAACCTGCTAATATTGGAGATAGTTTTTCGCTTGTCGGAGAAAAACCATTTTTTCCAAAATTAGTTATGAATGGCAAGGGCACCGCTCTTGTCGTCTGGGAGCAAAAGGATAATAGTTCACAGGTTAACCGAATATATAAAGCAGAATACAATTCCAATACTGGCCAATTAATAAAACCTACAAATTTTGATGATTCATTGAGCCCAAATATGACCAACGCCATCGGAGAGCCAACATCTGCGATAAACGGTAATGGTGATATCGTAGTGGTTTGGATGCAGGAAAAACAGCTATTAAGCCAGGAAAGGTTTTTAATAAGCGCTGGCTATGATGCAAAGAGGGACAAGTGGTTTATTCCTACTGATACATCGGTGAGTATTAGCTTAGATCTTCCAGATATGAGTGAACCGCAAAGTCCTAAAGTGGCAATCAACGACAGCATCAATTCCATAGTCGTGTGGCTTCAAAGGATAGCAAATAATCCAGACCAACTTTTCAAAGCTCAAATAAAGTAGCGGATAATATATAATTAAATTTCACTTCTTCTATGTTTGTCATCCCCGCGGAGCAGCCTGTTACCGAACTCAAAACACTGTCATTGCGAGCGCAAGCGAAGCAATCTCCTCGCATTTTAGAGCAGATTGCCGCGTCATTCGCTACGCTCATTGCCCGCAATGACAGCAAAGTTCTGGTTTGGCAACAGGCTCGCAGGCAGAATTGCTGTTATAGTAAATTACCTTTTCAATAGGTTGTCATCACTGCGCACAGACTGTGTCACAATACGGATTTTTGTAGCCGCAGGCTTTAGCCTGCGCATTATAACGCGGGCGGCTACATTTGGTTGTACAAGTTATTAAATTAGATAATGGTGAAAAGATTGAGAAAACTGATTGAGACAATATCAAGGCAGCTCATCTGATTCAGTTCCTGAGATGAGAGAGAAGATAAAAGATATATTGAATCTCCCCCCGGCAAGTTACGGGGAATCTATTTCAGTTCTCCGTTTTCCCATTCACCTTTCTCTATAAAACTGGCCAATCAACCCTGGCCTTTAAAGGCCAGGATTAAATGACCGCCAGAGATCTGAAACTCGGGGTTTTAGCTCGGGGGGAATGGGTTCATTTGATATCCCCAGTTTTAAGTTCTATACCAATGTTTATAGTGAAAAAGGGATGTGTCATTGAGTATTGGTTTCTTATCCCAAAACCTGTAAAAAATACAAAACCGACATTTTTAGTCAGAGCTAGAGAACCGATTGCTCCAATCTGAATCTCGTTATCTAAAATGGAGTTATTATTATTTATACTTGGATTTTTTCTGAATCCAGTCATATGAGCTATTCTAAGGCCGCCTGAAAAGCAGTAAAAAAAATATCTTGTATCGATATACGAACCGAAGGCGGACCTAAATGGTTTATCATGAAATGCAGGTCCATGATCGGTTTGCAGGCCAAAACCTACCTTAATTCCCCGCTTTTTCCCAAAGCGAAGCTCTCCTCCCAAAGCTGTTGAAAAACGCCAAGGGCCAACTTGTGATCCACCTAGTTGTGAAAAATTTTGCATCGCAACAAGATTGAATCCCATCTGTAGCTTTTTGCACTTTACAACTTTTTTTACTGGTTTTGATCTTGATCCTCCTTTCCTTTTTGGCAGTACGACTTTTGGTTGCACTGAATTCTTTGTTATTAATTTTCCCATTTTCTCCTCCTTTTTACAGAATTGAAGGAGCAAGATGCGTGCCAAGTATATAAAAATAGTTTCACCAGAAAAATAGAGGGGTTAGAAAAAAATATACAAGCTCAATGTTTGCAGATAACGAAATTTAACCAAGATTAGCCACCGTTTTTCACTGATTATTATGAAAAGAAGAACTGGTGACGGAGGAAATCTAAGTTATTGTAAAATAAGCAAAACGCTCTCCTCCGTCACCGGTTCTGCTGACAATTTTGAGGAGGAACTTTGATTTTTAGGTAAGCCATTACCCAGCTCCTGCTGGCGAAATAGAGGGTGTGGCTCAGTATCGAAAAGTTGGGGGTGGTAGTTGGACATGTCCAGTTTGGCAGGTTCAAATCTCGTCTCGATCGCTTCGTCACGTTGAACTGGATTTATGGGTGATTGTGAAAAAAAATGTCGCGTACCGTTTGTTGGGCTGATGAAACCAATCGGCTGAAAGAGTTTATTCATGAGGTCCTCGTTGCTTCTAAAAGTTAGTGATTAGTTTTGAATAGTAAGTTAACTAGTTCAATTACTTCGATTGATCAAGAAAATGATAACAGTACAAATTTATCATCACGCATACAATAGACCTCTTGCATAAATTTTGATTGAATTGTGGTATAAGTACGGAATGGAAAAGAGAAAAAATGTTTTTTACCCGCGTTCCAAGAAATACCGTCAGATTTCCACGCTTTCAGATGTGGCATTTCGTCGTTTGGTGGGAGTGAAGAAAGAGACCTTCACTAAGGTGGTTGGGTTTGTCTAGACCAATCTTCTATTTTTCTAAGGTGTAAAATTTAATCATAGTAGTAGCCGTAGTAACTTTCTTTCCTTTTTCTTTTTTTGCTTCTTTTTTTCTTTTTCCTTTCTTTGTGAATATCTGT
>JBDRGF010000165.1:0-51765 GCA_043818055.1 Pseudomonadota bacterium | reverse complement strand
ATGCTTTCTTATAAGCTTTGGAAGTTTGAGCTTCCGGTAGAGCTCGTAAACAAGAGGCACTCCTGCATAGCTTGTTAGCTGTGAATTATTTTCTGTCTCAGAAAGCTTGAACTTTAATACGCCCTGGGTTACTCTCTTCATCGGAAAACTCCTTTTTTTGTGTAATTTGGTTTCTCTTTTCAGCTATCATCTTACACGCTCTCTTAACGAGAGAAAAGGAGTTTTTCTTTTTTTATCCTCTGATTATCACCACTACATCTACATCTCCGCAAATCTGTGATTATAAAAATTATCTGAATAATCCCTTCTTCAATCCTCTCACATGAACAGAAACCCGGGCTAAGAAAAAAATCTTATCCACAAGCAACATAGAAATGATGTCCCTTGTGGGATCCTTAAAAATCCCGTCAGGGACTTTCATCATCAATTGCTTGTGGATAAGATTTTCTTCTTAGCCCTACTCCGATGATATGAAGAGCTGCTGATGATCGATGATTCTCTTCTGCTATTCACGTTGACTACACAAAAAATCACGTCTCTCTGTCTATCCTGAACAATTTCTGGTGAAGTCCTTAAACTCCCCTAATCTTTCACCCATCCGGTGAATCCTTTTCATCACCCTTACTTGTGCTTTCTCATATCTTTCATGCTCTTACTCGCTTCTCTCTTTTTTCGCTGTCGGATTAAGAATCTGGTCCAAAACAGCAGATATTCATAGACAAAACCATTCCAAGGCTAACTATTGCACTATAATTTGACAGAAATTAAGGCGTCTGCATGTTAAACTAGCTTGTCATCAAAGAAAAACACGGCGTGATTTTCAAAATCGCTGCTTGGATACAACTTCATATCCCATCCAACTTTTCAGAAAGTTCCTATATAGATTTACTCATTGAAGCTGGGGATGCTATCAACAGTTGTCAGTGTTTTCATGTTTTCTGATACTTCATTAGAGAATTCAACTGTTAAATCGAGATTTTTAATCTCAAGACGACTCTCTAGAGTTGTTAATAGTAATTCAGCATCTGTCAAAATTGGAATTTCTTTGAGGTTCAACTTCGTGTTAGAATTTCTTTAAGGCGTTTTCGACACATTTTGTCATCAATATTAAAAGGAGCATTCTCTTCGTATGTTATCCATACGTTACGCGATCCGTCCCTTTCAAGAAAAACAAGTATTCGAGTATATGGTGTTCGTCCCATATACTTACCCTCTTCATTCCATTCTCTGCTGCGTGTTATTGTGTACTTAGCTGCCTCAGTTGCAGAGAGCGTTTCATCCAAGACTTTTTGACAAATACTCATCATTTCACGTTCTGCACTTTCAAGATCTAACGGGAGATAAACTTTTTTAGAGATTTGTTGAGGATTTTTTATTTCTAAGATCCTATGGCTCAATTGCTCTAATAACTCTAACTTCGTATTTGGCATTGAAATATATAGCCATGATATTAAAAGATCGTTTTTTAATGTTTTAATTTGAACTTTAACCATATCTATTTTAGCGGGTCTATCTGGATTTGGGCAAAAGTCTAATAGGCTTTCGCCAACAAATCCAATTCTAAGGTCGTTAGCTAACAGTCCTAACGTTTCTTTAATCCATAATTCAATTTTTTCCGCAGCTTCTCCTATCGACTCGAGCCATGGTTTTTGAAATTGAGTTGACCGAGAGATAAGAGCATCAAACGAATAATCGAATAGCTCTCTTGATTTACTCTCTCTGGCATAAGGATCATTATTGACCACTTCAGTCTCAATTGAGGCTTGTATGCGCTCCAGAATTGAATCAAGGTCAACTGTTAAACCGATAGGCTGCTCATAACCTGATGCGACCTGGGAAGTTCCGCGAAGGATCGGATTAATAAGGAAACCTCGGGAAGAACCTTGTTCAGGGGGAACCGTGCTTGTAGATGGCATATTTTGCGGTTTAGATAGAGGAGCTATTTGCTGTTGAGCACCTATTTGCAGAGGCCTAGTTTTATTTCTGAAATTTCCTATTTTCGACATAGCAATCTCCTTTTTAACTTACAATTAATTATCGGCTAAATCTCAAGTTTGTTGCGTGTGCGAGGCACATTTCTTTTAACATAGGAGAAAGGGGAGAAAAGGGCAAGAATCCCCGATGGTGGGAGAATTCCGAAATTCACCACCCGAAGCCCGGGCTTGAGGGTTTATAGGAGTCAAAAGCGATGCTTGATGGCACGTGGCCCAGAGTTGTCTGCAGATAACTCTGGGAGGGCAGCGTGATCTCGTGAGGGAGTCTCAATTGCAAAAGAGGTTATGGGAAAGAGACGGTTTTATGTACCAGAAATCCCAAGCTCCAAAGTAAAATCAATCGTGCGTTTTGTTGAGAAAGCATCCGAGTGGCTTAGAGCATATGGCATTGAATTAAGTGACGATGCTACTGAAAATTCAAGAAAATCAGATTTCGTCATAACAAAACTACTTGATGATACTGCGAGAGAAGAAGCTATTAAAATGGGGGGCGCGTAAAGCTTTCCGAAGATGAAATTAAGGAAAAAAATCAACGGACTATTAATGCAATTTTAAATGAAGAAGACTCTATGGCTTGCATTGATCACTCACACATATCGCACTCTACAATCAGAGTTGCAAATGAAATGCTCAGTGCTGCCCTTAAAGGGTTGGGTAATGTTTTTGTCGATGTAGATGTTTACGATGCAGATACAAGATTTGACGCTCTACTAGAATCTCTTAAGACAATTGCTGGAATTGAAGGGGCGGAAACGGAAGATGATATAAGTAACATACCTTGGCAAATTAAGCAAAGACTTGTAAATAGTTCAGTTTTAGAAAACGTTTCAGTGAGGCAACCATTAATCGTATTAATGAGAAATTTTGTTCCGACTAAGGATTATTTTGAAGTTTTTTCAAGTTATATTAGGACCCTTGTAAACACTACCATGATATTCGAACCTCAAACTCAAGCTACCCAGGCTGATAAGAAAGCATGTGAGGGTAAAAGAGGCGGGTTGGAGTGAGAACGAGCTGATCGAGGCGATAATCGGTATCGTAGTATCCGGCGGGGAACACATGGAAGATGTACAGATGTTGCAGGGGGATCGTGCTCTTCAGTCGTTGATAGAGAAAAGAAGTCCTGATTCCGACGAAGGAAATAAGAGGAATCTTCCTAAAGCACTGCCATATGAAGCGATTGAGGTTTAAGTTATTGTGTATAGCGGGAAAGGTGGTAAAGACGGTGAGGAGCATCATATTGAAGTTAAGCCGTGGTCATCCATCTTTCAGGATATATAAGGAAGCGCGGGAGAAGATATTCGCATTGGCTGTGCCGTAGAAAAAAACAGAGAAACGAAAAAAACAGAGTTCAGGGAAGGAGGTGGAAACACTTGATGGACAAGTGTTATCTGAGGATGTGATATCAGCCGGTTTTTGTATGTGATATGGGTGATATGAACAGAAAAAAGATAAAAAAATAATTTTGAGGTTAAAATTACAGTTTTTTTCAAAAAAAATTAACCTCCAAATAACGAAAACCCCCCATCTTTTTTTAAAGTGTCGGATTGTGGATTATAATCTTAGCAACTATTATCCGAATTCGCCGATAACAATAGAGATATGGGTATGCATAGATTGAGCAGATTGAATTTTAGACAGCTTCTATCATTAAATCGGAGCGTTGAACCACTGCATCCACATGATTCGGTGGATCCGGTTTCAAGCTACTGCGAACAACCTGATACATCGCTGCTCTATCCAACTCATACAGCTCACGCCCTATTTTCACCACAGCATGATCGCCACATCGCTAAGCCTGAACTAGGTTTAGAAGAAAGAGTAGAAAAGGCACAAAATCTTTCCGACCTAATTCAAATTGCAAGGCATTCCTCGGAGAAGTTTGAAGTCTCGTTTGGTGTAGTTGATAAAGAGATATCTGGAGAGCAACTCGCAGGAATCTTTGATACTGCGACAGATTATATGTATATTAGTGAAAGAACCGAAATGGCTATTATTAAATTTCCTGAGCCGTTCAGAACAAAATTCAATGAGATAATAAAAAAGATCAATCAAAGAATATGGACAATTCTGGGAGACAAATATAATACAAGTGGAGTTTTTTACACCTATCTTAACATCTCAAGATACGTCCATGAATTCAATGATCGCGGCTTAATAGCTTTGAATGAAAATTATGACCGTGCAGTAAAAACTAATAGAAAAAAATTCGAGCGGTGCTTTGATTTAAACGGGATACCAGTAGATCATCTCGATCCACAATGCATCGCAACATTATTGAATCTCTTTTCCCGAAAAAAAATGAAACAGAGGCATCCAATCACACTTGAGGATATCTCTACAATCGATGTCATATTAAAGAATGAACAGTTCAAGGTTCTCCATGCTGCAAGATTCTTCGATAATCCAATTAAAGCCGCAGCAGTGTTGGCATCGACTAATCGCGAATATTCAGAGAGGTTAGTAGAGAACATTCATTATGTTTGCGATGAAGAGTTGAGTATATTGCTAGAACTGATTGAGGGATGGGATCCATCAGAAGAACCACAATATAACATCAAAGTGGTGATACTTGCGGGGAGTGAAACCTGGAATCATCTTCTTAGAAACAATATCAAGGTGCGTTTTGCAGGAGTTGCAGCAACAAAATTTCTCCTGGATAATCTCTTCAGTAACGATCCTGATTTAGATGATTTTAAAAATAATCTACCATATAATAATTGCCCACTCGCGGAGGCACTCTATGAGATAAGGATGAGAGGGAATAATGATTTTACTATCCCAGAAATTAAGGCATTGAAAAGTTTTGCTGATAAGGGTGTCATTTCTGAGCCAAGTTCAATATCCACAACCTATTTTTTAGGAACGATGAAGCCAGAGGACTGTGTAATAAATTTAAAGAATAAATTCAGATTTTTAGAACAACTTCGCAAAATCGATTTTGATGGCATCGACCTTTTCAATGGCTTTTCATTGAGAATTGTCAAAGGAGATCATGAATCGATTGGCGGGATGCGTTTCATGCTTAAACATAAAAATGCTATTCTAGCAAAGCTTGGTTTCTGCATCTCAGAAAATTCTCTCGATATTGTACAAATTCAGGGTGCAAGGAATGGCAACCAGGAGAGTTATGAAGAGTTTAAAAAATTCTCAGGAGGAATGAATCCGCTGGAATGGTTAGCTATAGTTGGAACAAGAATTTTAGTGAAATTAGGAAATGGATCGGTTCGTTTTATCGATGGTAGCTTCATAAAGTGTGCGTATCCTCATGTTCCATCAGCATTTCTGGGTATTTATCTTGTACAAAATGATTTGGATGCTAGGCACTATCTGGAAAATATGGATGTGCCTCGAATCCCAGAAATTATAAGACAATCAAATGATCAAAGTTTCATTGATGAACTGGAGAAATTCTTATCGCTCAAAGATCGCATCATTCAGCTCTATCGAAACACAACACAACAGATGGGATTTAGGAGAAAGAAAAATAGCATGTGGGCACAATGGCCAAATTCAAAGGGAGTCGAGGAGGTTGGAAAACCCCTTCTGACTAATGAATCAAAATACAACACAACTCTTGCCATCAAGTCTGTTGCAGAGGTCACGTGTGCTTTTTCAGAGAAGTTTGATGGGATCGATCCGTTTAGTCTTTAATAGTTGTGAGAATCATGATATTTTTTTCAATTATTATCGGATCCCCGCCTCCGTGGGGATGACAATAAGAGGTGAATCCTGCGATATAAACTCATTCAACGGGCTTTTCCTTATGCCGCCAGAGTACCACCTAAACTTGAATTTGAAAAATACGAACCAAATGAGAATGAAACAAGTTACTCCCTATTCTCAGAGAATCAGAAGGAAAATATCTGCCAGGAGCAAGAGTGGGATGAGTCATACTTCAACCAGGAAATCAGCTGGTGATGGGTGAGTGCGTTTAAAATGCTAAATCGTCATCGCCGAATAGAATCGATAACAAACTCTTCATCTCTCATTTTATAAAAAATCATTGTTTTTAAATGCATCACCGATATTTTTTGAAAAAATAGCTGCAAAATCCTTCGAATCATACCAATTTTGGCTTTTATATCCCGTCCACTTTTTCAGAAAGTTCCTATATTGTATTACCAATTCCGATGAGTCCCCTTAAAGGTGAAAGGTGAAAGATCAAAATAGGAGATCTCCCTTCCCGAAACAACTTTTGTAACCTCTACGAGTGTAAAAAAATATGTCTTATGTTCACTCCAATTCGGGGTCTGAATCTCCAATGCGACAACCCCATTTTTAATACCTAAACGCATCATCGTATTATCCTGCATCAGCAGCCCCTCTATACTCAACTTTGCCTCGAGCATGGCCATCACATCTTGAGATGTGATCTCGTATCCTGCACTCTGAAGATAAGTGCTGAATTCCCGGGTAAAGGCAGGAACAGGACAAAATTCGGAGCTTTCTATCTCCATCTCTGGCAAACAATGAATTTCATCCCGATAAGCTGTACCATTTTCTTCAACTGGAAGAGGTTGCTCACGATCATCCCCCTCGAAGGTGCCTGAAACGTTGTGACAGACATATTCACCACGATATTGGTAACGATCTTTAAACTCTCCCTCACCGTGATTCACATCCATTATAAAGACATTCAGATACATACGATGAAAGATGCCATCTTCATTGTTAAGTCGAAATTTCAACTCAATAGTTCCAGGCTCAACGTATCGATGACTGACAACAAAATCTAAAGATAGAATGCGATCTGCCCATATCTTCTGTTTTTCCGCATATTCCTGAACTCTTAAATACTCTTTATAGGATTCTTCACTCCTTTCAGCTTTATAGGCTGCATTAGAAATTCTCGTATTGGAGACCGCTTTTTCAGTCGTCTGCAGGGCCACATCTCTTAAATAATCTTTCAATACTTGATTTAAAGATCGTGGAAGAATTAATTGATTTCGAGCTACATCCTTAAAATGTTTTTCCAAAATAGCAACCGCTTCATCGAATGATTTTAATTCGGTCTCTCTATCATGACTTGAAAATAAAAGACGGTTTTTCTCATTCGAATTAAAAAGATAATAATCATCATCTATGGCTGGCAAAGACATGTTGAACCACTGTTCGACCGGCACAACAGACTGCACCGAGTTCTCACGAAGCTCGTCAAAACATTTATAGTAAAAATCATTTGTTCCAATCTCTGCATGCACGTTTTGATCACCCAAGCCCGCATTGGCAATCAGCACGTCGCGCAAATCCCTAGATAGAACATAGAAACGCAACGGAATGGTCACATATTCACTATTGTGCAGCTTGACCTCAAATTGAACACGCCCTCCATCGATTCGCCAGCGAGCTTGCTTGACCTCTTGAAATAGTTCCTGAGAGCTTTGTTTACCATAGGCATCTAAATAGATCTGATCCAAATACTTCATGATATCGTTACCGATCGATCCACCAGTAAATATCTTACGAAGATCCAAAAAGCGTTTCAAACGATCCTTTGCATCTTGAATCGAAACAAAACGCTTAATCTCATCTTGAATCTGAATCAGAACCTCACCATCCGAAGAGACAACTGCCCCTGAATAGGTATTCTGGTGAGAGGTCACCGATTTAGATGTCGACTTATAACTGGTGATCTCTCGACCGATTATGACTGAAGCCCTCTCTCCTGATCGATCGACATCAATCTGCTGACGAAAGATCCTTCCCTCATGATGGCGAAATTCAATGAAGGGTGTATCTTGATCATTCTTACCCTTTTGAATTCCAACTCTTCGAAAATAGGTGGAGCTCCAACCGGAGGCCAACTCCTTTGCACCATTAATCGACTTTTGACATTCAACATCATCGGCCACCATTTCTCGTTGCAAGGATACGGATTTCTCAGAATAAAATCGCTTCATACCATCAACAAAAGTGCGAATTGTCTGCTGAAGAGAGGCGATTGAAACATCATCGGAATCATTCAAGAGCGCGTTCCCTCTCAGAAGGTCGTGGAGTTCTTGGGCTGCAGTTAAAAAACGTGAATCTGATTTATGATAGAGCAGATTCCCTTCGGTAGAGCTGCTCATTTTTTCATCCGGTTGAGCCGGTAAGGCGACCGGAACCGATTTCTCTGCTTCGGTTTCAGATCTCTTAAAATCACTTTCTAATTCATGTGGACGTTTTAGAGCGATCATGAAAGTTGGACGAGTTGTGTCATAATCGTTGTAATACATTCCCAGCGGATAGGAAAAAATCTTATCATTCGTAAGTCGAATCTTTATCCAAAGAGTTCCGCCATGGGCAATCGCAAATGCATAGCCGAGAGGATTAGTAAAAAGTGGAGAGACCTCTTCGATCAATTTATTTCGATAAATAGCGAGTGAACGAGCGATGGCAATGGACTGCATGCGAATATTATGCTGATCTCGAAGATGCTTCACAACCATTCGACTCAGCACTGAACGTTCCGAAACAAAATCCTCCATTTTAAACTCAACATCACCTATCAATCGCAATTCTTGAATCGGCAATTGATGATGAACATGGTCATCCCCCTCCAAAAGCTCAAAGCTCTGCGGCACCATCGAAATCTTTCGAATGATAATATTATCATAACCCAGATTTCGTGTTTTCCTGCGAGCTCCGATAGAATAGACAACCATTCCCAATTCTTTTTGTTCCGGATATTCAACAAGGAGTAGTTCGACGACATTGTCTTTCCAATCGCCAAACTGTATATAATATTTTCCTTCACTCGCATCATATTTCCAGCGTATCTGACCCTCATCTTTAATCTTATCAAGCAAGTCTTTATTGCTACGCAAAATATTCGAAATATATTTTCGAACGGAAAGATCAACCTCCGTGTGTGTAACATTGTAGCGGGAATAGGTGACTGTACAAATATGATCAGCAATGGATTGATAGGCTTCACTATTAGACAGATAGTGTTCGGTGAAATCGACAGAAGCACCTTTTTTCCACTCCTTTTTTGAGGCATCGCCTATTACACCCATACCGGCACTAGCTAGATCTACCGATGTTTTAACATCATCCTTTTGTGCATCCATACCATGGAGATTTAGATAAACCTTAAGGCTGAGTGTATTCAGAGTTGCAGCATTATCGGCCTGACTTAAGGTCTTCTCGATAACACTCAATACTTGTTTAGGATCGATCGTCATGACGCCAAAATCGATAGTGTCATCCACAAAGTCGGACAAAAATTTCAGATCGACTACAATCTCATCTAGACTGAGTTCATCAGAAAAACCCTCGCCCATATAACGACCCATACAAGCAAAGAGATTCGGCTCGAAAAGCTCTTCGCGCACAACCTTCTCATTGGCCATCTGAGTCAAGTCCCGCATCACGGAAAAGAATAGTTGGTCACCCTCTCCGGAAAGAACGCCGTTCACAAACTTCGACAATTTCTCGGAATCGTTTTCTTGAGATTGAAGAGCATCACCCAACGTCAGAAGGAGATCGAGTTCAGAAGTACGTTCTGATTGGTCCAAATTATGCGCCATCGTCAAGAGGGCATTCGCACTTTCAGCTAATCGCATCGAAGACAAGCGGCCCTGATACTGCTGACCCATTCGTGAAAAGGAACCCACAGCTGATGCATAGGGGTCATTCCCAATCCATTCGTTCTGAAAAACTTCACTCTTCTGAATCGTATCGCTTGAAGATCCTAGCAACTTAAGTAGTCCCTCTTTGGACGCCTTAGAAACCCCATCTATCAAACGTGTTGTAAATAGAGAGGTATTCCCAAAACTTCGCCCTATTGCTGAACCCGTTATTGTCACCCTATCCTCCTTAACCTTATTCCAATTCTTAAAAGAGAGGTTCCTACTTCTCAATCTCACCAAAACTGATCCGCACTCTCTTAGTATGTCCATCACCCTCTTCTTCGACAATTATAGGCGCTTTAATAATACGCACATTCTTACCCATCTTTAACTGAGCTTCAAAAAAGCGCTGATCATTGTTTAATCCAAAACGAAATTTTCCTTCACATGAGAGACGATCGACCTGTTTTTTATTTGTGTTTCCAACTGCATTTAAAAGGAAAAGGGAGACTGATTGCTCCACATTCCTATCTTCAACGGCATTAGCGCCAAATTCAGCTCTCAACGCTTTAGACAATCGACTAACTATTTTTGTTGCTCCTGCTCTAAACTTGGCCTTTGTGATCTCCTGAAACGGTGCTTTTTTAGGCGGTGTATAGCCACTCCTTATTTTATCTGAGGGATTAGATTCATCACCCATCTCTGGAGCTTCCTCATCCTTTGAGCCGACAACCTCTTCAGAATCAACACCCTTCTCTTCTGGCTCTCCTTCAACAGCTGGCTCAACTAAATCTGCAGCTTTTTCATCCTTTGGAACAATAGATTGTTTATCCACAACGCCTTCGTTTTTTGCTCCTTCCTCAACTTCCGAGGCATCCTCCCTTTCATCGGGGTCGGGATGCTTCCTCTCTCCTTCATCCGACATATCGCTTGCTACAGGTGTTGGTGATTTGATCATCACTGGCTTCTCATCGCATCGCTGTTCCGATGTTTGAAAATGTGCTGAAAGACGTGCATAGACGTGTCCCTGAAAATCTCGCTGCTGATTTTTCCCAGATTCGACCTTTTCCCATGAATCTTTTTTCTCAATCTTATATTTGATTCTCTCCGGATCATCGCTATAGGACCATTTATAGAAGTCGAAAGGTACAACCACGTTACAAGAACTTGTCAAATGTATAAAGATCCAGAGCTGCCCTCTAGCATCGATCTTCCATGCAAGCTTATCCCCCTCTTGAGATGGTTTTCTCCAACGTCCATTTTCAATATACCACTGCTGTTTTAACTTCAGCACTTGAGAATGGGCATTTGAGAGCGCAATATAAACCTCATCAGCATCCAACTGAATGTTTCGTAATCTCATATTTGGACGATGGGATACTTCACTGATATGCGCAACAATCTCCCTAGCCACCTGCGATAGTGGTGAAAAATCATAACTCCCGGATTTTTTTGTTTTACAGCTAATTTTGAATGATTGTGAAAACAGAACCCTTTCCCATGGTTCATTGTTTTGAGGTTTTGGATCCGACAGTGGCGTTGGTTCTACTGCTGATGTACCTAATGATGGGACAGCCACATCCATCGTACCCATTACTTTTGAAGATTCACGGGGGAGATCCTCGGATGGTGCAAATCGAAACATATACTCGGCTCTCGGATCAGCACTCACAATATCAATGTTCTCAGCGCCAATACTCAAACATCCCAACATATAGTAGATACCGTAGATTGGAGTGCAGTTTTGAGGAGATTCTGAGAATGGCGAGATAGCAAAGAGATCATTTGCAATAACCTCTGATGTTACACCGGCGGGAATAGAATCTCCAAGATATCGAACGGAAAAACGCTCAACTACTCGCTCTTGATCATCCGTATATTCCGCACCCTTTTCCAGAGCTGAGATTTCACGCTCGGTAAAGGCGCGCATAAATGTGGTTATCATTTTCCGACCGATAGCTTCACCTTCAATTTGGAGATCCATTATCGCATCGATCATAGCTATTGAGATGCTCTCCCCATCATCTGAAAAAGGCAGAACTACATTTTCATAAAACCTTCCCTCAAGGGGGGCAGCCAAAGAATATCCCAACAAGGTAACCGCAGCAGGTAACTCAGCCATCTTCTCCTGTATATTTGCGATATCCTGAAAAAATCGAACTGCAGGAATATTTGAAAGGGCCTCTTGCTCACTGCTCTTCTTCAAAACATCGAGCAGCGAATTAGCCATGGAAACAAACTGTTGCGGCGGCACTCTCTCTCGAACGAAATCCGCCTTTGCCATTGGGCTTGAGAAAAAACCGTTGGCCATTGCAAAATTTCGATCATTGATCAATTGAGGATCACTTTGAATCAGCACAGAGGATAGCTTTCCCGCTTGACCGAGAAAGCGATTCATCGCATCCGTTGGTCCATGCTGTAAAAATTTCAGCGTGCTGAGTTTAAAAACACCAACCCCTGCCATAAACTGTCTCCTTTTTATTCATTGAAGTACCCTTGGAAACCACGGGGAATTTTCAACAATCGTATTGTTATCGGCGTATACCGACAAAAAGTTGCGTGTGCGAGGCAGATTTCTTTTAACGTAGGAGAAAGGAGGGAAAAGGGCAAGAATCCCCGGTGGTAGGACGATTCCGAAGTTCGCCACCCGAAGCTCGGGCTTGAGGGTTTATAGGAGTCAAAAGCGATGCTTGATGGCACGTGGCCCAGAGTTGTCTGCAGATAACTCTGGGAGGGCAGCGTGATCTCGTGAGGGAACACGCCGTAAGGCATGAGACGAGTTATCGGGCTCCTTCGACTATGCTCAGGACAGGCTCCAGAAAGGATAGATAAGTCCAATTCTGAACTGGTCGGCCAAGAGATGGGAAGGCGAGCTTGCGCAACTAAAGCGAAGCCAAATATCAGCAACTCTCTCTAAATTCATAAGGATATCCTTATAAAATTGTTAATTGGCCATTGTTAATTGTTTATTGCTTTATTCTTTGACTAAATTTTCGATAAATAATAGAAGTGCACAGTTTCAATCAGAGAAGGAGATAGATATGATAATAGGCATTCCTAAGGAGATCAAAACAAAAGAATCACGCGTATCTGTTACCCCCGCTGGAATTAAAGAATTGGTGAAGGAGGGGCATACGCTTCTCGTTGAAAAATCGGCAGGTCTAATGACTGCATATTCCGACGAAGATTATATCAAGGCTGGTGCGAAGATTGTAGAAAAGGCCGACGAGGTTTGGAAGGGCTCTGAGCTGATCGTTAAGGTGAAGGAGCCTTTGAAGAGCGAGTATAAATATTTCAGGTCAGATTTATGCATCTATACATATCTTCATCTAGCGAGTGTTCCTGAGCTCGTCGATGCGATGTGCAAGAGTGGTGTTATGGGGATCGGCTACGAGACCGTCGAGACGGCGGATGGCCATCTGCCATTGTTGTTTCCCATGAGCGAGGTTGCCGGAAAGATCGCGACTCAGGTTGGAACATATCTTTTGCATAAAAATCATGGCGGTAAGGGAGTTCTCCTTGGAGGGGTCACAGGCACGCAGCGTGGAACAGTTGTTGTAATCGGTGGTGGAGTTGTCGGTGTCAATGCAATGGATGTTGCTGTGGGTTTGAAGGCCAACGTCATTCTGCTGGATATTGATGAAAAGCGTATGGACGAACTATATCAGGAATATGATGGAAAAATTAAAATTGTAAAATCAACACCTCAAAGCGTTGCCGAGTGGGTAAAAAAGGCCGATCTTCTCATCGGCGCTGTCCTCATATATGGCGATCGTGCCCCGCACGTTGTCACGCGGGAGATGGTAAAGACGATGGAGCCCGACTCCGTGGTCGTCGACGTCTCAATCGATCAGGGTGGCTGCATCGAGACATCCCGTCCGACATCTCACGAGGAGCCGATTTACAAAGAGCATGGTGTGATTCACTACTGCGTCCCCAACATGCCAGCCCTCACCCCAAGGACTTCAACGGAGGCATTGACCTCTGCTACCTTTACATATCTGAAAGAGCTGGCCAATAAAGGTATCGAGAAAGCGCTCGCAGATGATCCGGCTTTGAAACTGGGTTTGCAGGTAAAAGATGGAAAAGTGACGCTCCCTGTTCTTAAAAAACTCTTTCCGCAGTACGCCTAAATGGTTTAATTTCTTGACTTAGCAAGCGTTATCGCATAATTGCAGGGCTTCTTTAATCAATAGAAAGGGATTTTTTATGTCGTTAAATCAAAAGTATACATGGAAAGATTTTTTAAAGGATAACCCTGAGCACAAGAAGGAAGATCTAAAGCGCACTTCAAAAGAGGGTAAAAAGGCCTTTGAAGCGGCTTTTAAGGTCAAGGTGAAGGAATACCTGCAGGATTATCAGAAGAAGATCGAAAAGCAGAAGGGGAAGATCGAACAGACGAGGATGACGGTCATCGCAAAGGTGCAGGCCTTCCAGAAGAAGAAGGACTGGTCAAAAGCCAACTTCTATCAGAAAAAAGTTGGAAATCATGATTCCGCTCTCGCAAGCCTCACCACGCAAATTCTGCGGGCGAAGGAAAAACTCAAAAAACTATAACCTATAACCAAAAAATTCAACACCGGGTGTTGATCCAACCCCCGGTGTTTTTTTGCTTTGACAATTAGTCCTGCCTTATATAGTTAGTCACATCTAACAAACTATAAATTTTATATTTATAAGCTATCGGCTGCTATAAGATTTTGCTTATAGCTTACAGCTGTCGGAGGTTTTATGGATATTTCTGCAAGCCTTGAGGATTATCTGGAAGTGATATTCGAACTGCAGGGGGAGGGGATGAACGCCGTGCGCGTGCGCGATATCGCATCGAAGAAGAGTGTGAAGATGCCATCCGTCACAGCCGCACTCATCAAGCTCAAAAATCTGGGGATGGTAGATTATAATCGCTACGATTACCTGACCCTCACCGACAAGGGTATGACTAGAGCTGCCAACCTTGCAAGGCGCCATCACGTGCTCAGAAAATTTTTCAACGAGTTGTTGGGGGTTGAGCTCCAGATTGCCGACAGGGATGCGTGCATAGTTGAACATGAACTCAGCAGAGAGACGATAGATGCCATGAAGAAATTCTGTACTCGCGTCGATTGTGGAGAGATAAAGTTATGACATCGGATATCATGACCCTTGATGAACTCAACCCCGGGGATAAGGCTGTAATTAAAGGATTGAAAGCCTCTGCTCTGAGAGGACGCCTGATTGAAATGGGGGTCGTTCCGGGAGTCTGCATTCATCTGAAGCGTGAGGCACCTCTCACAGATCCGATCGAAATAAGGATAAGAGGCAACAGTCTTTCGATCAGAAGGAGTGAAGCGAAGTGTATCGAAGTAGAGCGAGTCGAACGCTGCAACAATTGTCGTCGTGGATGGAGAAATAGAATTCGTAGATTCATGCGGCGTAGGAGGGGGAATGCTTTATGAAGAAAATTCGCGTTGCCCTTGCTGGCAACCCCAATTCCGGAAAGACATCCATCTTCAACGAGCTTGTCGGGGCTCATCAGCACGTTGGGAATTATCCCGGCGTGACCGTAGAGAAGAGAAGCGGCAGCTTTGTTCATGATGGTTTTGAAATCGAATTGGTCGATCTTCCCGGAACCTATAGCCTCTCTGCACGTTCTCTCGACGAAAAGGTCGCAGGGGATTTCATCCTGTTCGAACGTCCCGACGTCATCATCGATGTCGTCGACTCTTCAAATCTTGAGAGAAATTTCTATCTGACTTCTCATCTGGTTGAAATGGGTGTGAAGCTTGTCGTTGTCCTCAACATGAGCGATCGTGCGCAAAAGCTCGGACAGGAAATCGATCTTAAAATCTTATCCGCTCGACTGAGGTCGGAGGTGATTGAGACTGTGGCATCGCGTGGAAAGGGAATTGCTGAGTTAAAGGATGCGATCATACAGGCTTATTCAAAAGTTGCTGAGGAGATCAGGGTAGATTACGGGGCTGAGTTCAACCAGTTCATCGACGATCTGGAACAAAGGTTGGAACAGGGTGATAGTGGCTTTTTCAAAGGGCTTCCGAAAAGATTTTTTGTTGCCCGCCTTGCTCAGGGTGAATCTGAGATAGCAGCTCTCGTTCGAAAAAATCATCCGGAGGGTGACGAGGTAGTAAATTATGCAACAAAAAGAAGGGGTGAGATCGAATCTCATCACGGTGAGAGCCTCTTTGATATTTTCGCTGCTTACCGCTATGGCTTTGCGGCAGGCCTTTTTCGTGAGGCGGCTAAGTCTCATGCCGTCGATAGCAGGGATTTTTCTGACAGGATCGACGATATCGTCACAAGTAGGATAATCGGATTTCCGATCTTTTTAGTCGTCACATATCTTCTCTTCCAGCTAACATTCACAATTGGCGAGCATCCCATGAATTGGATCGAATCGGGATTCAACTTGCTTGGGGCTGTCATATCAAACAACTGGCCAGCGAATAATCTCACATGGCTGAAGTCGCTGATAGTCGATGGCATCATCGGAGGGGTGGGAGGCGTGATCGTCTTTCTTCCCAACATCCTTCTGCTTTTCTTAGGACTTTCGCTGCTTGAAGACACAGGTTACATGTCAAGGGCGGCATTTATAATGGATAAGCTGATGCACAAGATCGGACTTCACGGGAAGAGCTTCATCCCGATGGTGATAGGATTTGGTTGCACGGTCCCAGCCGTGATGGCGACACGCACGCTCGAACATAGAAGAGACCGCCTGCTCACGATGTTGATATTGCCTCTCATGAGTTGCGGGGCGAGACTTCCAATCTATATGCTGATCATACCCGCCTTTTTTCCTGTGGAGTGGCGTGGTCGAGTGCTTTGGATTATCTATGCCATAGGCATTCTGCTCGCTATTCTCATCATGAAGATCATACATGTTGCAAAGTTCAAAGGGACATCTACCCCCTTTGTCATGGAGCTCCCACCCTATCGTCTGCCAACGCTTAAAGGCCTGTTTATCCATATGTGGGAGAGGGGGAAACTCTATCTGAAAAAAGCAGGCACTATAATATTGGCTGTTTCGATGATCATGTGGTTTTTGACGAGTTATCCCAAGAAAAATATTTTCGAGATCGATCAGCTTGTAAATTCCGATAAGGTTCAGATGACGGAGGAAAACTTAAAATATTCGTACGCGGGCAGGATCGGAAATTTCCTGGAACCTGCCTTCAAACCTCTCGGCTTCGACTGGAAGATAGTCACAGCCTTTTTGGGATCATTCGCGGCCAAGGAGGTCTTCGTCTCCCAGATGGGAATCGTCCAGTCGATAGGGGATGCGAAACACAGTACATCGACCTTGCGACAAAAATTGCGGGATGAATATTCCCCTCTGATAGGCATCTGCATCATGATTTTCGCGCTCATCGCCACTCCCTGCATGGCGACTTGCGCCGTTGTGCGACGGGAGGCCGGTTCATGGAAGTTCTCTGCGCTGCAATTCTTCGGGTTGACGTTCCTGGCCTATGTTATCACCTTTATCACATATCAGGCTGGGATAGCTATATTACAACGCAGTTCCGGATGAGCTTTGAAATTCCACAACAATCAGATATGCAACTTTTCGGAGATGCCGATCAGAATATCGATCCCCTGGATGAAGGTGATGTTTGATTGTAACTTCGCTCGCTCACTTTCATTCAACGCCTCATCTGACAGGAGCAAGAGGAGCTGGTGCATATAGGTATCGAGCTGACAATTTGTTGGGCTTCGAAAGAGCTTAGTAGTTATATTAATAAAATAAGATGAAACGCGGTTTCGAATTATCGGGCCGGATAAGCGTCTCCCAAATTGTAGTGGAGTAACGTTTCTCAACTGAACACCATTATAAAAAAACCGTTCATCGACCCGAACAGGATCCAACACCTCGAATTCACTTTTCACCCTTTTTTAAAATAGATTTAAAGGTTAAAAATGAATTGCGCAGAGTTTTAG
This sequence comes from Pseudomonadota bacterium, assembly GCA_043818055.1. Lineage (GTDB taxonomy): Bacteria > UBA10199 > UBA10199 > 2-02-FULL-44-16 > JBDRGF01 > JBDRGF01. The sequence continues at coordinate 34,283 of JBDRGF010000165.1, read as the reverse complement.
GTTTTTCCTCTTCCCTCAGATAATCCCGTCCGTGCAGTCGTAACTCTTTGCCAAAGTCGACCAGCTCCTGCCGCATTTTCTTCAGCTGACTGGCGATTTTGCTATTGTCGCCATAGCCGTCATCAGATTGCGATGGGAGTGACGGGATGGGTTCAAATATCTTCGGCGGAGCGCCGCCTGACGATCCGGAGCTTAACCTCATGGATGGCAGAACAGCCATATCAGAACACCTCCTCCTTAACATGTTTTTTCAACATAAAACGAGATGATAAGGGAATTTACAATAAAATACGACTATAAATTACTTGTCCCCTTTGAACCTCTCAAAAATAAGCACGAAGGGAAAAGCTTTTGTGCGACGATTATGCATTATGAGAAACTTTCGGGCCGAGTTAAAAATTTCGCGCTAATTTTCAATTAGTTATATCGATGATGATCCTTTTTCCCCGGGTATCTAAAAATATATTTAAATACCAACATTTTTTACGAAACTTTTGTTATCAGACGACGATAATAAAGTGTGAGGGAATTCAAAAAACAGTTCATGCAATTTAAAAGTATGGAACATATGGTTTTTAAAGACTTATTTGTGTTTCGAAACCTCCCACTCATATATACAAAGCAGGAAGTTACCCGATTCAAAAGGGGATGGCATGAAAGTTACTTAAACCATTGAGTACAACGGGAACGGAGCGATTTATGATCAACAACATCAGAGGCAGCATCCGACTCCTGACAAATGCCCGGAGCTTTGTGCTCTCTCACAATCATCCAAATGAGCTGATCAATTCCCCTGAGATAGCTGAAAATGCACGATCTCTTCAAAGCCTGCTTCAGAACGGCGCTACTCCCTCCCTGGAAATACGATCTATCAGGCGTTTTATCGAGCTCGGGCCGTTGTCGGTCACCGCATTTCCTCTGCCCGATACACTGACCGAACCATTTTCAACCCTCTTTGCACCACTCTTTTCAGATGCAACAAGAGATCTGAGCGGATATCTGAGAGTTCCGCAGGCGCTCCGTTCGGCGCATATCGATCGGCTGCTCTATACATCGATCGTGGGTGGTTTGATTGCGCAGGGGGCATTTGGCCGGGGGGATGAGTTGTTATATGATTACGTTGAAACGTTTTTACAAAATATAGCGCAGGAGGTCAAAGTTCAATATCTGGAAGATGGCGCCCTGCCGGCCGGTTTTGTGGAGGAGTTATTTGAACTGTTGGGAAGGGGTAAGGGCTTCCAGGTAATGCGCCTCGGCCTGAATATCACTTCAGCAAATAAGGTTGAGCAAAAGGGGTATCTTGCCCAACACTTCATCGAAACTGCGCTGCACTGGTTGAAGGATGTATTTGGAAAATCCGCCGTTTATAAGGATCCGGCTGGGACAATGTTCAATGTTATTTTTAAACAAAATGTGAGCATTGGAAAAGTCGAAAAAGAGCTTATCTTGTTTAGTGATGAAATAAAATTAAAATTGATGAGTCACCCTTCACCATTAAAAATTCCAAATAGGGATAGAGTCTTGAGTGAGTTCAACCCAACCTGCAAGGCATTCATGATGAATGTTCCATCTATCAGTGAATCAGAGAGAAGCAATGAGAGGCTGGCGGAGAAAATCAGGGAGATTCAGGTCCGACTTGTGTCTGCTCTAAGCTATGTTGAGGAGCATGGCGACTTGACAGGGGATGCGACTCGCATCCTCTATACCGATGATCAGCTTCCGCCAGATAGTGATGCCACCTGGAAGAAGTACCTCTCTCGAAGAATCGGGATTGTCGGGGATCTGCCATATGAGGGAGTTCGACGCAATGACGAGCTCGACAGATTGACCCTTCCCCCTTTCTATACAGGAGAGATCAACGGTGTGATGAATCGTTTAAGCGGTGGCTTTGCCTCTTTCGTAAGTGATACTAAATCGGTTGAGACAAGAAAGGTGCTTGTCGGACATATTGCGAATCTCATCCGCCTCGGCATAGAGGCGATGTACACTGCGACATATCCGAGGATATTGAAAAACAGCATCTATTATTTGCGGCCAGAGCTCCCCAGCACGGATGAACACTTTTTTGAAAACAGCAACTTCTTTGCCCAGGAGCTCGCCCTTAAGGGCTATAACTATCTAAGCCTCTTTGAATACGACAACTTCAGGCAGCATATGAAACAGGTCGGCAGGCGGGATTTTAGCAACCGCGATTTCAACCGAGTCATGGAACTCTGGTTTGAGCGCTTCGAGGCGGAGGGAAATGAAATACCGATTATCATGGCATTCAAAGGGGATCTGATTGCGGTCTCGTTTGATGCAACTGATGAGAAGCAAGCTGCATGGATGATACGCCAGGTTCAGAGAGGTGTTCGGAATGAATTCAGGACTCGATTTCAGGTAACCTACAAACTAAAGTATTATCTTCTGGATCGGGATGGCAGCCCAACCGGGGAGGTCGAAACGATGCGCATCCCGCTCTGGGTTGCGAGGAGATACACCCGATTGGGGAGCCGATATTATCGCTTTCGCATCTCCAGCTTTCCCTATCGCGACTATCGACCACTAAGAGCGCCCCTCACGATCACAGCGCTCTATCATCAGTTGGAAAAAGCTCTCAAAAGTGAAGAGGATAGAAAGGGGTTGGTAACTCTGCTTCACGACATGGGGGATGTTGTGGAAGCAGCAAAGGGTCAGCGCGGCGTGGCACCGATCCTCTCCATCGGGATCGATGTCAGAAGGGCGATTGAAGCGTTTGGCGGTCGAATCTTAAAACCAATGACCTCCTTTCCCCCTGTAAAGGAAGGGCTGCTTTGTTACCTAAGCTGGGATAAGGTTAAGTAAGCTTTCGATTGACACGGATGAAATATGGAGTATGAAAAAGGAGGAGGTGTGCTGATATGGCTGTTCTGCCATCCATGAGATTGAGTTCCGGATCGTCAGGCGGCGCTCCGCCGAAGATATTTGAACCCATCCCGTCACTCCCCTCGCAATCTGACGGCGGCTATGGCGATGATAGCAAAATCGCAGGTCAACTGAAGAAAATGCGGCAAGAGCTGGTCGGCTTTGGCAAAGAGTTACGACTGCACGGACGGGATTATCTGAGAGAAGAGAGAAGAGCAGATAGGTTGTACAACTCTGTTTTTGATCATATGCGTATTTTAGAGCGTGTGGAAAAGGAACTCTCAGCCTCTGTGAATCACTACGGCGTTTTTATCGGCAGGCTTTTTGACACCTTGCCTGTCAGAGGCGAAGATGAATCGGAGATACCTGATGTCGTCTCCTTTGTGTTGAATCCAAAACTTCCAGCAACTGATGAAGAGAAAGAGAAGATCATGCAGCTCGTTGCTACGGGCTTGGAAAATGTGTGTCCTATTCCCCAGGAATCCGATCGCGGTTTGCATAATTTGACAGGTTATTCTGATTGGAAACTTAGAGGGCTTTATCATGATGTAAGGTACGGATTGGAAGGGTCGTTTTATATCTCTGTTGAATTGCGAAGATACATTCGGACAACAACTTTCGCCCCGCTCGGGATCCTCTGTATTCATCCCATGCCCGGAAGATCATTTTACCGAAGGGATCTGGAGGGGGATCTCGACCAGCTGCTCCATGGCGCAGCCATGACATACACAGTCGAGCTTCAGCGGGAGTTCGTCGCACAAATCAGAGCTGTCGAGTGGCTGTTGACTCAATATCCCGATCAGCTTGCCTCGATGGCATCAGAGGGTGTAGTCGATTACGAATCACTTCGTGCCATTTTGACGCAAAGGCAAAGGAGGGAACTCTCGATAAGGGTGAAGAGTGAATTCAAGGCGTTGGATCCTGTTTGGGTCGATGAACAGTTTTTTTATAACAGTGCACAATTGAGCAGAGTAACCCCTCTCTTTTTTGGAGATCGTTTGTCTGGAGTAGATGTTTCGAACTATGCCCGGCTTATTTTTTCTAGAATAGCCTTTGATCTTGTCAGAAACCCAACAGATTATCAGCTCGATACCTATATGCACCAGCTCCTCTTGCTCCTGTCAGATGAGGCGTTGAATGAAAGTGAGCGAGCGAAGTTACAATCAAACATCACCTTCATCCAGGGGATCGATATTCTGATCGGCATCTCCGAAGAACTGCACATCTAATTGTTGTGAAGGTTTAAAAATCATCTTGTATGATTTTCCGCACCATATTCTAATTGCCCAAAGTGTTGCGATGAGTTAAAACTACCACTTATGAAAAGGCATATCGTAATCATCTCAGCTCTTATCATATCCATTTTCATTTTTATCTCAAATGCCCACGCGGCTTTTGTCGATCCATCCAACAAGTGGCAATCCATCACGACGAAGCACTTCAGAATTAACTTTCCTAAAAGGCTCGAAGATACGGCGGTGAGATCCGCTAGGATCTGTGAAGAGATTTACCCGGGTCTGACCCAGCGCTGGGACTGGAAGCCGTGGGGGCTGATCGAAATTATCCTGACGGATGACAGCGACGATCCAAACGGCTGGGCCTCCGTCTTACCCTACAACTGGATAATGCTGTGGATTACGCCACCAGAACCTGATGATGCTATCGCGAACTACGATGACTGGCTCAAGATGCTCATCTCGCATGAGCTCACTCATGTCATTCAACTCGACGGGGCTGAAGGTTTTTGGAGGTTTCCCCGCGTTCTGCTCGGCAAGATCATAGCCCCATCGGGTGTCACACCCAGCTGGATGCACGAGGGATTAGCTCAGATCGAAGAGACGAGGCTCACAGATGGTGGAAGGGGCAGGGGGAGCTATTCAGAGATGGTGATCCGCTCCGCCATTTTGGGAGACGAATTTCTTCCGATAGATCAGGCCACAGGCTGGATTTCAAAATGGCCCGGGGGATATTCTATTTACATCTATGGTTTGAAATTTGTGGACTATCTTATCACAACTTATGGAGAGGATAAGTTTCATCAGTTCGACAAGAGAATCAGGCGTTCGCCGCTCCTGTTTGCCATAAATCGTCAGGCCAAGAAGGTCTATGGAAAGACCGTCGTCCAGCTCTGGAAGGAATGGAAGGATGTTCTTACCAAGAGATATGATGATCTGAAAAAGAATATTGAAGGAGAGGGTCTGACCGATCCGACTGTCGTGGTTGAACAGGTGAAATATAGCCAGTTAAGGCTTCCCACCCTCTCCCCAGATGGAAAGAGGTTTGTCTATGTCTTGACCTCTCCTCATCATGGGCCGGAAATTCGGGTCAGGGATTTGGAAGGTGGCAAGGATGAGCTCCTCGTCAAGGACAAGGTTGCCACGTATTTTTCGTGGAACCCGGATGGAAAGAAAATAGCATTCTCGTCAGCAGCTAAATATAAGCGCTATCATTACTATTACGATATCTGGATGTATGATTTCGAAACAAAAAAGACAAAACGTCTTACAACGGGGGAGAGGGCGAGAGATCCTGAATTTATTGAAGATGGAAAGAAGATTATGTTTGTGCAGGGCAAGGTCTTATACGACGAAGTTGCTGTGATGAATGTGCCGGAGGATGAAGAGAAGAAAGAAGATCGGAATAAGGGATGGGAAAAAAAGAGGATTGGAAGAAATAAAAGTATAGCTCAGCCGGTTAAAAAAGATGAAGAATCAAAGCCAAAGATAATACTGAGCGAACCCAAAACCCAGTTCGCCTACCCCCGTGTTTCGCCGGATGGAAAGTCGTTTTTGATAGTGAGACACGATGGTAAAAATGGATGGAGGGTGGTCAGATACGATATCGATGGGACTCATCCAAAACGCCTGACGACCTTCAAGGGGATGGTGATGGAAAATCACCCGATATGGCATCCAAACGGCAAGGAGATCTTTTACATATCAGACAGAAACGGCATAGATAATATCTATCGTTACAAGCTCAGCGATTCTTCCACACGCCGGGTCACAAATGTGCTGGGTGGCCTCTTTCAGCCCTCAACTCATGATGGCAAGGATATCTACATAAGCTCATATTCGGCGACAGGTTTTAATATCTCAAAGGTTGCGATTGGTTCGGGAGTCCATGACGAAATCAAGATCAAGGATACGATCTACGTGAAGGAATTCGATGGCGGCTGGATAAAGAAGGCTGAGTTTGCGAATTTTGAAAAAGGGGAGAAGGTCGATGCAAAGCTTTCTGAAGATTTAGCTGAACCGAAGGCCGGGGAGAATCAAACAGAATTAAAATACAAAGAGGATAAATATGTCGCGTTCGGAGTCCCTCTCTTCCTGCCCAGATTTATCTCGCCGATGATATCTTACGCAGATGATACGCTATTTGTGACCGCCTTGACTGGCGGCTTTGATCCCCTGAGATGGCATAACTGGACCGGTGGAATCAATTATAGAACCGACGCCGATCACCTGGGCTACTTCTTCAGCTATTTCTATAATCGATTCAGGCCTGTGTTGGGTTTGGGTACCTATGAAGCGATTGCTGCAGGAGGTGTCGCCCTGGCAAACAATCAGGTTTATTATGAAAAGCGAAGGACAGGTTATGCAAGTTTGACCTTTCCGTTTAATAACTGGGGGCTCTCCTTTGGATATTCGTTCAGCGATCATAATCCAAAGACCGTTCTCACTGCTCCCCAGAAGGCCCCATTGAATCTGGGCTACTACGGTACTGTGAGCTTCAGTTTCACATATGGCGATGCCAAGAAATATGTTACGTCGATCAGTAAAGAGAGTGGAAGATATACCAGACTCTACTGGTCGATGGCTGACAAGGCTTTTGGTTCAAGGGCAAATAACGAACAAATCGTGTTTGTCGGTGATCACAGGGAATATATTCATCTCGGAGGGCACCAGGTGTTGGCACTCAGGGCGAAGGGGGGCATCACCTGGAACGACAAGCTCTTTCAGAATACATTTGTGATGGGTGGTAGCGTTGGGGAGAGTTTGTTCACAGGTGGAAGCAGTATTACATATTTTCCGTTGAGAGGAATGCCTTATTCGAGGATTAGCGGTGAGAGGGCGATGCTCCTCTCCGCCGAATATCGCTTTCCCATCGTTTCTCCTGAGCGCGGCATCAGCACATGGCCAGTATTTTTGAAGAGCATACATGGCGCTCTTTTTACAGATTATGGAAACGTATGGTTTCCATGGTATCCTGATCAATCGAGCTTCAAACATTTCTTCGACGATTTTTTGTTGAGTGTAGGCGCTGAAGTGAGGGGAAGCTTTGTGATAGGACATGCGCTCCCAATTGAAGGAAGGTTGGGATATGGTATAATCATAGTCAACCGTGGTAGATTTCAAGACTTTAAATTCAAGGATCCGATAACCGGTGCGAATATCAAAGATGGTGTTTTGATCCTGGAATTTGGAACATCATTTTAAAAATGGCATGTGGTATGTGAGCCTGTTGCCGAACCCATTCCCCTCCTTGCTAAGGAGGGGGTAGGGGAGGTAAGTATTTGATTTACCCCCTCCACCTCCCCCTTATAAAGGGGGAGAGTTAAGAAGACTGGATGTGTTTATGAAGAAAATTATTATAGCAATTATTATAATGATGTCATTTTTCAGTGGAGAGCTCTTTGCTGTGGATTCCTCTGATCAGAATTTTTCAAAGGGATATCTTGCGTATAAAAATCAAAAATTCAGTGAAGCAGATTCGCTTTTATCGAAGGCTTTAAGCGATTCTGAATTTTTGCTCAAAGACCACGCGCTCTACTTTCGTGCGCTTAGCAAAAAAGAAGCTGGGAAATTGGAAGAGGCCTACCAGGATTTTTTCGATCTTAAAAAACATTATTCAAAGAGTGTCTGGGTTGACGAAGCGCTTTTGGGTGAGGCAAGGGTCTTGTCCAGTCAAAAAAAATACGATGAGTCACTTGCCGATTTTAAGAAATATCTCAAAGCACTTAAATCCAATGGGAAGCTCAATATAGAACTTGAGATGGTTGGGGTTAATCTTGATGCAAAAAGGTGTAGTGTTGCTCAGGGTATGTTGAAGGATATCATCCTATCATCTCGCAGCGAGGATGATATCAATAAAGCTGCTCCTTATATGAAGCAGCTCTCTGATGTATGTAAGGTGAATCTTGTTAAATGGATGTCCACTCCAGAGCAGCAGTATGCTATATGCAAGTCCTTCGCAGCTAATGCCAGTTTCGATCAGGTGATAGCGAGGGCTCTTCCTTTTGTCAGGGACAAATCATTATCTCCCGGCATGCGGGCACAGTTTGAATATCAGGTAGCAAGATCAAAACGATGGCTTCATCAATATGACGAATCTTTAAAAATTTATTTGAGCCTCAATTCCAGAAATGTAGGTCCGAGCCTGAAAAGGGCCGTCGATTACGGTCTGGCAGATGTCTACCTGAAGATGAATAATTTTCAGGAGGCGATTAGAATAATTAAAAGGCTGCAGGATGCAACTGCTCGTTATTCGGGTGCTTATATGAAACTCAAATCGCGATTGGCACTGTTATATTGTGACATGGGAAATTTCGAGCAGGCTGTCACAGAATGGAAAGAGGTGCTTCAGCATTCCAGCTCTCAACAGATGAGGGCGAGAAGTCGATGGTATCTGGGTTGGTCGTATTATAAGATGGGTTATTACAAGGATGCTCTAAGCCAGTTTGAACTTCTGCAAAAGCACTTTAGAGGTTCAGATTATCGCGACAGATCGATATACTGGCGGGCGAGGGTATATGAAAAGATGGGTGAAGAGGAGAACGCCAGGAAATTATATCTGACGCTTATACATCAATATCCCACAGGCTATTATCGCGAGATGGCCTCACAGAGGCTTTCACTCAAAGAAGAAAAAAATGATATCAAGGGGAATTGGGAGCCTAAAAAATCCCAGATTAAAGAACTGAAGAAAGATTCCGTTGAATTGGAGCGGGTCGAATTGCTGATGGCACTTGGGTTGAAGAATTTGGCTATAAAAGAGCTTGAACATTATAAATCTTTCCCATCATCGACAGTTGAACTCGTGCTGTGGCGCGCATCTCAGGAGGATATGCACCATGCAGTAGTCGGTTTGATATCCCGTCATTATAGGAGAGTGTTGAAGGATTTTCCACTGCAGTCCGGTTTTGATCGCTTCATCTGGGAGAACTATTATCCAAAGGCATATAGCAAACATGTTGAAAAGGAGACGAGCGGCACATCTGTCGATCCTGATCTTGTCTATGCGATGATACGCAACGAATCGCTGTTTCAGGCCGATGTTATTTCAACGGCGGGCGCTGTGGGATTGATGCAATTGATGCCCACCACTGCCAGGTCGGTTATAACAGATGATGAGACATTTCAATATGATTCCCTCTTCGATCCCGACCAGAATATCAGGTATGGCATCCGGTATCTGCAAAGGCTTCATGATTACTTCGGCGGAAATATAGTTGCTGCGATCGCAGCGTATAACGCAGGTGAACATGCCGTGATGAGGTGGGTGAAAAATTCGAACAGCGTCGAGGTCGATGAGTGGATTGAGGATGTACCATACTTTGAGACCAAGCTTTATGTGAAAAAAGTATTGAACAGCTATTGGGTTTTAAAACGTCTATACCCGTCAAAAGATGTACCGCCAGACTACAGAATTGAAAGACCACTTATCGCACCGGAGTTGTGAGGAAATAGGTAAATAGGTTGTAGGCTTTTAGGCTGATAGTGAATTAATACTTAACGCCGTGTGCGAGTTTTTCTTGTAACACATTGATTTTGTAGGGGCAGGTTTTAAACCTGCCCCTACAAAAACTCGTACACAGCGTTAAGAATTAGATGCCCATTCGTCAGGATAAATCTGAATGAATTCTAGATTTCCCAGCGGAGATTTCGCATTTGGGATGATAATATTTGGGTCAATCTCGATTCCGAGCGCCTTGTTCGGGCGCCTTCTTATTGCGTTTAAAAGTGCGATTGAAAGCCTTTTTTCATCCCTGGATGCGTTTAGCAGGAGTGTTATTATGTATGCCGGATTTTTTTCGGATATCTTTGTGTCCCCCAGCAATTGTTCGAAATGACGGCTCTTTCCGGATGCTTTTGCTATTTCATTTAGCAATGTGATTGCCTTTTCAATCTCGCCTGTCATCGCAAATGATGTCACGATTGAAAGATTGTCATCCATTTCAATATTATTAACGATGTCAGGATTTTGAACATAAGCATTCCACAAATCTTCCGCTGCTTCTGAGAATTTTCCCGATAAGGCCTTTAACCGAGCCACAAATAATGGTGGTGAAAATTCAAGCAGTTGCCAGTGATTGCTGTGAGGCATGACCCGCTTTTCAAGCATCTTCTGAAGTTCTTTGTATCTGCCCTGTTGCATGAAAATTTTCGCGATATTCAAAAGGGCAGGGCCGTATAGCTGAACATTTCCCTGGAAATAGCTTTTAACAATAAGATCGAAGTCATCAACTATAAATCCATCAAAGTGCAATTCAGAGAGATAGTGCATCGCAAGATGTGATGGAGTTGAAGATGACCTAATAAATTGTTTTTTTGCCTCTTCAAATAGAATATAAACATCTGAATCTATCTTACTCTTCCCTTTTAGAATTTCGTCATAAGCGAGAGTGTAATTTATCAAACCGATAGCTATTTCCAATTTATGCCGATGTTCGCTGTTTTGTAGAATGAGGCGCTTTAACTTAGCAGAGAGCACATTTGTCTCAGCACGATCATTTTTTCCAAGGACATATGTTTCGATGACAGATCTGATTGTAAGAAGATCTTTATGAAAATCATCTGAAGGGTTTTTATCATCAACAAATGGAGCGATCTCATCAGTGGCGAAGGACGATTGTGAAGCAGAGGATAATATCAAAGCTCCGATCGCGTCCTGTTCGACATCCTTTAAAAGATGAGATGTTTCGTTATTAAAAATCGCATTCCCGTTTTTTTGAGCACCCTTAATTTCTGTAAGAAAGTTCACAAACGCTTCAGGAGATGTTCTGTCGATCTCTGGATTTGATAGCTGACCGGTGTTAGTCAATGATATCCCAAAGTTTGCTAACAAAGCCAAATTTTGGTGTTTTGTGCCAGTCAAATTCAACATAGTCGGAAAGCCCTACAATGGTGGAAAAAAATAATCAACCTTGAATTTATATGAATTTTATAAACCCTTTAACCTATTGTAATTTTGTAAAAAAAGAGGAGATAAAGTTGATCAGGTCACAGCACATCCCATATTTTATGCATCTGCGGGAGCGTTTTTACATTCGGGAGATAAGCGGAGCAGAGCCTTTCGATAGAGTTAAGTCGCTCTTCGGATATCGTGTCATGGAAGAGGAGGGTCTGTGAAGCGGGCTGGATGAAGACCGGTATGAACTTGTTGGTTTTGTTCACTATCAAAATCGCCCTTTCAAGGTCTGCATTTGAAGTAGATTCCGTGACGACAAGCTTCACGTATAATTCTTTTCCACTCGTATAGGCTGTATTCAAAAATTGGGCATGTTCATCCCAATACTTTTTGCAGCCTGAGGATGAAGGAAGTTTGATATCCATGGAGATGGTATTTAAATGCGGGATTATAAATTTTAAGGATTGGAACAATATGCCGTTTGTTTCCAGCATAATGTGTCTGCGCGCATCAATAGTCGGCAACCATTCCAAAAGAAAATCGACCTGCTCAAGCGGCTCACCCCCTGTAAGGCTTAAGAATTTGTCCTCGAATGAGAGAAGGTGTTCATTCAAGGAGGTTATGGACGCCGGATTTTTGAACTGATTGAACTTGCCACTTCCCGGTTTTGTCTCGACTTTGAAACTTTCCTGAGCACATTTTCCTTGAGGAGTGTCACACCATTTGCAGTTCAACGAGCACCTGCCGAATCTCACAAATGTCATGCGGGTTCCGGCATATAAACCCTCGCCCTGTATCGAGCTAAATATTTCGACTAGCTGTCCGTTGTTAGTCATTTCACCCCTCTGACCTTTGCGCGAGCAACTTTTATAGATTCCAGTTCGTGAGAATACGCCTTCATCACATCGAGTGCAAATGCTAAAGGTGAAATCTTGTAATCGTTCAGCCCCTTTGTTTTAACGGGGGTGTTTTTGCTGTCGATATTGATGGCTGTATGAATCAGAGTCGATACCATTGATAGGGTTGCGATTGAGACTGAGAGTTTTGCATCGTCATCGTAGAGATCGTCTCCTGTCCTTCTGATATTAGTTTTACTGCTGTTCAAAAGTGCTTGATGGATTATAGAGACGAGGAGCCTCTGTCTTAAGATAGTCTTTTCAAGATCTAAATCAAAATGTTCAACTATAAAATGGAGCATCGAATTGCTGGATATAGGCTCCTTGTTCTTGACATCCTCAAGATCTACCATGTGCGATAGATCAACGTCAGCCGGGCCAACGAAGGAGACAATCGCATCGCCGAATTTGCCGGTCTGATCTGATATCCAATGGGATCGAAGCTGTGTGCCATCGTAGGTTATCTCATCCTTTAAAAACTCGACGATCATACTTTTGTAACTCCGAGTTGAATAAATGCAGCTATGCTTCTAAGGCACGATTCGCATTTTCCACATGGTTTTTCCCCGCCGTTGTAGCACGACCATACTTCATGTGGCTGAAAGCCCAGCGAGATGAATCTTTCAACAATCTGAATCTTTCGTAAATTTTGTGTAAAGCTTTTTAGCTCTACACCTGTAAGCGTTGAATGTTGGAACATCTTGTTGATCTGATGAACGAATTCTATGCTGTTGTCTGGGAATGTCTCCCCCTCCTCGGCATTGAGCCCTGCGATTATGTAATCGGCTTTCATGTTTTCAGCGAAACTCGCCGCTATGTTCGCAAAGAGGGCATTTCTGTTCGGAACCCAGACGCTGTCCCTGTCATAGGCGGCAGGTGTTTGAATATTTTTATTAACAAGTGCTGTTGTTGTAATGTTTCCCAGCCATGGCAGTTCGATGACTTTGTGAGGTATACCCATTTTTTCAGATATACCCTTTGCAGCACGTATCTCTTTCAGCGCTGCTTTGTGTCCATAATCGAAAGTGAGTGCCAAGCAGATTTCGTATCTCTTCTGAGCAAGTGCCGTAGAGACGACGGAGTCGAGGCCTCCGGATAGAAGTGAGATTGCCTTTTTCATCTATATCCCCTCATTGAAAAAAACTTCCTGCGTGGAGCATATCTTCCCAGACCGTGACGGATTGAATTTTGACCCGACTGTTGTCATTTTTTTTGAACTCTATATCGATCTGGTCGAAGATCGATCTTGCAATCACCTCAGCCGAAAGGGCTCCGATACCTTTGTCACTCCAGTTGTCGGTTGTATTTTTCAGCAACTGATCGATATCGCGAAAGTCGATCACGCAGCCTGTATTATCAAGCTCTGTTGCTGTAAAAATCGCCTCGACAACCCAGTCATGCGAATGAAGCGGCTCCAACTCCCGCCCATCTGACATCAACTGATGTAGCGCTGTAAACTCATGTTTGATTTTCACATTGTACATTGGCATTGATGGTTATCATCATGTGGGGGAGAGGGTCAAGTTGGATGTAAAATTTCATATGGACAGATATTCCCAAAAAATGTACAATATCTGTCCATATGAAAAAAATAGTAGAACATATTGAAATAATTGATAAATTTAAGGATGACATGTGTGGAGTGTTCACTTTGGGTGATTTAAAGAGCATTTTCCCTTCTAAGGACTTTAAAACCTTCTATAGACGAATTGCTGATCTCGAGAAGTTGAAAATTCTTAAACGATTTACAAGAGGCATATACGTCACGAAAGATTTCGATCCGAATGTGCTCAGCCAAAAATTGTGTGAAAGATCTTATATCAGTTTTGAAACAATTTTAGCTAAACATTTGATGATTGGCACAATCCCCAAAAATCAGATCAGGGCTGTAAAGATCGGAAAGAAGAGGGAATATAAATTTCAAAATCTGACCATCGTTCATATTGGAGTCTCAGAACACCTTTATTTCGGATATGAAACGATAAATGGGGTTAATTTTGCGACAAAAGAGAAGGCGCTTTTGGATACGCTTTATTTTTATAATAAGGGATTAGTTTTTTATTTTGATATCTATTCGGATATAGATTTGAGATCTATAGATAGAAATATTATTGAAGAGTATTTGAAAAAATATAAAAATCCAAAGTTTATCAGCTTTGTGAATAAGTATTTTGAGGATAACAAATTATGAGTATTCCATTTCCTGAAATAATCAATTTGGATTCGATCTTTGTCTGGTTGATGCATCGGATTTCTGAAGAATTTGGAGATCATGCGATACTAAAAGGTGGAATAGAATTGAGGCTGCTAAATTGTCCCAGAAGCACAAATGATATCGATTATATCTTTGTTCCATACAGTTCTAAAAAAGAGATAACTGAAGGATTGGATAAAATACTCAAAGAAATTCCCAATGCTGAAATTTTTCAGACGATGAATTCCAAGGCTGTTCGAATTAAAATACATGTTGAAGGGGTATCCATCCAGATAGAGGCCAGCGTGTCCAAAGAATGTAAAGCGATTGCGATGTCAACCAACGTATTGGCAGGGCATGTCAATCAGCTCGGAAGGATAGTGAGTGTGATGAGTCTGGATGTCGCCCTTTCTCACAAGTTGGCAGCGTGGAATGAAAGACGATTGATGAGAGATCTTTACGATATCTATTATCTCTTTGATGTAGTGGGTGAAAAGCCGGACATGGAGACTTTAAATAATAGATTGAAAAAAGTGGAGTCCCGTTTGCCAAAGCTCAAAAAAGTTAAGAACATGACTCTTGAAGAATTTATCTCAGAGCTAAGCGACGCAGCAAAAAATCTCACCGATGAAGCAGTAAGAAAAGAGCTCTCACCACTACTTGATGAGACCGAACTCGTAGGCCTAGATAAAAAACTTAAAGCAGCCTTGAATAAGTTGGTTGAGTTTTTGAGTTCTATAAAGAAGTAGATTTCAATTTTTTAATGAATTGTTCGACTGTTAAATAATCTTTGTCTGGAAAAATAGTTTCACAAGCCGATTTCATAAACCCTTTTTCATTTTTTGTCATTCCTCGCCCCGCAACGAGTGCGGGATAAACTCCAGCGGGAATCCAGCGTAAATTCAACCCAATCTGGATCCCGCATCAGGGTGCGGGATGACATTGTAGGCTCACAAAGCTGCCTTAAAATTAAGTTAATTTGCCCTTTATTGAGTTATAACTAATAGTGTCCAAAGGTCAGAATGACAATGCAAACAAAAAGATGTGCTTTTAATTCTTACCACTTATAGCTTACAGCATATCGCTAGTTCTCACTTCCCTCACCCTCAACTGCACAGATCTTACTCCTTGCCAGGTGTTGAATTCGGGTCTAAAGGCGATGGAGGTGTTCTCTCCTATTGTTGATGCCAGATGGCCGAAACCAAAGCCTATTGCTTCGATGTGGTTTGTGGCTCCCTTCAGATTGAGCTTGAGGTGTTTTTCTTTTATGACTTTGACAGATGCGACGTTGATGTTGTTGAGGCCAAATAACGGTTCGGGATTTGAGTTTCCAAATGGTTCCATCTTATCCATATCATCGATCAGCTTTTCTGTGATATCATCGATGTTCAAAAGGGCATCAATTTTCAGCCTCTCCTCATAATTTTCAGGAAAATATTTTAAGCAGATTTCGTCGAAACGCGATTTAAAGAGTTCAAGGTTTTCATCGGCGATCGATATTCCTGCGGCGGCTTTATGACCTCCGAATTTGATCAGCAGATCAGAACATTCGCCTAAAACCTTCATGATATCGATGTCAGCTTTGGATCTCACTGACCCGCGCCATGAATCTCCATCTTTGGCAAATATGGCGACTGGGGTTCCATATGAGTTTGCGAGCTTGGAGGCGGCGATACCCATAACGCCCAAATGCCACTCTTCCGAATGCAAAACTATTCCGCTGTTATCTTTCGAATTTTTTAAAATCTCATGAGCATCGCTGATGATCTTTGCCTCGGTCTGTTGCCTCTTGCTATTGAGACTGTTTAATTCATCGGCGATATTCTTACACTCAACAGGATCTTCTGAGATCAACAGTTTTAACGCTATCGAAGCATCGTGCAATCTTCCCGCAGCGTTGATTCTTGGTGCGAGTCTGAACGCGATATCCTGTGATGTTGGATTATGAGATGTGGAGCTGACTTCGAGCAGCGCAGATATTCCGGGGTTGCTTCCTTTTGCGATCACCTCCATGCCGATCTTTGTTAAGATGCGATTCGTTCCGGTGAGAGGAACCATATCTGCGATGGTGGCCATTGCGACCAGATCGAGAAGATCTTTAAGATTCGGTTCTTCTTTTAATTTACCAAGCTCCCTGAGACTCTTTCTCAGAGCCATGATGAGACAAAAAGCGACACCGCATCCTGAAAGATCGTCATCAGGAAATTTATTGGTCGAAAGTTTCGGATTGACTGTAGCGATTGCGCTCTTTGGTGATTGTTCGATCGTATGATGATCGGTCACTATGATATCTATTCCTGCTTTCTTTGCCTTGCCGATGACCTTTTCATCGTTGCTCCCTGTATCGACTGTGATGACCAGCTGCGGTTTATTTTTGGTGATCAGTTCCAAATTGAGACCATATCCATGTTCAATCCTGTGTGGAATTATGGTTTCAACATGTACTCCTATTTTTTTAAAAAACCTGAAAAGGAGTGCCGTTGAGCAGATGCCGTCAGCATCAAAGTCACCAAAGACCGCGATCCTCTCACCAGCTTCAATAGCCTGAACAATCCTTGCAACTGCTTTCTCCATGTCCGGTAACAAAAAAGGATTTGGAATATTTGACAAACTAGGGTTTAAAAATGTCCTGGCTTCATCAGGAGCGACTATCCCCCTGTTGACAAGCAACCTTGCGATTATAGGATTGATGTTCAGACTATCAGATAGTTTTTTCTGTTTTTGGGAATTTTCAGCTACAATTGACCAACATGTCATGCTGTTATCCTATTTTAGATAGAGAATGATTTTTCGTTTCACGCTTCACGGGAGGACGTTTCACGTATTTTATTTTTTCCCCCACAGCGCGCTTACTTTAGGCCAGTATTTGTAGAGATCGATGTAAACCGGGGAAGCGATGAAGATGGATGAATAGGTTCCGGTGATAACGCCGACAATGAGTGCAAATGCGAAATCATGGAGTGTGCCTCCACCTTTAAAAAACAGAGCCAATACAACGAGTAATACAGTCACCGATGTTATGAGCGTCCTTGAAAGTGTCGAGTTGAGGCTGTCGTTGACGACCTCTTCGATGCTATCGTGCGAAATTCTCCCCTTGTTTTCCCTGATGCGATCGAAGACGACTATCGTGTCGTTGATGGAATATCCGATCAGCGTTAATATAGCAGCGACTATCACGAGGTTGATCTCTTTTCCGAGCAGGGCAAAAAATCCGAGCACTATGATCACGTCATGAATGAGCGCTACGACTGCCCCCGGCGCGTAAAGGAAATCGAAGCGATATCCGATATAGATTAGCATGAGGAGCCATGAGAAGAGGATAGTATAAAAAGCCTTGCGCCTCATCTCTTTGCCGACTTTGGGGCCGACCGTCTCTTCCTGCTCAAGCGTCACATTTCCTGCTCCAAATGTTTTTTCAAGAGATTGAGTGACCTGAGTTCCAATTTGCGCATGTTCCGAAGCTACGCCAATCTTAATGCTCATCCTGCGATCCTTAGATTCACCAAATCTGACGACCGAAACGTCGTTAAAACTCTCTTTAAGAGCCTCTCTGACCTGGCTTTCAGTCACGTCGGAAGAAAATTGATATTCAAGCTTAGCACCTCCGTTGAAGTCGATGCCGTAGTTAAATCCCTTCGTAGCGATGAAGAAGATGGATGCTGCAATAACAAAGATGGAAAGCGCTATAAATATCTTTCGATATTTGATGAATGGAAATTTTATTTTGAAACTCATTTTTATCTTCCTCCGGGTTAAATCTTAAGCGTAGTTAATTTAAATTTTGAAATTACGATATCATATACCATGCGCGTGCAAACACAGGCTGTGTACATGCTTATCACCAGACCTATTCCAAGTGTCACTGCGAAGCCCTTGATCGGACCTGTTCCAAATTGATAAAGAACAAGTGCTGCTATGAGTGTCGTGATATTCGCATCGATGATCGTTCGCATCGCATTGTGATAGCCGGATTTAACGGCATTAGGCGCTGACCTTCCTAATCTAAGCTCCTCTTTGATTCTCTCGAGTATCAGCACATTTGCATCGACAGCCATGCCGAGAGTCAAAACAATTCCAGCGATTCCCGGCAAAGTCAGAGTGGCCTGAAATGGAACAAGTGCTGCGAGGATGAAGAGGAGGTTCAAGCCGAGTGCGAGGTCAGCGAGCAGACCACCAACCTTGTAGTAGACCAACATGAAGATGAAAACCAAAGCGCCGCCGATAAGGGTTGCGATTATACCTTTATGAATGGAGTCTGCACCTAAAGATGGACCGACCACTGTCTTTGTAGCCTCGACGAGCGGAGCGGGAAGGGCTCCCTCCTGCAATACCAGCACAAGGTCCTGAGATCTCTTTCTCAAAACTTCGTAGCTACCTCTTCCCATGGTGATCATCGCCTGTCCGCCATAGATTGCGCTCTGAATTGTGGGCGCTGATATCACGGTGTTGTCGAGCAGGATGGCCATCCGCTCACCTATGTTTTTGGAAGTGACTTCACCAAAGAGCTTTGCGCCTCTGTTATCCAAAGTCAGCGATACGTGCGGTTCGTTGTCCGAGACGGAGACCTTTGCATCTTTTAGCATATCCCCAGTGATCCAGACCTTACGCTTTAAAAGAAATGGAGTCGCGTCGGTCAGCTCCTGAGTCACCTGGTCAGTCTTAAGCTCAAATGCTATTTCAGTATCCTTCGGCAACTTGAGAGCGAGCGTCTTATTTATCTGCTCGACTGTCTTGTATGTATAATCATTTTGCGTGAATTCGTTCTCTTTTCTTGCTTCGTCGATCATGAGTTCCAACTTGTCGTTTGGCACGCTGTTGTCGACTATTTTAAATTCGAGCTGACCCGCCTGCTTGATTATGTTTATAGCGCGTTCAGGATCTTTAAGCCCCGGAAGCTCAACCGCGATACGTCCTGAACCGAGTCTCTGGATCGTCGGCTCAGCGACTCCGTAGCGGTCGATGCGGTTTCGCACCTTGGCCACAGCTTGCTCAATCACGAACGCTCTAAAATTTTTAAGATATCTTTCATCGTAACCGAATTTGAGTTCGTCATTTTTTCTTACAGGCCTTGTGAGTATCGCGCTGTATTCTCTGCTTGTGATAATGGTGACAATCTTATCCATCAACTTGGAATCTGTGGATGCGATCGTTAAGGTAGCTTCGTCCTTGTCCGGTGTAAACGAAACCTTATCGACATCTGTAAAGCCTGCTTTGGTCAGCTGAGATTTTAAGTCCTCTGAGAGAAGATCTATTTGGTTGAGCAGCGCTTTGTTTGTAAGTACTTCAAATTCAAGATAGATACCACCGCGAAGGTCGAGTCCTAAATTGATAAACTTGTCAGGGAGTACCGAGTAATACCAGGGTAAAACCTTATTTGCAGCCTTGTCCTCTTCGATCTTCGTTTTGTATAGCGTTGGCAGAAGAAAATAGACCGACAACAAGGTCAGAAAGACAAGAAGGCCGACCTTCCATTTCCAGTTAGTAGACATAAGCTTTTTACTCCCCCTGAGTTGTGTTAGTATTTACGATTGAAGCGATAGCCTCTCTATTCAGAGTAAGTTTGAGGTTCTGCGCAACTTCGACGATGACCCCATTCTCCTTGATCTCGTCGATCTTTCCATGTATGCCGCCGCGTGTGACGACCTTGTCGCCGCGTTTTAAATTGGAGAGCATCTCCTGAACGCGCTTCTGTTGTTTTTGCTGCGGGCGGATGAGCAGGAAATAAAAGATGCCGAAGATCAAAACGAGCGGAAGCAGGCTGACAAGAAAATTCCCCTGTCCTCCTCCTTGAGCTGATTGACCCGCCATTGCGTGAGCAGTCCCCATAAATAGATTTTCTAACATTTTCTCCCCTTTCTTTTTGAGATAAAATCCCTTTTAAATTCAGGATAATTATCATTTTTCAGTGCAAGTTTTGCTCCCTCTATCAGATCGATATAGAATTGTAAATTGTGAATTGAAGCGAGTCTCAAGGCTAAAATTTCTCCAGCTTGAAATAGATGTTTGAGATAAGCCTTTGTGAAGTTTTTGCAAGTAAAACATCCGCAGTCCTCTTCGATGGGATTCATATCCCGAATAAATTTAGCGTTTGTAATGTTGATATCACCCTGTTTTGTAAAGAGTTTTCCGTGTCTTGCGTTTCTTGTGGGCATGACGCAGTCGAACATGTCGATACCAAGATCGATCGATTCGAGAATATTTTCAGGGGTGCCAACCCCCATCAGGTACCTCGGTTTATCAGCAGGGAGTTTTTCTGTGCATATGGCCGTCATCTCGTACATCAAATCAGTCGGTTCTCCCACAGAGAGGCCGCCGATGGAATAACCATTAAAATCCGTGAAGCGTTTGGAAGTTTCCAAAAGTCGATCGATATATTCTTCCCTCAAATGTTTGTATGTTCCGCCTTGCACGATGCCGAATAGGGCGTTATCGGATTTTCTGGCATTTAAGGAGCGCGCAGCCCATTTGAGCGAGAGCTCCATCGATTTTTTTGCTTGTTCTTCGGTTGCCGGATATGGGGTGCATTCGTCGAGCACCATCATTATATCCGATCCCAGCGCCTCCTGGACTTCTATGGAGAGTTCAGGTGTCAAAAAGTGTTTTATGCCTCCGTCGATGTGGGACTGAAATTCGACACCATTCTCATCGAATTTAAGACGCAGATCGGAGAGCGAGAAGATCTGAAATCCGCCGCTGTCGGTAAGGATCGAGCCCTTCCAGTTCATGAATTTATGAAGTCCTCCTAAATCCCTGATCAGCTCATGTCCCGGCCGGATGAAGAGATGATAGGCATTTCCCAAGATTATACTAGCACCGATCTCCTCAATTTCATCAGGGCTCAAAGTCTTGACACTCCCCTGAGTCCCCACCGGCATGAATACCGGTGTCTCAAAGGAATTATGACTTGTCGTGATTACCCCAAGCCTTCCTTTTGTATCACGACTATTTTGAAGAAGTTCAAATTTAAACATGGAAGCCGCTTATAGCGGAGCAATCGTGTAAGGTCAATTAGCAGATGATTTGTTTTGAGTTTAAACTTAACGCCGTGTGCGAGTTCTCTGGTTTTGTAGGGGCAGGTTTTAAACCTGCCCTAAAATAATAACGCGGGTGGGTTTGAACCCCGCCCCTACAAAGAGCTTCCTCAATATCCCTCTTCCATCTTAGCGATGTAAGCGGCGTGCAAAAGGGGGTCGATTTCCATCAGATATCCGCCGGAATTGAGCCATGTCATTTTGATACAGCTGAAAGTTTTTAGATCTGGAACTTTTGTGGTTGTACTATTAAACCGTGAAATTGGAAAGGATGCTCGTTGGGCAAATTCCTGCAACGTGACGGACTTATTTTTCAAAATAGTTTCTTTTAACGAGCTATAAAATTCTCCCTGTACTAATTTTCTTGTCATTGATTTGAGCGTGTTCATGCGATTTTCGAATATTTGAACGAGTGATTTATGCCAATCATCATATGTTTCAATCCCAACACAGATGTGTTTGATCTCTTTTTTCCGTTCTTCGGGTAAATTATCCTCTCCGTATTTGTACAGGTTGAGTATCAATGTTTTTTGAAATTGATCTCCTCCGAGCGTTTCATAAGCATAGTTGATATTTCTTATTTGAAGATGGTTTGTTAAATTGGTCATCCTCGTGAGCAGATCAGTGATGGCGATTTGATCTATTTTAAAACTCTTTTCAACTTGCTGCTTTTTGCCAGCTATGATGGCCTGTTTTTTGCTTCCAATATTATTTACATGATCTTTTTTATTATTCATGAAGTAGTCCTCATCTTCTTGGGTTTAAAATAAATGCAGCGTGAATTAACAAATCAATCTCTTTTGAGTAGATGTTGTTATTCATGCCTACCCATGTCTGGCGAATACGCCTTAAAATTTCAGTTGATGGTGTTTTAGTTTTTTTATTGAAGCCTGATGTAATAGTAGCTCTGGAATTTCTAGCAAAGACTTTTAAATCAAAACCTTTTTCCCAAACCATTTGTCGGAGAATTTTATAAAAACCATTCTCATTTATAAGTGTTATCATGCGATCTATCTTTAATTTTCTGTGTTCAAAAAAGTTGATAAGTGCTTTGTGCCACTCAGCAAATGTTTTGATTTCAGGGTTTAATGTGTTCACTGTTTCCCTTAGTTTGTCTGGAATTGTTTGATCACCAAACATCTTAAGTCCGCTGTCCATGCCACCTATTTCCATTGCCTTGTAAGCATCTTCGATGCTTCCGTAACGAGGCGACATTCTCTTATTGTTTAATTCAAAAAGCTGCTCTCTGTAGATTTTGAGCTGAGTGCGATCTGTTGTTGGAGGTGGCATTGGTTGAATTTCAACCTTTGTGGTTTTTTGTTGCGGCTGTGCTACATTCTTTGTCTTGCTGGGAGGAGTGGGGGCCGATATTTGTTGTGGCGGTGCAGCCTCTTTCTTCTCAACTTCGTTTTTCGAAGTTTTTACGGGCGGAACCCTAACTGGTTTTTTCTTTTCGGGAGATTTTTTTGATATCGGGGTTACAACAGTCCTCTCTTGAACGGGTGGTTTCATTTCGAATTTCACTTCTAACCCAGGTGAGTAAGAGGGTGTGGATTGTGGGCCGCGAATTTTATTTGCGTTGTTGATTTTAATCCGAAGTAAAATTGCTCTAAATAGATCGCTATAGGTTGCAGTGGCTTTGTTGAGAATTTTGTGATTTGCCATATCCTGAGGAATTTCAGTATTACCAACAACAGCGAGTGCCCTGTTAATTTGAGTATAGATTGCCCTGTAGTTTTCCCGAGGAGTTTGAAATAGATCTTCTATTTTTGTGATCTCTGGATTGCTCAATACTGCCTGTTGCATTTTCGGTAGCAGTTCATTGAGTGTTTTAAACTCGGATGTTGTGCGCTCAGGTTTGTTCTTAGCTTCATATTTCCGCACCAGGATTAAGATTGTCTCAAACCATGTTTGATATGTCGTCGGTGTCGGAAGTCCTGTGTTTTTTTCAATCAACTCCGCCTGTCTTTGGAGTCTTTCATCTAATATTGGAAGATGTCCGTATTCCTGCAGCACTCTATTAAGTTTCTCTCTCATAGCATGGATGCCCTTTGGAGTTGCTTGATCTCCAAGCATTGTCGTAAAGATGCCATCCTGTGAAGAGTGAGATGTATTTTGAAATAATGCTAAATCAGACATCTCCGAGAGAGTATTCTCAAGATAGTCTAGCTGTTTAAGGCTACATGTGCGAGATTCGATCTTCCAAACGATCGCTAAAAACCAGTTTCTATAAGTGGGTTTGAGACTTAAATTCATCTCATCCAGTAGATTGTAAAAACTGACGATGTGTTCATCTCTGATTTTCTTCTCGCCATGTGAGAGAAGCTCTCGATCTATATGTTTCCTGGCTATTTCAACCTGGTTTGAAGATAGAATGCCATCCTGTTCAAAGGGAAAGAAGGCATATGTAATCGCCTCATCAATAGAGGTGATGCTTTTGAATTGTGTAGAGATGTATGAGATGTCACGAAACAACTGGCTCAGCTCATTTAAAGGTTTGTCTTGAACAGGATACTTTTCATGGAGCTTTGCCTGACGTGGACAACAGAGCTTTATGAATTCAATTAAATCTGAGTAGGTGTTAAGCTCAACGCTAAATTTGGGAACGAGTATTTTTGAATTGAAACTCTTTATAATTTCCATCGCTTGCACAGAGAGATTTACTGGGCCGATAGATTTTAAATGTTCGATCACATAATCGATACTCTGTTCAAAGAAAATTGCTTCTTGATCGAGAGGTGTAACAGCCCTTAACAGATCTCTGAATGCAAAGGAGTCCACTTTTTCGACTCTGCTCAGTGTTTGCATCATTCCAAAGATCACATCATCTAACCATGTGATAGCTATCTCACGACTCTCTTCTGTTGATTTAGCTCTATGTAATAGATGCTCGATTTCAGTTTCGACAGTGAGCGGTAGTGGAAGGGGTGAAATATTCGGGTCGATATAAATAGAATCCTCAGAGAAAGCTCCGATAGCATTGAGGAGCCCGAGGTAATTATGAATATTTAGTATGTGTCTAATGTTATGTTGTTCGAGGTTTGCTCTAATTTTTTTCATTAAATCGTTTTCAACATCTGCTGTTAAGTCGTACAGGGTCTCTTTCAAGTCTTCACCTTTGTCAGTAAGGTCCACCTTATCAAGTGAGATTAGCTGTCTTATCATCGTAACAGGATCTCTGCTGGTTGACTCGATCGTTCTCAGGAGCTCTTCAGCCGAAAAAGGTCTGTTGTTCTCGACCTCTGTAACGATGAAATTAGCCATCTCTTCGAAGCATGTGTCTAGGATTCCTCTTATCTTCACAGCTTGTTCATTGTGAAGTTGTATTGCATTACCAGCAGGAGAGAATAATGAATGGCGTATTTCTGAAGACGAATCGACTGATATTCTTTGTGCAGCGAGATTGCCTGAATTTATAGGCATTCCTGTCTCATTCTGCATTTCACCTGGGGGGGCGATATTTGTAGCGTTTAATTTGGTTAAAGGTTTTATTGTTGCCATAATGTTAGTTGCTCTTTTCACAAGAGTTATCGACTTCATCTCAAAAAAGGTTGCCCATCTTTTTTGAGCAGGGTTTTTGCTAGAGATTACAGTGGGTTAGACGCTGCAAATCCTTGAAGGCCAAAGGAAAAAGGCGTGCAAATGGACTTTTTTAATGAAGCCCATCTAACCGATCATCTTTTAATTATTGTGAAATTGAAACTTAAGGTAAATCTCCCACCACTGAAGGACGAGCGCCTTTTCTCACAGCAAAGCCCAGAGTTCAAGAAAAAAATTTTTATCAGCAATTAAAATTATTTTTGGAATCACTTGATAAATTCTACCTCAATTTATCCAAAGTCATCTTTGCCTCAGGCGCCATCTTGAAGAGTTCGGCAAGATGTTCGCAGGGATAATCGGAGCAGGGCGCGCAATTTTCAAATCCCTTTTTCTTAACACAAGCCCTGATTTTGCAAACCTTGCAATGGGCGAAGATATCATCCCCTTCGTGCAGGCATCCCAGGCAGTTGACGTTTTCCGGCTTGATGTCGGCCTTGAAGACCTCCGACCATGTTTTGGCCGTCTCCGCTCTCTTCTTGTCGTCATCTTCAATCGTGGCGATATAAGCGGGGCATTTATTACAAAGCAAACCACAATACGCGATCATGTCACTCATACTTTCCTCCCTTTTTGTCACCCCCGCGAAGGAGACTGTTGCTGAACTGAAATGTAGGGGCAACCCCCCGTGGTTGCCCTCTTATAAGGGCAGGCACAGGGGCCTGCCCCTACAAAAACATCAAAAAACGGACTTCAGCAACAGGCTTGAATGCTGGGATCCAGCTTCTTTTGATATTGTCTTAGCCGCCTTTTCGACAGCCTCGAATATCTGCTGGTATCCGGTGCAGCGGCAGAGGTTTCCAGTTAGTGCCTTTTTGATCTCCTCGCGAGATGGATTCGGATTCGAGTCGAGCAGTGCCTTTGTTGTCAGCACCATTCCCGGCGTGCAGAAGCCGCACTGAATAGCACCACAATCGATAAAAGCCTGCTGAATGGGATGAAGGCCATCTTCGGTTTCCATCCCCTCTATCGTGGTGATCTTCGGAACAGGTTTTTTATCAAGCGTTCCCATCTTTACGATGCAAGAACGTCGCGGTTTACCATCGATGAGCACCGTACAGGTTCCACAAACGCCGATATTGCAACCCCGCTTGGTTCCGGTGAGGCTGAGTCTCTCCCTCAATATGTCGATCAGTAACTCATCGGGAGAGGCCTCGATCTCATGTTCTTTTGAATTGACGATAATTTTCACAATCAAAATATAAGGCTACTCAATGTGCTAAAGCAATATTTTTTATTTTGACAATTTTTCATAGTAAGAGCAGTAACAAAAAATTATCGTCATGATAGAGAGGGGAGCTAAATGGAAAAGATTTTAGAGTACATCAAAAAAAATGAGGAGCATTATCTCGAAGAGCTCAAGGAATCGCTTCGATTCGAGAGCATCTCCGCAGATCCGAGCAAGAAGGATGAAATTCTCAAATGTGCTAACTGGTTTTCAGAGCGCTTAGAGAGGATGGGTTTTGAAAATGCCAAAGTGATATCAACAGATGGTGCCCCCGGCGTATATGCCGACTGGCTTCATGCGGGGAAGGATAAGCCTACAGTTTTGGTGTACGGACATTACGATGTTCAGCCGCCCGATCCTCTGGAAAAGTGGAAGACACCTCCATTCGAGCCGACCATTCGGGATGGGTATCTCTATGCGCGCGGTTCATCAGATGACAAGGGGCAGCTGCTCACGCACCTCTTTGCCCTGGAATCCCTGCTGAAGATAAACGGAAAATTAAATGTTAACGTCAAAATTTTCATCGAAGGAGAGGAGGAGGGTGGAACAGATGGCACAGCCAATTTTGTCCGTGAACATGCCGATTTTCTCTCTTGCGATGTCGTAGCCCTCTCCGACACATCGTGGTTTTCTGAGGCGCTTCCTACCATAGTATATGCGCTCAGAGGCATGTGTTATCTCGATGTGCGTATCAAAGGCCCCAACCGCGATCTGCATTCAGGCGTCTATGGCGGCAAGGTGCAGAATCCTCTGAATGCTATGGCGAGGATCATAGCCGGTCTTCAGGATGAAAAGGGAAAGATCAAGATCGATGGCTTTTACGATGATGTGCTCAAGCTCACCGATCAGGAGAGATCGGAATTTAAAAAGGTCGGAGATGACGACAAGGATATGATGAGGGATTTGGAACTCACAGCCCTGTGGGGAGAGGAGGGCTTCACCTCTAACGAGAGAAACTGGGCGCGCCCCTCGATCGACGTTCATGGCATCTGGGGCGGTTTTTCAGGAGAGGGCGCAAAGACGGTGATCGCCGCGGAATGTGGATTCAAGATCAGCTCACGACTGGTGCCGAATCAGGATCCTAAAAAAATAGCAAAGCTGTATGAAGCATACATCAAAAAGATCGCCCCTCCCGGCATCACCGTGGATGTAAAGGCGTTACATGGGGCAAAGCCTGTGATGTTTCCGACCGATAGTAAATATATGAAAGCCGCGCTCGACGCCTTTGAAAAAGGATTTCACAAGAGGCCGGTTTTAGTGAGAGAGGGGGCATCCATCCCACTAACCGAAACCTTTTTGACAGCCTTGAAGGCACCTTCGATTTTATTGGGATTTGGTCTTGCCGGTGACAACATCCACTCTCCAAATGAACGTTTCAAACTTGGTCATTTTTATAGGGGTATAGTGACCTGTTTTTACTTCTATCATTCTCTTTAGCAATTAGAAAATGGATTTCATCCTCGATTATGTTGGCATGTAATCGTTAAAGCTGTTTTGGCAGGATTTGCCGTCCCCAATTCATAAAGCGTTCAGTCTGTTTTGCTATCTCGGCAAAATCCTCTTCAAGATAGCTATCTCCGGAATATTCAACCAGACTCTTAACGCTTAAGATTTTTGAAAGGTGTTGAGAAGCAGAGTTAGTTCCCTCCAGCGAAAGTTGAGAAATTAATCTGGCGACATTTGAATGCTCTCCGGAATTTTTGTATCCTTGTGAATAGATGAGAATTGCATCCGCTGCCTGTATTGCAGTATGTATAGCTAGAGAGGCTGCGGAGTCCCAGTTCCCTTCTCCACTCAGTTGTAACATTCCTCTAAAAAAGTTTTGTGACTTTTGCCAATAATCACGCCATTCATTTTTAGCAATAGGGATGGTTTTTTTACGTTTTGTCATTGCTGCTCCTTAGTAGCTCTGTAATGGAAAGCCCGAGTATTGGATTGGGAACGCGGCTTTCGATGACATCCTGATAGATATTTGTTGCTAATGAATCACCTGAAGTGAGTCTTTGATGAAATTCCGGCACACTCATAATTTTAATGTCAAGGTTGCTGGAGAAGATCTTAGCCAGTGTTGTTAATTCGTTAGAAATTGTTTCTCTTAACTTATTTATGTCTTCTTTTTCATCGCACAACAAGAGGATGTCCCAATCGCTGGTGTTAGTTGAGTTTCCTCTGGCAATGCTGCCATAGATAAGCGCTGAGAGTATTTTATCTTTTAAGATGTCCTGAAGCTCTTTAGCGAATTTGCCCAGTAGATTGTTTTCTAATCTGAATAGTGGTATTAGTCCCTCTTTAACAATTATATTATCGTTGTTAAGATTGAAACTATAGCTTTTTCCCACAATCTTTTTTGTGAGCACCCCCTGAGCGACCAGCTCTTCAAGGGCCTTCATGGCAGTCGGTTGTGATACAGAGGCTATGAGAGAGAGCCCTCTTCCGGTTTTTCCCTCGTGTCCGGTAACCATGTGGCGCAT
Organism: Pseudomonadota bacterium; assembly: GCA_043818055.1. Lineage (GTDB taxonomy): Bacteria > UBA10199 > UBA10199 > 2-02-FULL-44-16 > JBDRGF01 > JBDRGF01. Next base: position 5,853 of record JBDRGF010000165.1, on the reverse strand, counting down.
AATTTTTACTTTTACAACGCTTCCCAGTATTTCATCTAATGATTCAAACGGTTTCATGTTAAATATTTTTAACATATGTAAAGTTTTTTGCAATAAAAATATTTAACATATGTAAAGTTTTTTATGTCAATACTCTAACTTATTGAAATAACAAGATTTATTAATAGAAGACCGAATCAAAGGAAATCTATAGGCAAGATATAGCGGACGTGGTTGCCCTCTTAAAAGGGTGTGCCTTTTCGGCCTGCCCTTACAAAAACCTCAAAAAGCAGGCTTCGGCAACAGCCTTCTCAAGGGAGAGTTGAAAATATGGCGAAATCACACGTAGTATTTGTAGACCACAATCCGACACTTGATTTTACCATATTTTCCTCCCTCCCTTGACGGGAGGGAGTTAGAGGGAGGGTGTTTATAATATTAGTTTCACTTGTTGGATTAATATCACCCTAACCGCAATTCAGAGCCTTATTCTTTGAGTTTTCTGATTATCTTTAATATGCTTTTATCATCCATAATTAGCCTAATTGGACCACATATGGATGATAGTGTCAGTAAATAATCTGTAAATATATTAATATGGATTATTTATGGATTAAGATCCGTAAAATTCGAGTAAATGTTGAAACTGCTTTAACGAATACGTAGAACCTGTCTTCGGTTTACGCATCGCTAGTCGATACAAACACAAAGGGCGAGAGATCAAAGACCATTCCCAGTCTGACTAAAGAAGAATATTCATCAACAGAGCCATATGAGGATGTAAATAGTTCCTTGCACGAATATGTTATCTTTTCTACTCTCTCAAACACATGGATACCATTATAATAGGCGTATCGTCAGGAATAGCCGCCTATAAATCTCTTGAACTTGTAAGCGGTCTTCGTGAAGCGGGCTTTGATGTCATTGTGATGATGACTGAAAATGCCAAGAGGATGTTATCACAAGATGAATTTGAAGTTGCTTCGGGGAACAGGGTCGCATCGGAATTATTTTCTACGGATTTCAATTACAAGGATGTGCTAAACAGGCGTGAGGTTGAACATGTCAGCCTGGCCCAGAAGGCTAAAATCATATGCATTGCACCTGCTACCGCCAACATCATAGCCAAAATAGCAAACGGTATTGCAGATGATCTGCTTACTACGACAATCCTTGCATCGAAGGCTCCTCTTTTGTTGTGTCCATCGATGAACATCAATATGTGGCAGAATGAGATAACGCAGGAGAATCTGAAACGCCTTGTGCGAAGGGGCGCTCTCTATCTCGAACCGGAAGAGGGTATGCTCGCATGCGGTACGATCGGGAAGGGCAGACTTCCCGATGTGAATGTCATCAAAGATGAAATCATAAAACTGATAAACAAGGGGAACCAATTCAAAGATAAAAGGGTCATCATCACGGCCGGTGGGACTGAGGAGGAGATAGATGGCGTGAGGGTTATCACGAACAGATCGTCCGGCAAGATGGGGATCTGTCTGGCCGGGGAGTTTGTGAGGCGTGGCGCAAAGGTAAAGCTTATAAGCGCCAGATGCGATGTAGAGCCGATGGTTCAATTGGAAGAGATCAGGGTGAAAAGCGCTTCGGAGATGAAAGAAGCGATTAAGGCGCATGTGCATGAGAGCGATATAATCGTGCATGCAGCGGCAGTCAGTGATTTTAAAGTGAAGACTCGAGTAGAGGGAAAGATTTGTTCAAATCAACATATGTCGCTTGAGCTGGTTCCAACAGAGAAGATTTTGGATTTGATTAAACGCTGGAATGACAATCTCTTTTTGGTTGGTTTTAAGGCTGAAGTTAATGTGAGCGATGATCAGTTGAGAGAGAGTGCGCTTGGACTGGCAAAAAGATCAAAAGCGAATATGATCATAGCCAACGATGTGAAAAGGCGTGATGTCTTTGGATCAGATGAAAATGAGGTGATAATAGTCCATCGAGGCGGCCAGTTTAAGAAAGTGAATAAAATGAGCAAAAAATGCATCGCTGGCTATATAATAGATGAGATTCATACAAATTTTTTATCCCTTTCTCTTGCCTTTTGACAAGGGAACCTGTAAAAACACCTCTAAATTTTGAAAAAAATGTGAATTTTGGCATTTTTTTGACATTTTGAGTTATTTTTTGGTGACAACTGAAAGTTTTTCCATTAGCTGGGTTTGGGTTTGGAAGATGATCGAATTAGCCCCGATTAGAATGGGGCGCTCGATTTGACAGATCGTTTTTTTCTGCGAAAAAAACGATGTCAAATCGGCGCGAGGGTGGCGGAACTGGCAGACGCGCCAGACTTAGGATCTGGTCCGGAAACGGATAGGGGTTCAAGTCCCCTCCCTCGCACATTTTCAGTCGTCTTGTGATTCTCACAAGACGACTGAAAATGTGCTAAGTGCTGCGTACGGAGTACAATGTAAATCTATTATATGTTTCTCGCCGTACACAGCACGCCGTACACCGTACGAAAATAGGAGGTTTCATGAAGGTCAGTTGTGAGGATTTGAGTCCAGTCAAACGAAGTGTCTCGGTTGAAGTTCCTTTCAGCGTAGTCGAGAAGAGCCTTAACAAAGTATATGAGAAGCTTCAGAAGGAGATCAAAGTTCCGGGATTCAGGCCCGGCAAGGTTCCCCTCCAGCTCATCAAGAAGAGGGTCGGTGACGATATCGGCGCCGATGTTGCGGAGCAGGTCGTTAGGGACACCTTTCCCAAGGTAGCAGTTGATAACAATCTCGCGCCACTTTCCGAGCCGCAGTTTGAGCCGGGCGAATATAAAGAGGGGAAGCCATTTTCCTACAAGGTCGTTTTCGAAGTCTATCCCAAGGTGGAGGCTCTAGGTTACGAGGGCTTGAAGCTTGAAAAGGAGAAGGTTGAAGTTACGGACGAAGAGGTGACAAGGGAGTTAGACATCTTGAGAAGCCGCATGGCAGAGCTTGCCAGCGTCGAGGATGCTGTCATTGATGAAGGGATGGTCGCCCTCGTTGATTTCACAGGAAATGTCGAAGGTGGCGATGGCAGCAAGTTGGAGGGGAAGGATAGTATGCTCGATTTCTCCGACGGAAATCTGATACCTGCCTTTGCCAAACAGGTTAAGGGTATGAAGGTCGGTGAGGCGCGTGAAGTGACGATTGATTATCCGAAAGATTATTACGACAAGAATCTTGCCGCCAAGTCAGGAACTCTCACAGTTACAGTTAAGGATATAAAAAAGAAAAATGTTCCAGAGCTCAACGCCGATTTCGCGAAGTCGCTCGGCAGTTTTGAAGATGTCGAGAGTCTGAAAAAAGATATGAAGGAGAGAATCGCCTCGGTGAAAGAGAATGTTCAGAAGGAGAGTCTCACAAGACAGATTCTCGAACAGCTGATTGCGAAGTTTAAGCTTGAGATTCCAGAGGTGCTGGTCAGAGAGGAGCTCTCGAATATTTTTGCTGCTTTTGTAAAGAGACTCGCCTCGGAGGGAAAGAAATTCGAAAATAGTGGAATCAAGATCGAGGATTTCGTTTTGAAGCACGAAGCTGATGCCAGGCAGCGTGTTGCGAGCTATATGATTTTGAAGGCAGTTGCTGAGAAGGAGAATGTCACAGTAGATGATAATAGTATTGAAGAGCATTTTTCAAAAATATCGAAAGAGACAAATCAACCAGTTCAAAAGATAAAGGCTCATTATAATAAAGATGAAGAGATGGCCAATTTAAGATGGCAGCTTCAGGCAGAGAAGACGCTCGATCTGATCCTCTCACAGGCAAAGATAAAAGAGGTCAAACCTTCAAAAGAAAAACATAAAACAAAAGAAAAGGGAAAAAAATGAAATCAAAATCGCAATTGATTCCGATAGTTGTCGAGCAGACGCACAAAGGAGAACGATCGTACGATATCTACTCCCGCCTTTTGAAGGAGCGGATCATCTTCATCGGCTCTACGATTGAAGACAATCTCGCGAATCTCGTCATAGCCCAACTCCTCTTTCTTGAATCGGAGGATCCGGATAAGGATATTTATCTCTATATAAACAGCCCGGGAGGCGTGGTGACATCGGGGCTGGCGATTTACGATACCATGCAATATATCCACCCGGAAGTTTCCACGATATGTTTAGGGCAGGCCGCGAGCATGGCTGCTATCCTTTTGGCAGGCGGAACGAAGGGAAAACGCTTTTCTCTGCCGCATTCGAGGATAATGATCCATCAGCCGATCGGTGGATTTCAGGGGCAGGCATCCGACATAGCCATTCACGCGAAGGAGGTTTTGAGGTTGAAGGATTCACTCAATCAGGTAATTGCAAAGCACACCTCGCAATCGATGAAGCGTGTGACGACTGATACCGACAGAGACTTCTTCATGGATGGGCATGAGGCCATGAAATACGGACTGATAGATGATCTCCTGATTCACCATCAGATTAAAGAACTATCGAAGGAGAAATAATAATGTCAAAACGACGCAAGGATGATGATCAGCTCCAGTTTATTTGTTCGTTCTGTGGCAAAAATCAGAGCGAAGTGAATAAACTGATTGCAGGCCCCGGTGTTTACATTTGCAATGATTGTGTAGGTTTGTGCAATAATATCATCGAAGAGGATGCGGGCAGCAAGACTGCTTTTGATGAAGATGATCACGTAGCAAAACCCTACCAGATCAAGGCTATGCTGGATGAATATGTGATCGGGCAGGAACAGGCGAAGAGGGTTTTGTCGGTTGCGGTCTATAACCATTACAAAAGGGTGGAGCAGAAGAGCCACGGGTTCTCAGATGAGATAGAGATTGAAAAATCGAATATTCTTTTAATAGGTCCGACCGGCACGGGAAAAACTTTTTTGGCGAGGACTTTGGCGCGTTCGTTGAAAGTTCCCTTTGCGATTGCGGATGCAACGACGCTCACAGAAGCTGGATACGTAGGAGAGGATGTCGAAAATATCATCCTCTATCTTTTGCAGGCAGCGGAATATGATGTTGCAAAGGCAGAACGCGGTATCGTCTACATAGATGAGATCGACAAAATCTCACGAAAGACAGACAACCCATCGATCACGAGAGACGTCTCCGGAGAGGGCGTTCAACAAGCGCTTTTGAAGATCATGGAGGGGGCTGTCGCCTCCGTTCCTCCTAAAGGGGGAAGAAAACATCCGCAGCAGGATTTTGTGCAGGTGAATACATCGAATATCCTCTTCATCTGTGGAGGTGCTTTCATAGGGCTTGATGAGATCGTCGATCGAAGGATCGGAGAAAAGAAGCTGGGATTCGGATCGGATATTAAAAAGAAGAAGGATAAGAGCTATTCAAATCTGATGGGAAAAATTGGAAATGAGGACCTCATCAAGTTCGGTCTGATTCCGGAATTCATCGGAAGGCTGCCGGTTATCGCGACCCTTGACGAGCTGAAGCAGTCCGAGCTTGTCAGAATTTTGCGGGAGCCTAAGAACGCGCTGGTCAAACAATATAAGAGATTGTTTGAAATGGAGGGGGTGGAATTGACTTTCACAGATGACGCGCTGGAAAGCGTTGCCACCGAGTGCATCAAACGAAAGACAGGGGCGAGGGGTTTGAGATCGATCCTGGAAGATGTGATGCTCAATATGATGTACGATATTCCCACGAAGAGGGATGTGCGTGAAGTAGTTATCGATGCCGACGTGATCCTGAAGAAAAAAGATCCACTGATGGTTTTGAATAAACAAACAGAAGAGGTTGGTTAATAATAGTACTTAAGTGCGTGAGTTCTTAAGTGCTTAAGGGCACCTCTAAAAACTACTTTGTTTTGTTCTTTTTGTTCTTCGTGTCATCCCCGCGAAGGCGGGGATCCAGTATTGATAGGTATTAGCCAAATCTGGATCCCCGCCTTCGCGGGGATGACAAGCGGGAATCATAGGT
>JBDRGF010000164.1:0-4182 GCA_043818055.1 Pseudomonadota bacterium | reverse complement strand
AACCATTCAATTCTCGCAATCGCTTGAGCATTGTCGCCTTGGGGCTATAAAGACTTCCGGCCAGAATCACACGTGCAGCGCCTACACCTTGAGACCAGAGTTGCACCATGTTCTGAGGGTTAATTTGAAAAATACCTTGCTTACGAACCAAATGAAAATGAAACAAGTTACTCCCTATTCTCAGAGAATAAGAAGGAAAATATCAGCCAGGAGCAAGAGTGGGATGAGTCATATTATAATCAGGATTTATCCTGGTGATGAGCGAGTGTGCTTAAAATGCCAAATCGTCATCGCCGAATCGGGTCGATAACAAAATCTTCATCTCTCATTTTATAAAAAATCATTGTTTTTAAATGCATCACCGATAGTTTTTGAAAAAATAGCTGCAAAATCCTACGAATCATACCAATTTTGGCTTTCATGTCCCGACCACTTTTTCAGAAAGTTCCTATATAAGAGCCAGGTCTCCTTTTCCGAATCCAAATTGAGCGTCTTGCCCTCTTCGGGAATGCTATCTACAAAAATTTCCATATTATCTCCGTCTGAAAATTGTATAACTCGTTGAAATCCTTGGGTGTGATAACCTATCAGCGCTTAATAAGTCAATACAGCAATCGCTTGTTTAGAATCAAATCAATGACGGGAGTGATGAAGAATATTTCCGTCACCAGTTTAATCTATTACTCCTTCGTCTATTGATCTCATTACAGCACATCGATGATGACAAAGCCCTCACCATCAGGAAAGAGATTTACTGGTCTGCACGTACCATCTACTTCGTATCGCAAAAGCAGCACTGCTACCCCCTCCAAAAGCATCTCCTTGAGAAGATTTGCGTCATCCGTTTGATAATGATTGACACTAAAGATGAGTTCTCGCAAACGCTTATCGTAGGGAGTGATCGGTTGTGGCTCAACGTATGGTGAGATGATAAAGTCGTGACCAATTGCGACCGGTATATTCAGACGAATCTTGGGAAAATCGTCCGGCAGACTCCTCAAAAAGCGGTCGTAACGTCCCATCGTCAAGAGTTGATCGTGAAGATAGAAATTCGGTTTATCTCTGACATTATAAGAAGATAAATTTTCATTATTTTGAAAGCGCTTTAAGACAAATCTCGCACCGTCACTTCGGCGTCTCACATCATATGCTACACCTTCAAATCCTTGACCGATGGTCGTCCCAGAAAATTCATAGATATCTCTAAACGATTCCGATCTCTTTGCGAAACCGATCTCTTCCTCCCGACCAAAGGATTCTTCAAATATCTGAATAGAATGTCTCTCAAGAAAGCTTTGTGTCAGATGACGATTTCTCTCGTAGATACATTCTCCAAATTTAAAAAATAGCTCTGATTCATTCCTCGCTCGGAATAACAGACGATCCTTCGATGGATCATCATAGACCTTTAAAATTCTAAGCATTCCATCAAAAACAAAAGCTCTACGAACTAAATTTAAAACTTCATGCCTTTCATTGATGCTATAATGAACATTATGCTCGGGTGACATTCCCTCCTTGAGCATGTCGAACGTGTATGTAATATTAGAAGTTCCCGACTCTGTTTGGACGTTATGATCTCTATACATCTCATACTCATCCAATATCGTTGGTGTTTTTCGAGCTAGCTGGGCGAACTCATCAAAATCCTTCATCTGTAATGTTGAAAAATGTATCGGAGCGCGTTCAAAGACATTTCCATTCTGCCTATTCCAAATCAAAAATGAAGGATGTGTGCGATTATTATAGAGGGAAGAGATATAAGATGTGAAAAGCCTCATATCCCCATCATCTTTAAAGATTCTCTCTGAAGCTTTAGTCGACATATTATTATTCGTAAATGTTAACAACATTTTGCCATATGCGATCAATTCCTCCTTCGATGGCTCTCTAAAATAAAAATCGGGGAAAATAATTTTGCTATCTTTGGTAGAATCTAAGATGCTTACTATATCGTGTTTCAATCCAACCGCAGGAAGATACTGCATGGAGAGGTCATCCTCCAAACTCTGACGCCAGGGATGTCCCTTGTCCATAAGCATCGCTAGCCTTGTATACCCCTCTCTTAAAGAGGTCTTTCCTTCAAGTGCCCCACAGAAATAGCCAGCCAGTGCAAACTGCTCTCTCAATGGGGTGAAGTGTTCGATGAGACTTTGAGTAAGCGGTTGTATGCGCTCCTCAGTAGGATTGATATAAAACCAGGCAATCGCATTGAAGATATGAAAAACACGCTTTGAAAGATAGTTGGATAGATGCTCAAAACGTGACATCGGATCATCATCAATCTTCCCCTCCTCAACTCGAGGGTTGAAAAAACAAGGAGACCTCCAATCGATCTGTCTGTGTTTACGAATATTACTCCCCAGGATAATGGCGTGCCATGCCTCCTCGATAAGATCGATGAGAAGCATCTTCCCACTCTCACCATCGGGCGGTTCTATGGGGAGCGCATGTTCCCTTGCCAAAAAATGCATAGGATGCCCCTCCTTCAAACCATCGGCGCCAACACCCAATCGTTTTAGGAGTTGTAGATTGGTATCGATATAGCCTGGAAGATCCTTTTGAAGCCACCCTACATTTGGATTGTTTTCGATTGTACGATTGAAAAAATCGACACCCTCGACGAGCGCCAGCCTCGATTGATGAAGAAGTCTTGGTAGATTTGGTCCCTTGATCATGATGATGATTCTATTTCAGTTTCAGTTAATGCCACTAACTATAAGGCTCTCCCATAGTTGTCAAACTGATATATTTATATAGGAATTATCTGAAAAGTCGGACAGGATATGGATATGGATATGAAATTAAGCGAAGAATGGAGAGGAATAGAAGTTTTTTTCCTCCGTCACCAAGTTTTTATTTAATGGGGCTGAATGTTGCTGGAATAAAAATCGTTATATCGTCTGATGTTCTGGTATCGGTTGGGAATATGAAGTGTAAGCTTGACTAGGAAGCTTGTCCTCAACACCGATCGAGGATCCATAAATAGAGAGTTTAAAATCAGTTTTTCTTATGCTGTAGATCACCCGTTTACCATCAAAGTAGCTCCGTTTGACTCGTTTGCTGCAACCAGAAAAAATAAACTTATATAGTTTGAAAGATAGCCATATATGCACCGTTAAATGCTACTTTGCCGGGTTTGTTGTATGGATGAATCCCAACGCTCAATAGTTGGTTATTGGAGAGTATTGAGGGACTATAGCGTATTGCCGCAATTTTTGTTTTTAACTCATTTTTTAATCGTAAAATTGCACTGTTAAAACATCTCTTATTATCCGAGACGATAATCCCAATTCCCCCTTTGCAGAGAAGGTTGAATGCTGCATCGATCTGGTAGTGGAGAATTCTTCTTTTTGAGAGCCTGGGTGAAATTTGGGGTCCAAAAGGATCTGGATATAGTATTGAAAAGACATGTGCGCTTTGTAATCCAAATTCTTCGATAAGTGCTCTGTTCAGTTCCTCACAAGCTATATCTGTTTGTACACTGCTTTCAGGAAGTGATTGAATATGTCTATAAATTAATGGTGTCTTCAGTCTAAGCAATGGAATTTGACCGAATATATAGTAACGAGAATTCTCTGACAAAGCGATCTGTTGTAGTTTATCAACCTCGCCTAATTCTCTAAGGAAATAATAAATCTGGTCTAAATCGTATCCTATAACCTCACCCCGATCGTTTCTCTTTCCAATTTCGGTCAACGATGTTCCGATGCCTGAACCTGAATCTATCCAAATCTCTTCATCTGAAAGCCTTATCGCATCATACTCACGTAGGATTTCGTTACTCGATAATAATTTAACAGGAAGCCTGGCTATTTGGTGGTATAGGTTGCGAGACTTTATTGAAAATGACGATGCTTGCCCGAGTTCAATTGGGTTCTTTCCAGCCGAAGGAAAGTATAATTTACCATAGCAGCTTAACATGCTATCGATAATTGGTTTAAAGATTTTCATCATATTCTCTCTTTCATATTTTATAAAGTTTTAAGATTTATACTTTTCAGCATATTTAATATTGTTATCGGCAATATGCATAGATTAGTTGCGTGTGCGAGGCAGATTTCTTTAACGGAAAAGGAGAAAGGAGGTAAAGGCAAATAATCCCCGGTGGTTAGAAAGATCCGGAGAAAACCACCCAAAGCCCTTGCTGAGGGTTTATTGAAGTCAAAAGCGATGCTTGAC
>JBDRGF010000163.1:0-6632 GCA_043818055.1 Pseudomonadota bacterium | reverse complement strand
AAGCTCGACCGCCTCATGAATACCTGTGGATGCGCCGGAGGGGACTGCAGCCCTACCTAAAAAACCGCCTTCGATTTCAACATCGACCTCGACCGTAGGGTTCCCCCTCGAATCGAGAATCTCCCTGCCTAACACCTTCTTAATTTTTGCCATGATTTTCTCCTATGTTTTAATTAGTTGGTCCCCTCATCTATAATTATGTAGGTTAAGTGTCAAGGGCTGGGAAATACCTTGCATTATTCCAAGTTTAAAGCTTGAACAACAGAGATCATATAATAGTAAGGAAGGGGCTAAAAGATAAATTTTAAAAAATCATCGACTTTAACGCCTTCTGAACAAACGGATCTGGATCCCTTTTCAAGCTACGGAGCTTCACTCTCACACTAAGATCGAGAATCACCAAATCTTTCAGACAGAGCATGATTATATTATTTCGCTTCGCATTACCCTCTCTGAGCAGTGATATCAATTTAAGTACAATCGAATTTCCCTGTCGTCCGCTCTGAACCGAATGTTGAATAGCTTTGACGACATTTTTTCTCACATAGGTTGGTACAGGATGCTTTTCCAGCAATCTGATAATATCGATTGCACCTATAGTCTTATGATTAAAATATACATACCTCTTTACCCCATCGATAAATAGATCCTCTGCGTGGAATCTCAACGGGTCTTGAGAGGTGTTTAGAATATGAATAAACTCCTTTAAGATCCTATTTTGATATCCTGGAAAACTCATCATAATGCTTTGGAGACGAATTATCGCACGATAACGATTTCCAAGACTCCCCTTAAGCATCTCAAGACGCCACGTTTCCTTGCGCAATTCCCAACGCCCCGGCCGCTTGAGAAACTTAGTAGTAGCAATCGATTCTGAATGTGCCTTAAGGATAACTATCAACTGAGAAACTATCTTACTAAGGGATGCCTGTTCAACCCTCATTTTCCTGAGAAGGTTCAGCATTCCGGCTATGACAGCTGTGCCTTTATAATTCACAGCGCTATCTACCAAGGTTTTGAGCATCATCAGTTTCAACTGGTTCCTTCGTAGAGGCATGAGATCTTTGTAAGCCCTGATTTCAGAGAGCTCCTTCCAACCAGGATTTTTATAAAACTTATTAAGAGCAGCTTGAAAATGATCGGTGATCGATTCAGCAGCAGCCTTAGCTGCACGCGCTATGATTGGATCGCGATTTAGAGAAAGTGCCTGCAATTTACCCAAATATCTAGATGAATATGGCGACGTTTTATTCATAAGCTGCATCGTTTTCAGAATCACCTGACGATCCTTGACATTTAAATAGTTAACCGCAATCTCCAAATAGCTTTCTGCATACCGTTTATTTTCAATGAGATAGTCAAATACCCTCTTTGCAACAACTGCATCACCATCATGGATAAGACTAACAATTTTCCCCATTTGAAGAGGAGCATTTTTAAAAATCACTTCCATCACTCTCTTCAATAAACGCTGGTAATATCGACAGCTGTAATCACTACCATCTGACCTCTTTAACCAGACTTTAACAAACTTGGAGAAATCGATAATATGTCTGAACTTCACACCATCTTGCCTAGAAAGCATAAACACGAGGTTCTTCAATAATAACACAAGACGGGATCTGTATTTGGGTTTCTGTGGCAGCTTAACTGTTAATTCAAAACACCCTTCTAAAACCTTTTTCAACGAAGTAACCGACAAGAGTTGATGCTGAAGAATCGTTTTCAACCATTCCAATTGACTTAGAAAATCCCCACTCCTGTTATATCGTGAATTCAACAGTGCTAAGAACTTATAGGACCACTCTTCAAGAAAATCGGGATGCTTTTCAAAAAATCGAAACCCTTCTCTGTAGATGGGTTGATACATCCTCTTGTAACTCAGATGATGCGCCATACGAAAAATAACACCTTTACGCTGCCTTGGCGTTAAACTATTAAAATTTTTCACCAGCCATCTTAAACCGTAAGCAAACATATGCGGTCTTCGAGAGATAAGTAGATAAGAGCGATGTTCAAAGTGACTCATCATATTTAGCTTTGCCTCTTTGGCAACACTTCGTATCCATTGATCATTATGGTTGAGATAGCGTTCTACATAAGTAAGATAACCATTTGCAGGAGGCCCAATATCCCTCAATAATGACAGTACTCTTCCAATAATCTCTTTATTTTTACTATCCTTAAATCGCCCAAGATAGGAAAGAAGTGTCTTACTCGTCAGACCAAACCTCATAAAGAAATCCAACAATTGCATTATCATTACTTCTGATTGGGCATTATTTAATAAATAAATCATCGCATTGATCTGCAGTGGAAAGTTGTCTACTCTTTTAATGAGCTCTGCGTTTATTTTAACACGCGTTAACCCACTAAGTTTTAAGGAAAATAGAATTTTGACATCATCGGTCATCTTATAGCTTGCAGATGCTCTACCAATCAATCGCATCCATAGACGCACTGGAAGAAACCAGTTTTCCCCATTCTTCAAATGTGCGCGCACTCTCGATAAAATCAAATCGATCTCATCTGTATTCAATGTCATCTGTCGATAAGAAAAGACTAAAATAGCTAATGCTATTTTCTGCTTCAAAAGTTCAGTTGATTTTAAAGCAGATAACATTTCCCATTTGAAAGAGAGAGGAAATTTTACTTTCAGGATTCTGAAAAACAATGAATAGATTTGAGCTGCTTCTTTAACAGGAGAAGACCAGACACGCTTTAATAAAAGCTTAAAAACACTTTTTCGCTGAATTGAGTTAATCGTTGCCAAGTAATATGCAATACCACGAACCGCTCGATCAGCTTCCTCCTTTCTTCCTTTTGATATAGTTGCGACAATATAATTTAATACCCTATCTAAAACAAGCTGATGCTTATCATCCTTTAGAAACCTTAACGTCGTTATCAATAAGGATACAGCAATACCCTTTTGAGTTCTATTGCCAACCTTTAATAACCTTAAGTAAAATGGAACGATATTGATATGTTGATGACGTGAACTCAAAGCAAAGTAGTAGGCGAGACTCCGATAAGCCGACAAAAAGCGTCTTTTCAATATTAGTTTACGAACTTGATCAGGAATGATCGTAACGATGCCATGCCGATTGATGACAACCATTGATGGAAAGGCATTTGGAAAGGATTGAACGCCCTTTTTATATGACAAAAGATCCTTCCAATTATCATTCCCAACACTCTTTGGTTTTTCAGCCCATACGGGTAAAAAACTGCCACCAAAGCGTTTGATGAACTCACGAAAACGTGGCTGAAGAAGAGTATGACAATTGCCACACCAATTCGCAGACAGAACAACAAGCATCTTCTGACCCGGTTTTAGTTTTTTTGTTGCTAAATTCTTTAAATCAGAAACAGAGGAGGCAAAAAGATACGGATAAACAATCCCATTTCGAGATGTCTTAACATTTGGAAAGTCGAGACGTTTTGTAATGCCGGACAATGTCCATCTCGGACCCCAGCGATGAAACTGCACGAGACTCCCGACCGGCGCCTTTTTCTTACGATTTTCCTCCAACGCATACCAGAGGCGTTCAATCTTTGTAACATTGGGAGCATGTTTCGATGAAAAAAAATACGGATTGAGTCGATGGCAATAGACATCTTCATTGCGAGAACCCAGTGTGACTATCGATGAGCGCCACGCATTGTTAGGTGTAATAAAATCCATGAATCGACCACCACCCCTGCACTGGTCCATGTAGACTGAAAGGTGATGTGGATCCAAACTTAAGACTGATTTTGCAACATGCTGAAGGGAGAAGCAGCTCTTCCCAACTGGAATTCCTTCATCCCCCTTTGCATCCTTGCAACCGTGGCCTGTGATGTTGAGCTCGAGCCTAGCAATCTTTATCTTTTGTCCTTTGAGCTGATTGAGTTTAGCAAGAAGGGATTTAATTCCGGTTTTATTCGGAGAGTAGCGCTGAATCAATAACACTCTCTGCTTCCTCTTCGACAGTTTAGTTGGATACTTGTTAACAACTAAAGTGATTTGACGAACACCGGATCGTTGATAGGAGGATAAAATACGCTCAACATTTTTAAAATGCCTTACTTCCTTCGGATCTGTATTAATTGTGATAACAATTCTTCTTTGAGATTGTTGACTTCCTTTCAACGCAACTGCGCCCCCCTTCGAAGCCTTTGCCTTTTTACTTTCTTTTAAGATCCTCATGCCGCGATCACGCATCATAATTGTCAGTCCAGAACGATCTGCCATAAATAGCCTCCAAAAGCTGTGTTTATAATCTTATCGGCCAATGCTTAAAAAAGTTGCATAACTAGAGAACATAAATTTATTGGGGAATATTGAAGTATTTATGAACCCTCGTAGAGATCTCATCAATTTGATCTGGAATAAACCACTCAATATTCTTATCAGCTCTAAACCATGTCAGCTGGCGTTTGGCGAAGTGGCGGGAATTGAGTTTAGTCGGAAATTACGCAAGCTATACATTAAGGTGAAGAGTCAGTTATCAATGCTCTAAATTAACAAATTCCCGCCTCTCGGGCATACAGATCGTATCGACGATCTCGACAGCCATTCGTTGGGAGTTCCTGTCAGATTTTTTGTTAAAACCTGCCTGAAGTACCGAGGAGATCACTTCATACCGCTGATCTTGAGGGACCATCATATACAATTGTTTACTGAGTTCGATATTATTCTTAAACCAATCGGGAAATATAGCAATAAGCGTCTCAAACATACCTTTAGATAATAGTATTTTCGCTGAATCTTTTATCACGATATTTAAATCTATCATCGCTTGTACTAACTTTGTGACCTCAACGCTATTCAACCTCGCAATATCCTCTGCCCGTGTAAGTGCTTGAGCGGCATTCTTCTGCAGGCTCTCGCTGGAATCTGAAAGAGAAATCAAAAGTTTGCCCATCATCGAGTATGGAGTTGAAGAGAATTGAATATGTCGTGCAATGGCTTTCATAACTCTTTCCCGCACCCTTGGTTCTGCATCATCAATCAGTTTTGTAAACACCTCCAGTTTTGCAGCTAGTCCCTCTTTACTTTGAAGGTTTACTAAACGATCAAGAAAATCGATCGCCCCCAAACGCACATAAAGATCATAACTCAAATCTGTAAATGGTATAGCCGCACGAACAACATCGTCAATCTCCGCCTTGCTCAGGTGAAATTCCATCCGACGCAAAAGCATGGTATCATAAGTCATGGTTCCGGTAATTGCCGCCACCTCGCGCGCATACCTACCCTCAAAATAAAAGAAGGAGATCTCCATGCAGTGCATTGCAATGCGCTTAATACTCTCTCCAATGAGGATATGATCACATTCCACTGCCTCATTAAAAAAATCGAATAAAACATTCCTCCTCATTTTTTGCTTTCCATGTTTAAATGCATCTACAACTTTGTCGGTTACTCTCAAACCATCTTCATGGCTCAAATTTTGAAGAAGCTTTGAAAGTGTCAGGACTGCAAACGCGCTTTTGTCTTTATGTCCAAATTCTAAATCACACAATGCCAACGCCATCTCCTTTTGAACGGTCTCATCATGTAATGGGGTGGAAACATCCGATACACCAAGATATTCAGCAATCCCGGCAAAATAGGATGCCACATTTTTCTCTGCCAATCTACCCCTGCCTGTATCGATCGCTTTAAAGGCGTTTGCTACCGTGTCGGGCACATCGACACCCTGAGAAAATTCATCATGAAGGCTTCGAAATTGAGCGCGACCTGGAAACTTTCCACCCTCCTGAGTAACAATAGTATTATAATTGCGTAAAAGAATGTCTCTCAAATCAGCAGTACTTGGATTCTGCTGCGGCAACACTCCTCGTGTTAGTAAGGTTTGAACGACTCTCACCCCGAAATCTGAATTTAATCCCTGTAATGTCATAGAAGCTCCTTTTGTTGATTAGTATGTTGAATTTCGTCTTCTTTATGCACTTGCCCTATTATCGAAAGAAATAAAAAAAAGTTGCTATCATTTTTCTCAATTATTTTTTCAAAATCCACTCTAAACTGACGGCTTAGAGTTTAACTATAAAACAAATCTTTTAATTTCATTGGACATCTCATCAATTTGATCTGGAATAAACCACTCAACATTTTTATCAGCTCTAAACCATGTCAGCTGGCGTTTGGCAAAATGGCGGGAATTGAGTTTTGTTAGATAGACGGCCCTCTCCAGAGTAAGATCGCCCTTGAGATAAGAGAGAATCTCTCTATAACCAACTGCCATAAATGGCTGCGACTCGTGAGGCCATTTTTCGAGCAATCCTTTCACCTCATCCACTAATCCATTTTCAACCATTCGATCGACCCGTTCGTCGATTCTAGCGTAGAGCTCCTTGCGATCGCAGTTGAGGCCGATTTTCAAAGCTTCATAACGCCTTTCTGAAAAACCGTGTTCGCGGTAGAACTCCGATGATGTTTTGCCTGTGAGATGATATATCTCCAGCGCTCTTATGAGACGCGTCTTGTCATTTGGATGAAGCGTCATCGCGCCTTCAGGGTCGATTTCGGAGAGCATGTCGTGAAGCTTCGTCACGCCATCCCTTTCGATGATCGAGGTCAACTCCTTGCGATATTCACGATCCTGAGAGGGTGAGGGACTCAACCCATGAAGAAGGGCTTT
>JBDRGF010000162.1:0-34694 GCA_043818055.1 Pseudomonadota bacterium | reverse complement strand
TGGTGTACTTGTGAGGCTCTCTTGTGCATGCTCATGGAGAAATAGCTGGGAGCGCCGGATGCGGGAAATCTGCACGTCCGGTGCGATGAGGGGAAGGGCGCCGCATCAACAGCGGCCCCTTTCTACTCTACACAACCTACTAAAAAGTTAAACGATTATAGAATTTTTTACAGAGCTGAAATTATTTCTTTTTTGAGTGCGAATTGTTTTACCACGGCAGATTGACATCTGTTGTCTTTTTAACTTTAACATCTCCGGTCCTCGGGTCGCGGTAGAACTGTCCCTCTTTGGGCTGGTAGCATTTGCCGGTTCTTTTGTTGATGCCGTAGGTGCAGCTTGCTTCGCGGGCCTTTTGGTCGCGCTGAAACTTTTCATTCATCTGTTCCTGCTGTTTTCTCTCTTCGACTGTTTTCGGTTTGACGGCATAAGCTGTTGAAAGGGAGAAAATCAGAAGCAGGCACAAGGACAACATTGTCGAAAATAATTTCATAATCAGCCTCCTTTACAACCCTTAACCTAGTCCAAAATGTATTGTAATACCAAGGATTTTATTATAATGATGTACCACTAAATCTAAAAGGGGGAAATATGACCATTAAGACGATCATAATTTGCATTTTTAGCGCTTTGTTTTTGAGTGCTGGTATCTTCAGCTCTGGCTATTTCATAGGCGATGGTTTTTATAAGAGCAAGATGGATGATCGCTATGTTACTGTCAAAGGTCTAGCTGAGAAGGAAGTGGTCGCTGATCTTGCGATATGGAACATCAAGCTTGTTGCGACGGGGGATGATCTCACAGCTGTTCAGGATAAGATAGAGGGGGATAAAAGTCAGCTCATCTCATTTCTCACTGAAAATGCAATTTCAGCGGAGGAGATGGAGGTGGGGCAATACAACGTTACAGACCTGATGTCCGAGCGTTACAGGACCGAGCAGGCTCAGAAGAGCAGGTATATCATCAGCTTTTCGGAAACCGTTCGTTCAAACGATGTGCAGAAGATCAAGACCCTCTCCGGAAAGACAGGCGATTTGTTGAAAAAGGGAGTCGCGTTAGCGGATAATTCAGGCCCCGTCTTTCTCTTTACGAAGCTCAACGATATCAAGCCGGACATGATAGCTGAGGCGACCAAAAACGCCCGGAAGTCAGCTGTGCAATTCGCACTCGATTCCGGGAGCAAGGTCGGCCCAATTCGCAGGGCAAATCAGGGGATGTTTTCCATTCAGGCAAAGAACGTTGGCGCTGGTTACCAGTCATATGACTCCCCATATCCAGTAAGTCCCGATGCCCTTCAGATAGAGAAAAAAGTTCGTGTCGTTTCGACTATCGATTATTACCTGGTGAAATGAGTTTTTTGTATTAGTTCAGCGTTTTAATAGCAGCGACTGTATATATAGTCGCAAAATTTAATCAATAATATCAAGTGATTATATAATATAAATCGATATTTTTATATAATTTGGTTGCAAAAGTGGCTATTTGCGACTATATATGTGATCGCATGAAAAAAGTAGTTATATTACATAGCATTATAAGTGATGGCCGTATTGATAATATACTTAACTTAATCAATTTATCGAAAAATGATACGGACGAAAGAAAAGAAATTCGACTCGATTGGAGTAAGGTTCGGGACATTTCTCCAGCGGGTCTCGCAATTCTCTCATGTTTATTTGATAATTTCGCTGAACAAAAAATGCGAGTGACAAATATTCATATTGCTAAAAAGCTGCTCTGTTATCCAACCATCCAACATTTTAAAAATATTCAGCAATATACTTGCATTCCAAATCCTTCAGTTCATGACTATGAAGATACTATGATGATATTGAGAGGTAGGCAGGGCTCGCTATATCCGTTTTTTACTGAGCATATTTTTGGGAAGTTTTCAACGCTGTGTTCAGAGGAGTTGCTGTACGATGCTTCTTTGATCATCAATGAATTGATGCAAAACAGTGTCGATCATTCAACTTCGGAAAGATATTATTTGTATGCAGGGATTTGGGGAAAAGAATTTCATGTGGGAGTTTTGGATATGGGAATTACTGTTCCGGCTAAATTGGAACAAAAATACAAATGCGATGACGATCTTGCATATTTAAATCTGGCACTTAAAAAAGGTTCGAGTACGCGACGGGTGAGACCAGGAGGGCTTGGGCTTAATTACTTTTTTGAATTGTTAAAGAATAGCGGTGGGAAATTAACCATTGTAAGCCGTGGAGCGCAGATTCGACGATATTTTACAACTAGGCGTTCGCAAAAAAATATTCTGAAATACCCACTTTCCGGCACATGGTGTTTTGCCAGATTTCCTCTGGAGGATTGAAGATGGTAAAAATATATATCAAAAAAGATTTCGAAGGGGATTGGATTACGAGACAATCAGGCGAGCGCCTGAGAAACATGATTGTCGAAGCATCTAAAAAAAACGAAATCGTTGAGCTGGATTTTACAGGAGTTGTAATAGCTAGTACCTCATTTTTTGACGAGGGCTTTGCAAAGCTGGTCGATGAAGGTTGGACATTTGAGGATCTTAAATCTAAAATCAAGTTTGAGAATATGAATAATCGTGACTGGAATGTACTCATTGAGATATGTAAAAATCGAAAGATGAAATAAAATTAGTCTCATCGTTTCTTAAATATAAACAAATCGAGGTGATATCATGGCATGGTTTTTATTGATAGCAGCAGGCATGTTGGAAATAGCATGGCCTATAGGTTTTAAATATTCGGATGGTTTTTCTAAGATCTTACCGACTATTCCTACGATGCTTGCGTTGCTGCTCAGCTTTCTTTTGATGTCGTTGTCGGCAAAGACCCTGCCGATAGGGACTGTCTATGCGGTATGGACTGGGATAGGGGTCCTGGGAACGGCCATCTGTGGCATTATTCTGTTTCAGGAGTCATATAGCTTATTCAGACTTATGTGTATAATGCTAATCTTTTGCGGTATTGCAGGTCTCAAGTTTACTACGAAGTGATCCTATCAACGAACTCAAATGTAGGGGCAACCCCCCGTGGTTGCCCTCTTTTATAAGGGCGGTCACGGGGGACCGCCCCTACAAAAATATCATCAGCAACAAGCTCCTCTATGGAAATGACAGATGCCTAGCAGGATTTCAAAAATTTCAAAAAAATGTCCTTCGTGAATCTGGTTACAAATGAGCTGACATCCTTCCATTCGAGGCTAGCTTCTGTGAGAGCTGTCTCGCCTTCGCGCTTGATATCCTGTCCCATTCGCTTCATCACCTCTCCCATCGCGGTTGGTGCGATATCGATCTTTTCCTCGCGCAGCTGATCCAAAATATGCTCGAGGCGCATCTCGGTCACAAACTCCTTTGCAAACTCTTCAGCGCCCGGGATAATCTCCCGCTTCTTTTTGGGTGTCTTAGGACCTTTGCTCATGGAAGCCCTCTCAGCCCACTTGCCGATTTTTAGTTTAGCCATCATCGGATCGCGATTCTCTGCCCACATAAATTCGACAGGCCTGATGACGATGCCTTCGATCGTATTCTGCGGATCGTCGATGCCGTTTTCTTTTCCAAGGCGGGAGAAAGTATCAATGAATGAGAAGAATGTTTTTTCGTCAGGCTTTCCGCGATACAGAACCGGCAAAGTTTTGAGTCCGACCATGGTCGCATATTTTTCGACCTCATCCTGAGCGAGATACTTTCCATCGAGCTTAACATCGAAGACGCGAAAATCGTTGCCATCGATGTAACGGATCCCTTTTTGAATCTTTGGCCATCCCCTTTTGGGAGTTCCACTGCCGAACCACTCTCCGTAGAAGGTGATATCATGATCGCTGAACTTTTCCTGCAAGCGCTGATTGAGGCCTGTATCGATCACCCATGAGACAAACCCCTGTCCATCTTTTGATTCAGGACTGATATTTGTAAACTCTAAGCGCCTGCCTCCGATTCTCAATGCCCCATCGATCATGCCGATCCTCATCGAACTGCCGTGCACCTTCTCAGTGACTATGACTTCGTCGAGATTATAAATGCTCGTCATCTCGTCGAGGTTCTTCATATGCGGATACTTTGTGAATTTATCTTTCGTCATAACGCTCCTTTAATGGGATATCATGATTATTCCCTTTTTCCATTCCCGTCAAACATGATCAAAGGCTATCCGAAAATGTATTAATGTAGGGGGCTGCCCCCTGTGCCGACCCGTTAAAACCCGGGCAGCCACAGGGGGCTGCCCCTACAAAAAGCAAAACATGATATTTTCGGACAACCTCCAGAAATATTAGCTCGACAGAGTAGCCCTGAATTGATATTTTCCAAATATCAAAAAAAGGGGGGGATATGAGGAAAAAAGTACGAATTTTTGAGTTGTTGTTTGTCCTGGTCACGATCTCGTTTTTTCCTGGATGCGGTTCAAGCAGTTCCAGCTCTTCAAACACAGATGCAGCTGTCTACGCCACCTTTGGCAAAGACCTTAACGATGCGATCCCTGCGGGCCTCAAGACCGGCGGTGTAAATGGAAGTCTCGCGGTGATCTTTGGAAAGACGCTCTCCGGAACCTGCGCTGCGGACTATACAGGTTGCCCAAATATCACGGCAACGGGCGGTGGAGATAGCTCCACCGGGGAAATCCTCATGAGATTGTGGGGCCTCGATTACAACAGTGAATGCACGACCGCCTTTTTGGATGATGGCACCTGTTTCGACTGTGCGGATTGTAATACAGGCTCAGTCGGAACGACCAAGTTTATCAAGCCCACGATGCTGGCCAATCCCACAGCATGTGCGACGACTTCAACAACGGCCGGCAGGTATGTAAATTTTGGCGTCGATCCCTGTTTCTTCGATTCGATGGTAGGTCAGATCACGAATATCGCTGAATGCAAAACTGTGCAGGGTGGGGATGTCAATATTTCTTCTGCAATTCCGTGGTACGCCTCATGGGGTATTCCCGAGACTGTGAATTTTTCGAGTTACTATTCGAGTGGAACTGGCGGTATGTGGTGGACTGTAAACGATGGTGCTGCTGGAAATGAGCAGTATTTTTTATCGCTCGATTCGAACTGGCTTTATACAGGTATCAAGGATGTTGCTAACGACGAATTTCTGTTCATCGGCACCGGGTCTCCCGCTTATTATTCAGGTCGGGGCGAGGGGAGTGGTGTGAACATCGCCGCATACACCGGCACGCTTTCGGCTATTCCCGCTGAATTTGAAGCGATACAGGTGCGCGTGCAGGATCCCAACAAATACATTGAGCGGATGAGATCAAACGGAAGCCACCTCTGGTATCAATCCTGGTCTGCAAATATTTTTCCAAATACACCCGCAGATGTCGCAGGCATAAAAAACAGCCCTGATTCTAATCGCTGTGTTGAGATCGGCACAAGTGTAGTGACGTCGAAGTATGTGCCGCTAGTCGATTGTGTGACTTCATTCGGAGCGGATGTTGCAACTCTCAATCAGGATGACAATTACACGCTCAAAGTAATCGATGGTGAGAGTGCCAACTCCATAGATTTTTCATCCGCGCTGACCCCGACGACAACGACAAGCTGCCTCTCTGAAACATAGGCTTAATAATTAACGCTGTGTGCTAATTTTTGTAGGGGCAGACCCGCGTGTCTGCCCGAAAAGATTGCGGGCGAACACATGGGTTCGCCCCTACAAAAATCAATATGTTACGAAAAAAACTCGAACACAGCGTTAATTATTATTAGTTTATATGAAGATTATCTGATGAATTTGGAAATTAGATTATATATGGGTGATCAGCACCAAAAATTACTCACGATTGTGGACTAAAAGCTTTTCGGATTTTTCGAAGATAACTATGAGTTTATTATATCCGATAAGCTCTTTTACGACACCCTTGCCAAACATAGAGTGTTCCATAAGATCCCCAGCAGCAAACTTGGCGGACATTTCGTATAATTTAAAAGATCCCTTTGCCTTCGAAATGGCTTCATTCCAGGTTGCCTCATTGGAAATTGTCGCTTTTGTGGCTCTCTTAGTTGAACCCTTGGCTTTTACGGGTTTATCTGGATCTCTATATTTGTGAGATGTCTTACAGGTATTGCATTCGCAACGATCGACACCACCCTTGGCAGTTAACTTGGTAATTGTATGGGCCAAAGGCATCTTGCATTTTCCACAGTAAGAGAGAGCATCTTTTCCTAATTCATATTTTGTATCTTTAACCATAACCGCCTGCCTCCTTTAATGCCGCAATATGTTGTAATCGTTACCCTTTTCTGTGATTTAAAATAGAAAGGGAGAAGATAAAGCTCAATACAATCTCAACAAATCATTTCAAATCAACATCCAGAGGTGCCTCTGTAGGCCAAATCTGATTAAAAGTCAAGAGGTTCCAGACACCAGGACTGAGAATGTAACGATTTGACATGTGAGTATAAAGTTGAGACATTGATAAACATGAAAAAAATACAGCTGAAATCAAAAAAGAGAGTTATTAAAACCAGATCTAACAGAACTATTGTAACCAGGGAAGATATAGGGGAGCTCCTGAACGATTCTCAGATATCAAAAAATGCCGAAATTGTCTCAGATGAATGGACCTCCCTAAAACCGACGGAAAAGGATATGGGCCTTGTTCATTTTAATTTGGATAAGGGGGTCTCTACGACGGTGATTGGAACAGTTTATGGCCTGGATTTTCAGATTAGTGTTAAAGGATGTACGGTTAACGTTTTTTTTGATTACTATAATAAGCGACTCAAGGTTCTGGATTATCAGGCCACTGACTTCTCGGCTTTGACAAAGCGTCTGCTTTGGCTCGCCCTGCATAATAATTTTGATAAGATATTTTTTAAAGCCAGAAAGAAAGATTTTCAGAAATTTCTCTCTCATGGCTATGTTTTGGAGGGCGTGCTTCGGTATTATTTTAATGGTGAGGATGCATATGTTTTGTCCAGATTTTCATCTAAAAAGAGGGCGATAAGCTCAAGTTTGATGGAAGAATCTGAACTTATTGAAGAACTGATATTCAATACAGAGAAAAAAACATTAAAAAAAATGTATCCGGGCGTTAAGATTGTAACTGCTGATTATAAGCACATACCACAATTGACTTTTATCTATAGAAATATTTTCGCCACATATCCCTCTCCCCTGACCAATCCTGATTATATAAAATCCACAATGGACAGAAATGTGCTCTACAAAATGGCTGTTCTAAATGGAGATGCGTTGGCAGTGGCAAGTGCGGAAATTAACGATAAATATTCTAATGCTGAGATGACCGATTGCGCTACCATTCCTAAAGCGCAGGGGAAAGGTCTGATGCAGCATATTTTAAGTGCGCTTGAGAAGGATCTTAAGAAAAGAAAAATTTCAACAGCCTATACGTTGTCGAGGGCGAAGAGCGTCAGTATGAACAGAGTCTTTTTTAGGCTCGGTTATGAATATTCCGGTCGTCTTATAAACAACTGTGATATTTTGGGCAGTTATGAAGATATGAATATCTGGGTGAAGAGATTATGATGAAATTTCCCGTTTTTCAGACAGGGCAAGACCTTCACAGAAATTGACTACGTTAGTTCCAAGATATTTCGCAGCATATCCACCTTCCAGACAAACTAATAGCGGGATGTTCAAACCTGTCATCATTTCCGCGATCTCCTTGTAAAAGCCGGAAGTTAAATTGAAATCGCCTAGTGGATCTCTTTTGAATGTGTCAAACCCCATGGAGACTATAAGATAGTCGGGTTTCCATTTTGATAGAATTTTGCAGATCTTCTGCAGCTCTTTTCTGTATTCAGCATCACCAATGCCATTTGGCAGAGGAATGTTGAGGTTTGATCCCTCTCCGGGCCCACATCCTTTCTCGCTTCTGAAACCTGAAAAGTATGGGTAGTGGTTTGCGGGGTCTCCATGAATCGAAATAAAATAGACGTTTGGAATTTCATAAAAGATGCTCTGGCTTCCATTTCCATGATGAAAATCGAGATCTACAATAGCAACTTTGCCATGGTGAGAAAGGTTTTCAGCAGCTATGGCTGCGTTGTTGAAGTAGCAATACCCCCCATACATAGCGGTGTCGGCATGATGTCCCGGTGGGCGGGTGAGGGCGAAGACAATCTTTTCCTTTCCATTCAGGATAAGCTCAGAAGCATGAACTGCGCAATCCACAGCGGATTTAGCGGCATCGAAGGTGTGCTTGACGATCTGAGTGCCGACATCAAAACAAAAATATCCGGCTAGTTTTAAATTGGTTTTTGGATGTGGATCGTAAACTCTATAGGGGAATATATGGGCGTGCACCGCCTCACCTTCATTTAGATCAGCACAGGACTTTATATGTCTGACCATCCTCTTGTCGTGAATTTTCAGGATATGCGACATCGGATATTGTTTAGTTTTTGTGATACAATCTGAGAACCCTGCTTTTTTCAAACTTGCTAAAATAAGTTCAAGCCGTTTTGTTTGTTCAGGATTAGGCACGCTGCGGCCAAAGTTCCACTCTCTTCG
Source organism: Pseudomonadota bacterium (assembly GCA_043818055.1). Classification (GTDB taxonomy): domain Bacteria; phylum UBA10199; class UBA10199; order 2-02-FULL-44-16; family JBDRGF01; genus JBDRGF01. The sequence continues at coordinate 26,232 of JBDRGF010000162.1, read as the reverse complement.
TGGAGAATGAAGCTGTTGTTTTTCTGAATAGATGATCTTCATATCAATTGCGCATGATATTGGTATGAAGTGAGAATATCAAGCTAGTAATATAACAAAATAAAGTGACTATTCAGGAAACTGTCATTTCCTCAAGCTACATTCGATGTCAATGGCGTTGCAAAACTTTTTCTTTCCACCTTCGCAGCAATTGTGATAGTGGGCACTTCGATCGATTGGTGGCAATGCGGAACTTTTGAAAGTGAACCGAATGAAGCAACCAAAAAAACTTTTACTCATCGCACCTGCAAGCCTCGAAGTACAAAAGGCAAAGGGGAAATACGCGCATCACCTCAGCCTTGCGATGGTGGCGGGACTGGCCACGCCCTTTTTCGACGAGATCAGGATCGTGGAAGAGACTTTTGAGCGGCTGGATATGAACGAAACCGCGGACCTCGTTGGCATTACTATGATGACCTGCCAGGCGACGCGTGGATATCAGCTCGCGGATCATTTCCGCAAGAGAGGCATTCCGACCATCTGCGGAGGAAGTCACTCCTCGTTCATGGTCGGAGAGTGTTCTCAACATTTTGATGCCGTGGTCGTCAACGAGGCCGAGTCAGTGTGGCCTCAGGTCATGGCGGATTTTCAAGCAGGGGCGCTGATGCCGGTTTATCGCACGGACTCATTTATCGATCTAAAGAATTTGCCGATGCCCCGCAAGGACCTCTTCCTAAAGGGGAGAACCACGCTCAATACGCAGGTGCTGCAGACCAGCCGGGGCTGCCCGCTCGGCTGTAATTTTTGCACGGTGACAAAAATGTATGGCAGCAAGCATCGAACGCGTCCCGTCGAACATGTCGTCGAGGAGATCAAACGCTTTCCCTCGCGCATCTTCTTTTTTGTGGATGACAACATCTTCCTCACGAGAGAATACGCCTACAAACTTTTTGAGGCGCTTATTCCTCTGAAAATCAAATGGGGGTCGCAGGGCTCACTGGAGATGATCGCGTGCGACGAAAAGCTGCTGAAGCTCGCCGTCAAATCCGGCTGTATCAGTCTATTTGTCGGAATCGAGTCGATCGATCAGGAGACTCTCAACATAGCAAATAAATCATTCAACAAGGTCAAGAATTACGATGCCCACATCCGCAAGATCACGCGGGCGGGGATCAATCTGATAGGCGCTTTTATGTTCGGCTTTGATCAGGATACCAGGGAGACGCTCAACGGAGTGTATGATTTTGCAGTGCGCAATCGCCTCGCGATCGTGAACACCGGAATCATGACTCCCTTCCCGGGAACCGCTTTTTTCGATGAGGCTTTACGCGAAAAACGGATCTTCGATTTCAACTGGGAGCACTACACAGGCGCGAATCTGGTGTGCCATCATCCGACGATGACCAAGGAGGAGATCGAATCGATTCACCTTCGCTTTCCAAAGCGGTTCTACTCGTGGCGCTCGATTCTGAAGCGCGCCTGGGCAAACCGGTCGCAACCCATCTACTATCTCGTCATGAATTTCTCCCACCGTTGGCGGGCACATCATCGCAAATCTTAGACTATATAATTGTAAAAAACATCTCAGTCTGATATATGTCGTCAAACAAATTAGGGGGGGATATGAATAGAAAAAAAACTGGTCTTATTAGTTTTAGTGTAGTTTTAGTTGCAATTATGGTGACAATATTTTCGTTTCACTTTGTCAGCTGCGGCAACAGCAGCGGCGGCAACACACCCAGCACAACGGTCACCCTGTTAAAACTTACGAACACAACTGCCGCAGCGGTGATAATCGGATTTGTCACAGCCGCAGCGGGTGGCGCTTGTGCTGATGTTAACAATCTTCTCACTGCCGAGGAACTCTCTGCTGCAGGCTGGTGTACGGATTACCAGGCCGGTGTCGATGGTGCGGGAAAATGCCTTGTTACTCTCGATGCAGCGGGAGGCACCAACGCATCTGTAACCGTTCCTAACCCTGACAACGAATGCATGTCCGGCGGATTCGGAATCGGCGGTTTTGCAACATGCAACACCACGGAATTTCCTACAGGATGGACTCAAGGCGAGTTCACACTGAATCCGATAGACACGACGCAGGAGGTTGTGGATATCAGTGGCGTGAACGGAGTTAATTACGCGCTTTCAATTGAATTAGGTTCTGGATGGTATTACGGCACATCCACCGCTATCACAACTGTGGGACCCAGCGGTGCGCTAAATACCAATGTCGGTACTCCAGGCGTCTATCCAAATGGATGCACAATTTGTACGGCACTGGAAGGAGATCCTGTCTGCCCGGCTCTCACAACAGCGCCGACATGTCAAAATAGCGAGATATGCAACATCAAGCGCGACAACGCGCCGGGTGGTACTGTGGAATTTAAGGTGGGTGCCAGAGTCGATCAGTAGTCTTTTTAATAATCTCCCGACGTTTCTAATGCGACAATGGTAACAGGAGAAGAGATGAAACGGTGTTTCTTTTTGGCTTTATTATTTTTTCTCACCTCTGGTTGTGGTGGAGATTCCAGCTCCTCATTTATTTATGAAGAGGACGATTCAGATACTCTCACCCTGACGACACAAACTGAACTCATCGTTGAAGATACCAATGGAAATATAGTTATTACCGGTTCAGATACGACAGATGCTCTCACTTGTTCCATCTCAAAAAAGGTAACAAGCAAAATAAGCGACAGCGATGCACAATCGCATATTTCAGATATTACTGTCACGGTAGATAATAATGCGGGCAACATCAGGTATGAGGTTGCTCATCCTACAAGTGATAGCAGGAGTTACGAAGTTAACTTTGATATCGTTGTGCCCAATAATTTTAACTACGTCATTACTCTGGTCAATGGAAATATTACTCTGCAATCTGTGACTACGTCGGTGGATATAAATCTTTTAAATGGCACTGTTAATTCAGACCTCATACTCAACGATAATTGTGCTGTATCAATCGCCGTGGGAGACGGCGATATCGATCTGACTCTGCCGGATACTACGAACGCAAACCTCACTGCATCTGTTGTGAATGGAACGATAAACAATGCCGGCCTGACCTTCACAAACCAGCAAGTTTCAAGCACTCAGTTTATTGGCACGCTTGGCACAGGTGACGGAAGTATTGTATTAAGCGTTGGAAACGGACAAATCGAAATGTATAAAAAATAATGATCGGAACAATTCCTTGTAACAATTTAATAAATATCATGGTTCTAAACGCTATAGTGATATAACGCTCAGATTAAAACCCTTTCACAATCCGATACCTCTTTGCCCCTCTCCCTTGACGAGGCTGTTGCCGAAGTCGTTTTTTAATATTTTTGTAGGGGCTGACCCATGTGTCAGCCCTCTAAAACGGGTCGACACATGGGTCGACCCCTACATTTAAGTTCGGCAACAGCCTCCTCAAGGGAGGGAGGAAAGTATGGTGAAATCGAGTGTCGGATTTTGGCCTTTTCTGTAAGCAACAAATCCAGAAAACTGCCGACAGTTGTAATATGGGATGGATTAAAAAAATACAAACCCAGATTGCTAGTTCACTGCTTGAAAGACACTTTGGATTACCCCCCTTAACAACAGTGATGGAAGAACGCTCCACAGTGCTGACAACATTGCATCATCAATATCTAAAAGTTGTTCATGGCATCAGAGGTTCTGCCATAAGTGTATTGAAACCGGGTGAGGCGCTTTCATTTTATGATTCCATTCGATTGCCTTGCGGCCGATGGATTGGCTGGGTAAATTCATAGCCCCTGAAGAGGGGCGCCGGTTGAATCAACATCAATGTAGCGATCCTCACTGCGAGGTCTCACCTTAAGCGTAACTTTTTTCCCTGTCTCAGCCGACTTGATCACCAGTTCAACATCCGCGACTCCTTTGTTGGATAAGACGAACCTAAGATATGGATCCTTGGAGTTCTCTGGATAATCCGAAAAGGTATAAGATTTTTTTGCTTTCTTGCCATTGACTTTCATCAGGACATCTCCCGGTTTTATACCGTGTGCTGCCGCCACCGACGAGGGTTCTACATAACGGATTATGCGCCAGTCGGAAGAATCAAATCCGAGTCCCAGTCCGCCGTAACGAAAACGGCGCACATAACATTTTGAAGCCTTGGTGGCTTGATCCGAGAACTGCTCCATGAGCTCGCCGAAGATAACCGGTGCGATACCCCGGACATCCGAATTAAACCCTTGATGTTCGGCTTCGCCGAGCCAGATGAGTGGCGGTGTCTTGGACTTAGCACCTCCCACCAACTTGGAGTAGTTCAGGAAATTGAGACGGATATTGCTGTAATAGCTGGTTGTTGTATGGCCAGGTGTGGTGGTCGAACTTATGATAGGCACCGCAGAGCTGAAACCTCCTACATTCCAGCCGAGTGAGAGGGCGTTCCAGACATACTTCGTTTTCGTAGTGATGATCGTGGTCGGCGGAGTGTACTGTTCCCTTTTACCGACAAAGAAATTCATGGTGATCAAAACTTGCGGATTTTTTTCAACGCGTGTCATCCCATGCGCCTGCAAGACTTTTTCCAACTGTCTGAAAAGCTCTTTTTCCAGAAGCGGGTTAGTCTCGCTGGTGTAGTCAAAATTAAAAGTTTTATAAGAGGCAATCGGTTTATCGGTGTCGCTATAAGCACGGACATTGATCTCTTCTGAGGGGGAGGTAATCGATGGATAGACTCGACCGCCAGAGCTCTCCTTCTCTTCCCACCCCATTTGATTTACAATTTCAGCCTCAGTTGCAATCTGAGAGGTGGCAACACTCTTACCATACGTCGGTGTTACAGATCCAGCGATGATTAGCGCAAGAGATGCAACCAATGAAAAATTTCGAGAAATACTCATATGTCTCCCCCCTTAGGCATCTGATACAGACAATTTTAAAGCCTTCATATCACTTATACCAATAGAATCCAATATATTTATCATCCGGGAACAAAGGTTTCCGATGCTGCTTTCGAAGCGGCTTGAAAAAAACAACAAATGACTCATAAAAGTGTTTGTGATAGATTTAACCAACCAAGAATCCTAAACCTGTTAGGGGGACATATGACAAAAAAGTATTTAGTCAGCCTGGTGTGCGTTATCCTGTTTATTTCACCTGTTGCCCAGTCAGCGAAGTATGTGGCGAACTTTCAATATAAGCCTGATTTTCAGAACCCACCGGATTCAGCCGGTCTGACTATTGCGGTAGGAAAAGCGGAGTATAAGTCCGGCATGCAGGATATGTGGTATAATTCCCCTGAATTTGTTAGCTTAGATCAGGCTATCAAAGATGACCTCTCTGAAATTCTTAAGGCAAAAGGGTTTAGTGTGAAAGGTCCTTTTACGTCGAAGAAGATTTCAAAATCGCAGAGAAAAACCATCGATCTGCTCTTGGTGCCAACGGTTGAGCTTGTGACCAGCACGCCACCGGTCTATCGTTTGAATGATGTGAAAGTTGAGGTCAAAGGCAAAATCACGCTGAAACTCGAAGATGTTGCGACGCACGAAATCATCTGGTCAAGCAGTATTCCCTTCCCGCTCATTACGAGTCTTGAATGTAAAGATCCCTCTTTCTGGAACAAGATAAATCAGATAAACTGGCAAGATCCCAGCGTTATTAAAACCATCGACGATGAAAAAGTGCTGAAAAATATCGCTTCAGTCGATTTAAAACCAGAAGTGATGAATGATGTAGCCCGGGGGCTTGAGAAACAGTATCCCGATCTTATGGCTTCGATGGCAAAAATGCTCGACCCTGAAGAGATAAAAGCTCTCAAAAAAGAGACTCAAGCGCCCGTTACACCATCATTCATGGAAAAGGTTGAACCCTATGTGGCGACTTTTGCTTATAAGCCACTCGCCCAGAAGGCGCCCGGTTCACAAGGGGTTAGTTTTGCGGTGGCAAAGATCACTCCTACACCAAGTGAAACACCGGATCAATTATGGAGGGATGAATTATCTCTTTTTGGAAAGATTGATCAAGCCGGTGATAAAATGTTTTGGTACAGTTTTGCGCAATTTACCAACATGGGGACAAAGTTGCGAAGAGATATAGCTGAACTTCTTTTTGCAAAGGGTTTCAAAGTCCGGGGTCCATTTGATTATTATGAAGCGATTTCACCTGCTGACAAGAAGAGTATCGATTATTACCTCATTCCCAAAATTGAGATGATGTTCACAACGCGAGATGTAAAAAAAGCATCTTCCATCACAACACATGTCGAGGTAGGCGCAACGATCACCATGGAAATACGGGATATGAAAAATTTCGCACTGCTGTTGATGAAAAAAACCGCTCCAATAAAAATAGATTTGGTCTGTATAACTGGCACGACATACGAAGCAGAAAACAAATACAATTATATCATGAACGAAACAGTCAGAGGAATTGAACAACAGTATTCAGCCCTCATGAGCGATATTTCAAAGCTTCTCGCTTCACAGGAGATAAAACCGCACAAAAAACAAAGCCAGGGAAAGACGGGATATTAAAAAGAAAGTTTGATGAACCTTGGACTGTGGAAAACAGCACACCTCGATAACAGGATAATAGCTATCTCAATCCCTGATTATGCCCCTTTCCCCGCCACTATAACTGCTTGTAAGATATTTCCGGTTTGATATGCTCAGCGCTGTTGTAGATTGCGGTTTCTTCAACGGTTTTGTAGTGGCGGGTTTCAAACCCGCCGCTACATTATGGCCGCGCTGTGTATATAGATCACATTCAAAAGGAGAATAAACATGAAACGAGTTTGTGTGTTTTGCGGATCGAGTCCCGGGAAAAGGCCGCAGTATCTTGAAATGGCCGAACGTCTGGGAAATCTTTTGGTAAAAAATAATATGGGGCTCGTCTATGGCGGCGGAGATGTCGGTACTATGGGCAAGATCGCTCGCGTTGTATTTGAACAGGGTGGCGAGGTGATCGGTGTGATTCCAAAGGCGCTTGCCCAAAAAGAGGTTGCTTATAAAGAGTTGTCAGATTTGAGAGTTGTCGATTCGATGCATGAGCGCAAAGCGCTGATGGCAGAGCTTTCCGATGCGTTCATCGCGCTTCCGGGAGGACTGGGCACAATCGAAGAGTTCTTTGAAGTTTTGACGTGGGCGCAACTCGGCATCCACAGCAAACCCTGCGGTATTCTTAATGTCTCTGGATATTATGATCATATCATAAAATTTCTAAATGAAGCTGTTGATCAGAATTTTGTCAGGTCAGTTGATATGGCAAGGGTGTTGATCGATGAGAGTCCTGAAGAGTTACTCAAGAAATTCAAAACTTACAAATCGCCAAAAGTAGATAAAGTAGCGTGGATTCTTGGGTTGAAGAATAGTTGAATTATTGAAATATGGAAATCTCTAAAAACCTCCTCTAAAAAAGGTAGGTTAAACTTTGGTTTGAAGATTATCGATCTGAGATTAGAATATCTAGCTGACAAGTTGAGCTAATTACGTTAGGTTAACATTATGCCTATTTTTAAAAAAACTATTTTTTGTATGACATTCTTAACAGTTTTGATTTGTGCCTCCTGTGGTGGAGGTGATAGCGGTGGGGTGACGCCCGCTTCACTGAACCCAATTCTTAAAAATCTCGCTATAAACTTCAGTGATTTTGATTTAACAATATTGGCAAATGAGGATAGAAAGCCATTTTTACCATTTGGAGGTGTGCTGACGGCAACACAGTTAAATCCTACCTTCGAATTTTATCTCAAGTTTGGTAGCGATATCATATCCCCTGTTGATGGCGTGATTGCTGATGTGCATTTTAGATCAGATAGCAATGACTACACTGTTTCGATAACTCCACAGGATACAAATGATTGGTCACTATTTTTAGACCATGTGCTGACACCTGTAGTGGCGGTGGGTACTATTGTTGCAGCGGGTGATGCTATTGGAAAAGCTGGAATGTGGGATGAAAATCTTGGAAGAACTGAACTTCAACTCTATAACAACACCGATTTTTTAAGTTACTGCCCAATGAATTATCTCGATTCAAGTGTCGCATCAGGATTGGAAGCAGAGATTACAAATCTCATGAATGAATGGGAGGCGCTCGAAAGTGATCCCAATGCCTACGACGAGTCAGCCATGAGCCCGCCGGGTTGTCTTACGACGAGTATTGAGGGTTGATTGGAACTAGTGATAGTCGCCATATTTTTAGAGAGTAAGGAAGGCTTTCCAAGATGGAAGTCAAAGACTTAAGAAATTATGGCAAACCCCTGTGTCTGCCCTTTAAAACGGGTCGACACATGGGTCGACCGCTACATTATTATATCAAGGAGAAGACATGAAAAAGTTCTATGCGTTGTTGGTTTTAGTCTCACTAGTGACCGTTGCACATTCTTCCGAGGCGGCCTCAAAAAAACTGCCAGCGCCGAATCAGATAACGGGAAACAACTTCAGGTGCTCGTCGCTGATGGATACGAAGCTCTCCACAGATGAGAAGGTAACAAAGCTGAAAAGCAGCGTGATCGATAACTCAAAGGATATGGATGCGATCATGGAGATCAGCAGAAAAGTGTTAACAATCAAAGATGAGATGGGCATGGCTGTGAAATGGAAAATCATCTCAAACGATGCTAATACGATGATCGCCCAGAATGTTGGAAGGACTTCAATCGAAACTCTGCTCTTAAATAAAAAGAGTGGACTCATCGTAGGTACTTCATCCGTATCCGGATCAGTAGCCCCAACAGTCGAATCCCACTACATGTCGTGTAAACTGCTGCCATAGTGCGATAGAAACGATATGTATTGTTTAAGGGATAAAACGCATTTAAAAGTTTTTTTGTTTACTCACTCACGATGTCATCCCGTACTTGGAGACTGTGTCGTAATTGGTTTTTCAATGTAGCCGCGGGCTTTAGCCCGCGTTATAATGCGCAGGCTAAAGCCTGCGGCTACAAAATCCGAGTTGCGACACAGTCACTTGAATGCCTTGATTTTCCATTATCACTGATTTGTGTCCTAAGGTCAGGTATATATCCATTGATATTCCAATTAATTTTATATAGTCTTCTATCACGGTAAAGGAGGGTATAATGGGACAAAAAATGACATGGGACGAAATGAAAAAGGCTTATCCGGATGAATGGTTGCTGATCACAGACTTTAAGATTGATAAATATGGTGGGGTTGCAGACGGTGTAGTTGAACGACACTCAAAGAATGATAAAGAAGTATTTGCTCTCCCGTCCCTGGGAAAGAATTGCGCCTTCAGATATACAGGAGAATGTCAATTTCCCGGAGGATGGAGATCACATGCAAAACACGACCACATTTGAAACGAAAGAACGCTATATTTTTCTCTCAATATTTTTGACGACAGAAAACGGCAAACGACATGAATTTGATGCAATTCTCGATACAGGTGCTCCCCGAACTGAGTTTTTTAATATGAAATCCGTAAAAGTCAAAAGCGGTAATAGTTTAACAGAGTATTTGAAAACAAAGCTCTGGTTTGAAAATGATTCATCAACACAACTTGATGTTCATCCAGTATATAGTAGTCATTCTCTAAACATCCAGTTTGTTGATATATTATGTAATTGTATTTGGAGAAGCTATGAATATAAGGATCAAACATTTGTTAATGTCTTGTCTAAAAATCTTAACCTAAAACCTCTTTTCTTTTAAAAAATGAAATTAATTAGCCCAGAAAATTATGCTGAAGGATTTAAATCATCTGAGATTAATTTTTATAATGATTCATATTTTGGTTCAGGGGAGTTTATTACAACGATACTAGGCCAAATCTTCCTAACCAATAAAGCGGCAAATAATATTATTTTTAATCCTCCAAATTTCCAAATTACATTAAAAGTGGACCCTATTTTGATGAAGGTATTTGTTTTGTTGGCACGAATTGATGACACTGCTCCTTTATCAATGAAACAGTTCATAATACCTTCTGGTCTTGATTTAACTCAAAATTTTACTTTCAAAATTAAGTTTTTGAATTGGAAAATCGAACAAGCCTGGATTAATGCAGTGCCATTAGAACAAATCAATAACTTTTTTGATGTTTCACCTATTTTTAAAGGAAGCATTACTCCTCGCGATTTTTTAAGGAATGATATCTCTAGCCAAGGCACTGGATTTTCTTTTTGGGCAAAATTGCCAATTAATGGAATTATTTTCAGGCTTGCATATAAAAATTACATTTTTCAATTATTTGGAGAAAGCCAACAATTGATCTTGCAAAGAAATGACGATAAAATTGTAATTTCAAGCAATGAACTTAAGAATACGATTTCTCCTCTTTTATTGGGTCTATATTGGCGACCAGATCTAATTGCGTTGCATGCAATTGTAGATGGTGTTCAGATAAAAAAAGAGAAAAACACATTGTCAACTACTCCTCCATTTGAATTACTAGACATACTTGCAAAAGAACAACAATTACAAATAATTGAATATGATTCTGAAGAGAATTTTAGACAAAAACTTCATTTGCTGCTGCAAAGCTTACAAGACAATATCAATCAACTTGCTAGAATTAAAATTTTCTACAGGGATGATGGTGTAACTCCAAAAGAAGAACCTCAAGTTGTTGCTACTTTAGTTGCTTTTTTAAAATCATCTGCCGAACTGGCGGGAATAAAAATTAGTGTTGAAAATAAAACTGGTCGCGGTGATCTTGATGTAAAGTTTAGTGCTAATATTAAGGGGATTGGAATAAAATCAGTTCATTGCGAATTTAAACATGCGCACTCTGAAAAATTGGATCATGGATTTGTTAAACAATTACCTACTTACATGCTATCAGAAAGGGTACAGTATGGAATATATTGTGTTCTATGGTTTAAAGGAAAGAAATTTAATAATCCAAAACATTATAATAATGTAACTGAAATAGTCAGTACATTACGGCAAAAGGCGACAACCTTAGGATTAGCAGAAGAATGGCTCGATAGAATTAGGGTAATGGGAGTTGATCTCTCACTAAAGCCCCCAGCTAGTCAGATTTGATACTATTTTTTGTTACAAAACATTTGTTGTGTAGCAGGAATTTAATAGTCTTTTCATGCTTGTAAAATCAAGAGTTTGAAAATATTGGGTGATGGAGGAAGATAACTCTTTTATATGATGCTGTTAAATCATTCACCATCATGGTTTTCAATTTGAAAAGAGTTACTTTGATTAATATAAATGTTAAACTTAAAGCCCTGAATAAGGTATGTGTTTTTTTCAAAGTTCAGTTTAGAAGGCTCTTAGAATATAGGGGGAGTTATGGGTGTTATTTCAAGTGAATCATTTTATAATATAGCGGTGGGTATTTCTGCGATACTTGTTCCTATTTTTAGTATTGTTGGTTTTCGTAAATGGAAAAGTGAATTGCATGGGAAAAATCGCTATGATTTGTCGAGAAAAGTTCTGCTAAAAGTATATGATTTACGAGATGCTATACAAACTACTCGATCACCAGGATTCCAATTGTTTGAATGGGCAGATCGAAAAAAAAGAGATGATGAGACATCACATCAAAAGGCCGTACGCGATCAGGCTTATGCATATTCAAAACGACTAAAAATCGTAAAAGATAAATGTAATGAGATTCGTTTGATTATTCATGAAATTGAAATGTTTTGGAAAAGCGAGGGAACGTCCAAAATTCAAAATATTCTGGATTACATAGAAAAGCTTAATATGGCTTATAGCGTGTACTTTATAGGCATAGACAAAGACCCAAGTGCTAAATTAGGCCAATTCTATTGGCAACTATTTGGTAAAGATGTATTCAAGGAGCGTGATGAATATGGTGATGAGTTCAATGCATTGGTCAATGCGTGTGAGGCTTATTTTGTAAAAGACATTACCTCAGGGCTTGGTGATAAAGTGAATTATGAAAGAGGGTTTAAGAGGGTAGTAGGTATTGCCACTATTATTATTCCATTTATTGTATGCCGTGACTATCTCAGCAAAAATGTTTCGATAGCTTTTGGTGCTGACTTCTTTGGTTATCTAATTAGCTGGTCTTTGGTTGTTATTTCTATGATGTGGGGAATATTCTATGCAATAAGATTTATCTTTAAAGGTTTTATGAGTAAATAGGCTCATGTAGGGGCTGTGCCGATTGGTGAAAAGCGTTATTGAGCTAAAGGATATTTCGTAGAGACTTTAAATTATGATTATGGGAAATAACCAGAAAAAAAAGGGGGGGGGAATGAAAATGACGAGATTGGTGTCATGTGTAGAAGGTGCAAATATACAACCAAGAAGAGGACCAATAGATCAATTGCTGAATGAAGAGTTGAAAAAACTCGAAGGCAAGAATATCGTGGACATTAAGTTTTCAACGGCATTGAGTGAACGTTTTATTCATTACGATGCACTGATAATCTACGAGGAAGAATAATTTTACATTAAAAATGTATCAATAGTGATTAGTGAGGGCTCTCAAAAAAAAGAATTTTTCAGACGGAGACAACTTTTACAACCGTTTTTACTCCATCGGCTTATCACCAGTGGCAATGAATTTGAGTTGATCTGTTTAATAATGACACCACAGGAAGAAAATACAGATTTTTAGGGGGTGCCTTAATATAACTGACCTTTGGACGCAGTTGGTTTTACATTGTTCAAGAGATAAAAGAACGTATTTAAATGCTTTTTTCTTTACTCACGACGTCATCCCGTACTTGATACGGGATTCAGAATAGCCTTGCAAATAGCGCTAATCCTGGATGTCGGATCAAGTCCGGCATGACAAAAAAATGAATTAATTTTTCAGACGGGGTCAAATTCCTCCCACAAAAATATCTCAATAGGATAACTTATACACAAACTTGTGTATAAATACGACCTATATTATACACAAATTTGTGTATAAAATCGTTTGACTTTATACACATTTTTGTGTACAAAGCTCCCATATGATGAAAAAACTCTTTAAATTCGATATGATACTGACTGAAGAGGAAATGTGCGACAGGGAGGCTGAAAAACAGCGCCTTATCTCTCTCATGAAACGGGCGGGGAGGGTGGTGATTTACAGTTTAAGGCGCATGGGTAAGACATCGCTGGTCGATGTTTGCAGCAGAAAGATCAGAGGCGAGGTGCCCAATGCGTTTCATCTCTATGTTGACCTGAATGAAGTTGAATCGCTCTCTGAAGTAGCCCTTCGTTTTCATTCTCATTACGAGCAGGCGCTTAAAGAACAGATTCCGATGCAACGGGCAAAGCAGTTGATCGCATCGCTGATGTCGAAACTTAAATTAAAAATTCCGGGCGGGTTTGAGCTGTCGATGAACAAATGTCCCGGGGAGAAATCCGAGGCGTATCTCATGTCGCTGTTTCAGGAATTGCGCGATATGGCCTCCTCATATGAAATTTCACTCATAATAGACGAGTTTCAGGGAATTGCTGAATTGAGCGATGTTCAGGCGTTGCTCAGAAGAGAAATTCAAAAGCTCAACAAGTCCGCGGTGGTTTTGATGGGAAGTAATCAGAGGCTTTTGTACAAGATGTTCAACGATAAGAGTTTCCCGTTTTTCGGTTTTGGTGAGGACATAGAGCTTCATGAAATTCCATTGAGCGAATATCTGCCTTATATGAATGAACGCTTCGCCATGAGCGATATTCATATATCAAAGGATGTGGCGGAGTATATGGCCGACCGGATGAACAACATACCAAATTATATCAATGAGCTGGGCGCGTGGATAGTCGATACTATGAACAATGTTGAACTTACGAATGAACACATAGATGTAGCTCTGGAGGCGGCGACGCAATCCAAGCGCGGGCGGTACCACAGCGTATTATATGGATACACTGCAAATCAAAAAAAGTTTCTCAAGGCGGTCGCTAAAACCGGAAGATTGGATAGTGCAACAGGACAACAAATGCAAAATCTCACAGAGCTTAGTGCGACTGAACTTTCGAGGGCAAATTCCGATTTGGAAAATTCACCACTGATATCCCACGATACCGATAATCGCCTCTTCATCATCGATCCCTTTTTAAAAAGTTTCATCGAAACGCTGTGATTTTTAAGACAGAGATAACTTTTACAACCGTTTTCACTCCATCGGTTCATCGCCGGTAGGGAAGAATTTGAGTTGATCTGTTTTATAATGACACCACAGGAAGAAAATATAAACTTTTAGGGGGTGTCCTAATATAATGCTGGACAATTTTCACTATATATTGGTATATTACAACCAATATGAAGGCTAAATTGGTTTACTGGCATAAAGCTCGTTTGCATGGACGGTATGTATTGGAAATGGAGATTTATCAGGTGGGTAAGTCTGAAAGATATCCGCAAGGCATAAAATACGGCCTGATATTGACCGATCCAAAAACCGGTAAACGAGTCCTTATGGACAATCATCATCCAAAGGGTCCGCATATTCACTTAAACGATCAGGAATTGCCTTATGATTATGTTAATGAAGAAAAGCTGATAAAGGATTTTAAAGAGTTGGTTTTAATAAACATGGAGGTGAAAATATGAAGCGCTTACTTATATCCCTGAAGACATCAGATGAAATTCTCGATAATTTCAAGAAGGCCATGAAGAGGGCTAAAAAGAAGAAAATAGCTGAACCGCACTATGAGATCAGTTTCGACAACAAAAACGACTTTGATCGTTTTGTGAAAAACATCTACATCTTAAAATACATCTTGGTTTTCAAACCAAAGTCCATTTATGAATTGGCAAAGTTAATCAAGATAGACGTATCCAATCTAAACAAGGTAATACTCTTTTTCGAAGAAGTTGGAGCTCTAGAAGTCAAGACAACCAGAGTCTCTGGCCGTGAAGTAAAGACGCCTATAGTTCCCTATGATACCATAGAGTTTAACCTGGCAGCGTGATAGAAAATGTCGGGTGACGAAGGAAGATAACTCTCACCGCTTTTCTCACTCCATCGGATGATCGCCAGTGGCGAAGAATTTGAGCTTGTCTGTTTTGTGTGGATAGCCTGTAAAGATGCGCATCTTCCACGGGGCGAGTTCTTCAAAGTTGACTTTGGCCTTTATGAGCGTCTCCTTGGGAGGGAGGAATACCGCGATCTCCTCGTCCATCACTCTTACCATGACCAGCGTATGGTCGGGTTTGAATGTCAGACTTACAATGCGACCGGCGATGGATGCCAAAGTCACATCTTGTTTGGCATCGCTCTCATTGTAAGTAAGATTTTTCGGTCTTTTGATCTCACTGGGGTTTCCAAGTGGACGAATGATGTCCATCTTCCACTTGCCCGACTCCTTTTTAAAGGAAACCATCATCTCCATCTTCGTGCGAGGGCGTTTGATCTCTTTCATGGCGGGGAGCTGACACAGCAAGTACAGGTCTGCTTCATTGCCTTTCTTCGACCAGGTGATATGCTCTACTTCATATGACTCCGGCACCTGAGCCCGTCCGATCAGTATAAAATAGTCGCGATCTTCCGGCTTTTTCATTTGCTCACGAATTTCTTTTTCCATCTCAGATGTTCTAAAGCCAAGCATCTTGTCGACATCTCCCGCCTTGGCTACGACATTATAGCCATCGTAGATTTTAATCAGCTCCTTATCATTCCCAGCAATAGCGCTATTTGCTAATGTAAAGAAAACTGCAAAGGCGCAAACGAAATACACTAATTTTTTAAATGTCATCATAAGGTAACCTCCTTTTGGTTGATTCTGTCTGAAGGAAATGAAGGGGTCAAGGTAAAGAAACTGATTCTCGTTTTCGAGCCTGTTGCTGAAGTCTGTTTTTTTATGTTTTTGTAGGGGCAGGCCCCTGTGCCTGCCCTTATAAGAGGGCAACCACGGGGGGTTGCCCCTACATTTTAGTTCGGCAACAGCCTCTATCAAGGAGGGGGATTAGTTCGCCAAAAGTCTCTTTCACGGGGATGACATTGTAGTTCAACAAAGTTGCTTTAAAAGTTTTTGATTTTATATATTAAGAAATCATTACCCAGAAAATTAAATCTTCATGAATAACATGATCCAAACGATGTTCGTTTGGGTTTTTGATGTTGTATCTTTCAATTGCTTTTGATCGATATCTCATAGCTTGTTCGTGCTCTAGTCTATCGATGTTAATCAAATCGGAATTATCATCGTCTTTTCTGATTGAGATTGAGTATGTGCCATCTGTATTATCTCTCTTCATATAGAGTTGTGCCTTCGCCTTCTGCTCTATGGCTAGGTTCCCTGGTGATTTTAATGCTAAAACTTCTCTCATCACTCAATCCCATTCTTTCGGCTATCCAGTTATACATCTCAACAATTCTAACTCTTTTTTCTTTTGTCGTTGTTGGCAATCCAGATTTTGCCATATTGGACTGCTGTGTGAACTCATGAAGGAATGTGCTGTTTTGGATATAGCCTCCAACGATTTGCTCAACTCCCTCGAGATGTCCATTTATTTTCATAAAATCAATGGTTCTTTCAATTAAAGCGCGTGACGCCCCCGAAATAGGCCTGGCTGAGTTATATCTTTTAACATTTGAAAATATGAGGCTGTTATCCACGATTTCGTATTCAGAACTATAGAGAATAAATTTTCCTGGAAGCTTTTCGATTTTGTCTGAATTATCATGACAGAGATCATCACTACCCAGCAGATCGGCAACCACCACTAAATCACCATTTACTCTTGAGATGTGGCAGCACAGAGTTAATTCGCAGCCGGAAACAGTTATGTTTTCTGTATAATAGGGAACTTCATCAGTATTTATTGGAAGGCTCGATGTAGTTGCATTCAGATCTCCCAACAATTTATTGGCCAAAGGGTTGTTAGAACCTTGTAGCAGATCAGCTAAACTCAGATTTTCGATATCGTCTAGTTTTAGCGATGTGGTATCTGCTTTAACGGGAAGAGTTAGCGATGCTGCCCCATAAGTTGTAAGAGGTGTAAAATTCTGTGATGTTGGTTTTATCGCCATACATCTATATTATCGGTTGAATGGGTTAAATTGTTGCTAGGGGATAAAAGACTTGATTGGCTTGGATTATTTTAGGCAATTCAGTGTGACGATAGATTATAAGAAGGGTTTAATTATCTCAGAGCCGCATTGATTATTGCGAACATGGATGAATGCCACCACCAAAACGTCGGCGGGCAGGGAGAAAAAATGAGTATAACTACTTTCGAATAAAGATAAGTTCAGTTGCGGCGAGCATGATTTTATTATATGGAAGTTACGAGGAGGCTGTCATGCAAACAAAAATTGCGATATTCAAGGGAAAACGGGTGAGGAAGGCCATACACAACAAGGAGTGGTGGTTTTCGGTGATTGATGTTGTTGAGGTTCTGACCGAAAGTGCAAATCCAAGGCGTTATTGGTCAGACTTAAAGCGAAACCTCAAAGAAAACGAAGGGTTTGGTGAGTTGTACGATAAAATCGTACAACTGAAATTAGCATCGTCAGATAGCAAATTCTACGAAACGGACTGTGCTAATACAGAGACGATGTTTCGCATAGTTCAATCCATTCCTTCTCCGAAAGCAGAGCCCTTCAAGAGATGGCTCGCAAGTGTAGGATATGAAAGAATCCAGGAGATTGAGGATCCGGAGCTTGGAACAAAAAGAACAAGGGCACTTTACAAAGCAAAGGGATATTCCGATGACTGGATAGAAAAGCGGATGCGTGGGATTGCCATTCGCGAAGAGCTGACTGACGAATGGAATAAGCGTGGTGCAGAAGATGAGCGGGATTACGCGATCTTGACTGCCGAAATTTCGAAGGCGACTTTTGGAATGACGCCATCTGAATACAAAGATTTCAAAGGACTGGACAGACAAAATCTTCGCGACCACATGAACGATCTCGAACTTATTTTCAACATGTTAGGAGAGCGGGCTACAACGGAAATCACAAAAGTCGAGGACTCGAAGGGTATGCCGAAACTGCAACATGATGCGAAACGAGGCGGAGATATTGCGGGTGGCGCAAGGCAAAAACTCGAAAAAGAAATCAAACGTCCTGTCATCTCAAATAACAACTATCTCAAAGAGCCGGAGAACAGAAGATTGTTGAAGAAGAAATCGTAGAAGAAGCACGAGGGTGATGATGGAAAATTCCCACCACCAAAATATCGGCGGGCAAGGAGGAAGAATTGTCTGCGGCAATTTTTGTTGGCTAATATTTTTTACTATCCGGTTCGTACCTACTGTTTGGTAAGTGTGAAGGGATGGCTATCCGGATCATCATCCCCGGGCTGCAGGGGACAACTGCCTGCATCATCGATGGGTTCGTTTCCTGTTAAGGTGTTTCCATCAAAGGTGCCGGTCAAAGGACCTGATAAAATACAGCCCTCACTATCCGGAACCGTGTTAGCCCATCTGGCATCTAGTATTGTTCCAGTCTCAGTTCCAGAAAATGTGCCAACTTCCCCTAACCCTCCCTCGTCTATGAACATGTTTCCGCTTATAGAATTCCCGCCGGCAGCTATTGTTAACGTAAACGCAACATCTACCGGTGTATCCGTAAATATATTCATTGTCATGATTCCCGTCCAGGTTCCGGTGTGTGCAGTTGATACCGCTGAGCCAACAATATCAATATCGTTGAGTGTAAATGTTTCTCCTGCAGCTACGCCTGCCAACGTATAAGTGGCGCTGTTGCCACCCTGTGTGAACGTGATGGTCGAACTACCTTCCGGAATATCGCTGAGTGTAAAATGGCCGCTTGAATCCGTCGTGGTCGACAAACTGCCCACCGAAACCGTTATACCAGCGGTTTGGGCGGATGCCTTGGATAGGAAAAAATCCTTGATCTGAGCAAATAGGGACTTCTTCTCTACTGCCAATGTTGCGGTGAAGTTGTTGACAGTGCCGGTGAGCGTCGCTCCTGTACCGCCTCCACCATTGCTGCTCCCGCTGCCGCATGCGGACACCAACAGCACGTACATCAACAGCACACCAACACATACTATTCTATTCATAGATTTCATGGTCATCCCCCCAAGTTTTTTATTTGATGATATAATATATACTTCATTCTAGGAATCATGCCAAGATAAATTCCACATCATGTCCTTCATCTCGCTATTTTTCATTGTCCGGAATAGTTTTAGATATTGGAAAAGGATTTTCTGGATTGATTGAAGTAAACATGATGTCTGCCCAAAACTTTGGATAGAGTTTTGAAAGCTCCTTGAATATCTCGGCCCTGATTTCATCGAGATGTGTGATTGTCGTATTCTCTTCTTTTAGACCTGAATATACAAAGAGGTAATGAGTCCTTCCGCTCTTGAGTCCCCAGATTCTGGTATCGACCAAACCGTATTTAGATATGAGATCACGTATCTGATTTTTCGCTTCGACCTCAATGCTATTTTCAGAAGAGACTAAAAGTAGCCTTTTAAGCGCAATCAAAAATGCTTTTAAAGGGACAGGAAAAGATACGACGATCAGTGCAATTACAATTATAGGATCGATATACGGTAGTATTTTCGTATGACCCATACGGAGAACGATCATGGCAATTATGAGAGAGATAGCGATTCCCAGCGTGATCAATGCATCTACATACCAATTTTTTATCTCAAGCGCGAGTATGCTTGAGTTTGTTCTTTTTTTGTAATTTTTAAGAAATAATATTATGATGCCATAGATAATAAGGCATATGAAAATATAAAGAGTTGTCATATCAAGGGATATTATTCTTCCGCCAGTGCATATCTCCTGTATATTTGTTACAAGAAATACAATTAAGAGGGTCAAGATCACCAAACTTTTTGTTAAATTGAGAAATGGTTCGAGCGCCATATAGCCAAAGGGTCTGGTTTTTGTTTCGGGAGTTTCAACTAAATTTATTACTTTTAGTGAAATAAAAGCCATTGCGAGAGTGATGAACGTATATAAACCATCCAATAAGATTGCTTGAGATTTAGCTACTAAAGCCATTATGACAGCGCTAAGTGAAAGCAATCCGCTTCCAAGAATCGAGATTTTAACTCCAATTTTTTCGTAATTTGGTTTCATAGGTACATGTTAATTACCGTATTTTGAAAAAAAGGCAAATTGTATAGAAAGGTTTTTTTGGATATTTCACATCGGACACTTCAGTATTAAATTGTTTGTCTTCGGTGAACGATATGTTGTTGGTCGTCGAACATTGAACCTTCGGTCCATTTCGAATCCATAATTCACATCAGAAACAAAAAACCCTGTCTTTCGACAGGGTTTCTTATTTCTGGGGTGGCTGGATGGACAATTTTCCCCTCCGGGGATCCGTATCCGTAATCACAGAATCCGCTTCGCACCTTCTGCTCAACGGCTACGTATAGAACTGTGTGTATGGAAATAGCCGTATAACTGAAATCAACTTGCCTCTTATTCTTATTTTCTGTAAGCAGATCATCATGGTAATTCCCACCGATCTGACCAAAAAAGATATTTTAGAAGATCTTGTTCTTGATCCTGAGAGGCCTGGTGTATGGAACTTCTACAATCCCAAAAACCTGTATTTAACAGATTCTCAGGGGAAACTGTACTTAGAGCTGATGGGAGATGATAGATATACCTCAAGATTTCACGATCCAGCTGAGATTCTTATAAAAAACAACTCTGAGAGACTTGTAGATTATTTTAAGGATGATTCGATTCTCATCGTAGATCTCGGACCTGGCTATCCATCGAAAACTTTTTCAATAATTGACACTTTATTGGCTAGAGGAAAGAGCGTTCAATATTGGGCTATAGATGTTAACGATCATTTTTGTAAAATCGCTCGGGATGCAATTGCAAGAAGAGGTGTAGAAGAATCGTATGCTAAAAAGATGCTATTTGAAAATACTGCTGAGGCTATCAGAAAAGCTGGTATTGACTACCCAAAACTCATCATAATTGGTCTGACTTTTATGAATTTTGATTCTGAATATATTCTCAAGTTACTAGCTGACTGTGCATCACATAAAAGTGATGTTTGCTTATCGGCCATTGAATGCATTGGTGACATTGATGTTGAACGTCTGATGGAGGGCTATAAGACCAATAATGCCCGGAAATTCGTGTTTGCACCTCTGTCAATTTTGGGACTAGTTGATAACCAAGTTGAATACGCTGTTTCATTCCGAAATCAACGCATAGAAACGGCCTTTACTTTGAAAAGAGTTCCCCCAAAACTAAAGGCTCATGGTGTCAAAGATGGTGATAAAATTATAGCAGCAATTTCATATCGATATACCGCTGCTCAATATGAAAGTTTATTGAAAACAAAGTTTGAAGAAAATTTCATAGATAGACTCAATAATACTATTTTAGCAATCTCAGGGAGGTAAAAAAATGAGTGATAACAATTACTGTCAGGTAACTATCAGCGCTGTTGATAGAAACGAAGCGAACAGCATATCTGATGTTCTCGTAAAGAAACGACTCGTAGCGGGTTCTTTTATTATCAAAGGGCCATCTAGATATTGGTGGAACGGTGAAATCGTTAAAAAGGAGTATTATAATATTCAATCATTTTCAGTCGATGGGATGTCTCTGTACTCACCGTTCATCAATTCGGGCAGGGGGTTCTGCTGAGATTCGCGAAACATTTCTCATCGTTGGAACAATCAACATCGGATTGACAGTATGTCCCGCACTTCGATTGGGCCTCCGCCCAGCTGAGCCCGCATCGCGTGGTCGGGGTCAGGTTTCTGTACGAGGGGCATTCCTCAAAGTCCTGCTGTCCCGTGCAATTGTCGGCCCAGCCGTCCGGCACCGTTACTCCCATCACTGCGGCAATATTGTTGAAGTAAGTGACGCGTTTCGCAGCATTTTCGCGTCCTACAGCCGAAGATCTATTGCCGCATTCGAGGCCGCCGTTGATAATGTTGGTTATGATGCCAAGGCCTGCCTGTGTTCTTCCGCAAGTCACATCGCGATCTGTCGGAGTCCATTTGCTGACGATCACGTTGTGGGCCGATGGTTTATAGGGAATATTCGAGGGCCATCCGCTGGCATGTTCCGCATGCCCCCAGAACCATATCGATCCGGCAATGCCGATCTCGTGGTCCTTTGTAAGAATGTCGGGATCGGTCACATATTCTAACCCGACACCCATCGTCTCACCGAACGATTTATAGTTGGTATCCCATGAAAGCTGATGCGGGCCTCTTCCGATGTATCCGGCCGCTGCGCAGGTATAATCTATGCCACAGGCTGAGCTGTTGTAAGCAGTGCTGCCGTACTGATTGACCTCCTGGATGAAACAACCGGGGCCTCCATACGTCGGGTCAAGATCGATCCCTGTGCCGGTCTCCTGTGCTATGTTTGCAAGAAATGCGGCGATCTCAAGCTTGTTCGTATTGTCATCCCCTTCGCTGGCGAACTGTTCCATCTTGGCCATTCCCGCGATCAAATTATCGTAAGTGTAATACCACTCTCCGTTCGGAAGATCAGAGAGGCCCAAGGTCGCGCGGTTGGATTCCCTGCAGTCCAGATTGTTGCGGGATTTTTCTGTTATCGTGTTATACATGTTCTCGGTGAAGAGCAATTTCAGCGCATCGTTCCTTTCCTGCAGATCCGCGGCGACAACAAAGTCATCATCGTCTGAAGAAGCGCAACCGATACAACAGATAATTATGGCAAATACGACAACCAGACATTTTTTTTCGAAAGTTACATAATTCATCCACACCTTCTTTCAAATCAAAGTCATTATGTCGGACAACATACATTGTATTATTCTAACTTACAATTCTTTCCTACAATGACTTCATCTTTGTGCTTTGAAAATGGAAGAATGCTCGCCACCAAAACGTCGGTGGGCAAGGAGGAAGTAAAAAAGGCCTTTTACTCGACGAACAATATACGAATTTTGCAGCACTCCGAATAGCGTGTATCGTATATCGGGAAAATTTTACTGTCGCAAAATTTCTGGGGTGGCTGATCCTTCGAGAACCTCAGGACACGGTGGGGCGTCGGCGAACAAACCCTCGCCGACACTTCAGCATTGGATAAACCATTCTGGTGGTTGGTCGGTCTCGCCTTGCTTCGACACTTCCTCGGGCTTGATTCGCTTCGCTCATCCTTTGCCCTCGGTCGTCGAACATTGGCCCTTCGGGGCCACTTCGAATCCCGAAGTCATTCCAAAATAAAAGAGAGACCCAAAGGGTCTCTCTTTTATTTTGGGGTGGCTGGCTGGACGATTTTATTTGTCCGCCTTTGGAGGAGAACTGCTTGCGCGGAAAATGATAGCTTAAGACAAACAAATCTGATATTTGAATAAATTAGATGATCATCACATAGATATTCTTAGACGATTTTAATATTCTGAACTTCAATAAGGGGAACACGAATAATGAAAAAAATAACCTACCTATCTTTTTTACTGTTGGCATTATTGGCTATCAGCTGCTCTTGTATATCAAACCAAGATATCAAACCAACAGGCAAGAAAATCGGCTCAGATAATCAAGGCAATGCAATATATCAAACTCATGCGAATGGTATAGAAATAGGTTATAAATTGATCGGTTCAGGCAAACCACTTGTCATGATCATGGGGCTGGGTGGGACAATGAAAAGCTGGTCTCATGAAGTCATCGGAGAGTTATCAAAAAAGTATCAGTTGATCATTATGGACAATAGAGGTCTGGGATACACAACAGCCGGTGATGAAAAATTCACATATAATTTGTTTGCGGATGATGTGATCGGTCTTCTTGATGCTCTTGGAGTGGACAAAACAAATGTTCTTGGCTTCTCTATGGGTAGCGTTATCACGCAAGAATTATTACTTGAATATCCTCAACGAGTGAATAAGGCGATTATTTATGCAACTTCAACAGATGGAGCTAATGTTGCCAACACCTTGAAGGGTAAGGTGTCTGACGACCCCATTGTTTTGCGACAAATAGAAGTTACAACCCACTGGAAAACCCCATTGAACAAACTAGCCTCCATCACCAATCCTGTTATGCTTTTAGTTGGAACCGGGGATACCATTGTAGGAGTTGAAAGCTCAAAGACCTTGGCTTCTACCATTCCGGGAGCATGGTTGGTTCAATTTAAGAATGGAACACACACTTTGATTAACGAAGCACCTGCCGAATTCGCCAAAGTTGTATTAACTTTTTTAGAGGTTAACGAAACGGTTCAAGTAAAATAACTGATTATGGCAACAAATGGGTGACCCCTTTAGAAGACTTAAGCTTCAGGTCCATCTCCTGTCTCCATAAACAGCAAAAACCCGTCAGAGGCTTACTCTAACAGGGTTGTCACTTATAGGATAAACCATTCTGAAGGTTGGTCGTCGAACATTGGCCATTCGGGGCCACTTCGAATCCATAATTCACATCAGAAACAAGAAACCCCGTCTTTCGACAGGGTTTCTTATTTCTGGGGTGGCTGATGGGGCGTCGGTGCAAAACCGCACCGACACTTCAACTATTGGATAAACCATTCTGAAGGTTGGTCGTCGAACATTGGACCTTCGGTCCATTTCGAATCCCGAAGTCATTCCAAAATAAAAGAGAGACCCAAAGGGTCTCTCTTTTATTCTGGGGTGGCTGATGGGATTCGAACCCACGACAACCAGGACCACAACCTGGCGCTCTACCGCTGAACTACAGCCACCATATTTTAAATTCAGCTCGGCTAATTAGCCAATTTACGACAATTTGTCCATCATTTTAGTTGTATTGTCTTTTTCTTCTTGAGCTGTTTTAAATCAATTTTATCCTTTGGCCTGGAAGCAGCTTCCTTTGCTTTTATAAGATCATCCATGCCAATAACATGAGCAAAAGTATCTCCAAAAGATTCTCTTGTCTTGTGTTTCCATGCAGAATCAAAGGTGACACCAGAAATACTCATAAGAATATCTATTCGTACAGGTTCCACTCCAATTTGATATACAAGCCCGGGTTCAGAAAAATCATTTTCAGTAACATTGATTAACGGTGCTTTAAACATCTTCAGTGCTTCGTATACTTTTTTTGCATTATCAGGGCTCGCATCAACCCAAATATCCAGGTCTTTTGTATAACGAGGCTCAGTATAAGCAGATACCGCATATGCCCCGACCAATAAATATCTAGCTTTAACGGCGTTTAAGCACTTCAACATGTCTTTGAAGTCTCGGTGAACGGTCATAATCCCCCTTTGACTTATGGTATTCGTAAACCATTTCCCACATAGCGGCAAAAATACCTGCCACCCCAACTTTTTGCCAGAATTCCAGATCGAAGCTGTCATCAGCATCTTTGAGTTTTACAAGTCTTGCCATAACTATCTTCTTCTTCTTCTTCATATCAACAAATTACCAATTCAAAGCCCACCTGTCGAGGAAATTGTAATTTTTTAATTAATACAATCAGATTAGGCGACCGATGCTTTTAAATCGATCTCAGTTTGACTTTGGAATCGCGCGACTGTAAAGAGCTGAGAATATGCATCGACTCTTTCTTTTCGACATAGATGGAACGCTCGTCTGGACAGGGGACGCAGGTGACAGATCGCTCACGCGCGCTATCAAAAACCTATATGGCGTCGATGATGTGATGAGCGCGATAATGCCGCACGGCAAGACTGATCCCATAATAGTCCGGGAAATCCTAAAGGGCTTTTTGAAGAGGGATGATGTGCCACGATCAGAGGTCGATCGGGTTCTGGAAGAATACTTAAGATTACTTCCTCAGGAGGTAAAAGAGTCTGAAAATTATCATGTGTTGAAAGGTGTGTTTGAATGTCTCGATTATCTTAAAACCGATGAACGAAATATCCTGGCCCTTGCAACAGGAAATCTTGAAAGGGGTTCTCGCATCAAGCTCGAACGCGCGGGGTTAAATGAATATTTTGAGTTCGGCGGGTTTGCCTCCGATTGTGAAGAACGTGATAAGATCCTCGCCATAGCAAAGCAAAAGGCTGAAAGTGCTGTGAAAACAGCCATTCCAAACGATGCAGTATTTGTCATTGGCGATACGCCGCGGGACATTATCGCATGTCGTCAAAATGGTTTTCGGATGATAGCTGTCGCCAGCGGTCCATTTTCATTTGACGAACTTGCGAAGGAAAAGCCGGAGTTCCTATTAGAGAGCCTTGAAAAAATTGCAGGACTCCCATTAAGGTGCCTCTAAAAACCTTCCCTGTCATCCTGAGCAAAGAGACTGTGTCGCAATTGCTTTTAGGTGTCATCCTGAGTGAAGCGAAGGATCCTATGTTTTCGAAATTACAAGATTCTTCGCTTCGCTCAGAATGGTGCGCCAGGATAAATCTGGTCAGACTTGTAAGCTGAAAGGAGTTTACCATGTGAATTGTCCATACGACATGTAGCTAAGGAGGCGACAGGTCGGAGTAATCCGGGTGTCGAAGCCCTCCGCA
>JBDRGF010000161.1:0-6584 GCA_043818055.1 Pseudomonadota bacterium | reverse complement strand
AATGTCAAACCGTTATAAAATCCACCCTGAGCGAGCTGGACAAAATTAGTCACCGATAACGGCGCTTCGCTCACAAAGAGTTCACAGACGATAGCTCCCTTCGCCGTCTTGATAGTGGCTGTGTACTTTTTGTTTGAATCCACAGTCGATTGAGTCGGTTCGCTAAAGCTACTCTTTGAACTTTGAGTCTCATCTTTCATCACTTCACTTCCTTTCTTTCCTTTACAGGAAACACAGATCATCATCGTACAGAACAAAAACACTAAAATCTTTTTCTTCATGATTAATCCCTCCATTATATTGTCATTGGGCGGTTCACGAACCGCCCCTACATTATTACACCTCGTACATCTCTTCCAGAGACGCTTCAACCGATTCTCTGAGAGCGACTATATCATATCCACCTTCCAAAACCATGACGAGTCTTCCGTTGCTAAACTCGTTCGACATCGTCGAGAGAAAACGAGCCATCCAGCGAAAGCCTTCCGTCGTCACTCTCATCCCACCCAAAGAATCATCAATATGAGCATCGTACCCAGCGCTCACCATTATCAAATCAGGCTTGTACGATTCTATTGCTGGAAAGACCTTCTCTTCAAACACCTTTTTATACTTATCATCGTTACTCCCACCATCCATCGGGATGTTCAAATTAAAATTTTTTCCTTCGCCCTCTCCCCTTTCGTCTGGAGATCCACTTCCGGGAAAGAAATGAAACCTGTGCGTCGAAATAAAATAGAGATCGTCCCTGGAATAAAAAAAATCCTGCGTGCCATTTCCATGGTGAACATCGAAATCGACTATGGCAATTCTCTCAAGACCGAGCTTGGATAGCGCGTATTCAGCAGCTATCGCAATATTATTGAAGAAACAGAATCCCATCGTTTTATCATGGCATGCGTGGTGTCCGGGAGGCCTCACCAAAGCAAATGCCCTTGAAACTTTTCCTGCAACTACATTTTCAACACAGCCGATGGTGGCACCTGCGGCATATTGCGCGGCATCCCATGTGAATGCGTTGGCTGTGGTATCGGGATCAAAATATGTTTCCTCTTCTCCCTCAGACAATTTCACCCTTTCAACATATGCCTTATCATGCACCGAAGTGAGCTCGGCCTCTGTAGCAGCACGCACATTCAACTTAGTAAGATGTTTTCCGATCCCATCACCATCCAAAACCTCTTTGATAGAGATGAGCCTGCGTGGGGATTCAGGATGGAACCGCCCCATATCATGTTTTAAAAAACGTTCGTCGAACGCAACACCTACTCCTGGCATTTGATCATCACTCCTTGCTAACTTTCAACTCCCTTTTGAGCTTAGCAATCGCATCATTCACTGCATTGCACACAGCCCTTGAGGATATCGTGGCCCCTGTGATAGATTCTACTCTTCCTCCGTCCTTATCAACTTTCACCGGTGCTGTAAGTCCCACAAACTGTGTCTGAAACCACGGTTTGAGCCCAGCTTCATCGGGATTTTTTCCAAATATCATCCCGAAGATTGTCTTTGACGATTTTACCTCTTCGATCTTATCCCCCAATCCCGGCGTCTCCTTTTGGGAAATAACCTTTATCCCCTGAACTGCGAATTTTTCATCAAGACCGACCATAACCCTGATGACGCTCGAGTACCCTATAGCGCTGCCATCGACTACATATCCAATCACATTTCCGGTGCTATTTTTAGCCAGCCTATATGCAAAATCAGTCTCAGGACTTTTTATTTCCTTGAATTCGCTCGCCTCAGGAAAGACCACCTTTAGAGAACTCGTTATCTGATCGGCCTCCATCGCCTCTTTATGCGGCGACGTCAGCGTGTAAATGCCTGCCAAGCTTAAGGCGGCAATCACACAGACCAATATGAGCACGAATGGAAATTTGAAATAATCAGGCATTCTTCACCTCGCCGAATAATTTTGGAGATGTATATTTATCTATGAGCCATACGACCGTGTTCATGATGAGGATCGAATAACAGACACCCTCGGGATACCCACCATAGTATCTGATCACTCCGACTAAGATTCCGCAGCCGATTCCGAATATTACCTGCCCCTTTCCTGTGAGCGGAGATGTCACCATGTCGGTCGCCATGAAAAAGGCTCCGAGCATCAATCCTCCGGAGAATATCTGCGCAAGCACCCTCAAATACAGAGGATTGGCACATGTCCACGAAGCAGCGTCCCAGAACCAGAGGAGCTCTCCTCCAACACCCCTTATCGGAAAGAGGATGACGAAGGCTGCAACTGTTAAAATATACGATGCCGGCATCCGCCAGTTGACGTATCCTTTATATATGAGATAGAGCCCGCCAAGGATGAGTGCGAAGGCCGACGTCTCGCCGATCGATCCGGGAATTCGTCCGAAAAAGATGTCCATAATCGAATAGTTATTAAAAAAAGATAAGGGCGCGGAATGCAGCAGCGCGCAGGGTGTAGCGGCGCTCACGGCATCGACTCCCGTGATATTTCCGCTGAAGAGCTGTGGAAGTATCGGCCACTTCGTCATGACGATGTAATTCGAATACGCCGCCAGAAGAAATGCCCGACCAGCCAGAGCGGGATTCCATATGTTGCAGCCCAATCCACCGAAGGCATGTTTTGCAATTCCTATCGCAAAGGCACTCCCTATCACAGGGAGATAGAGAGGAACATTGGGGGGGAGCGTGAAAGCGAGCAGCATACCGGTCAGAAATGCAGAGCCATCTGTGATAGTTGATAGGTGGTCGGCCTCGGGTGATCGTAAATATACGATGATTGCCTCAGTCGCAACTGCGCTCATCACTGACAAGCCAACAACCAGCAAAGAGTACCAGCCGAAATTGGCGGTTGCAACCACGAGCGCGGGTATAAGCGCGGCAACGACAGTCCACATTATTTTTGGAACAGAATCCTCACCAACAACATGCGGGGAAGGACCAACTTGTAACCTTAATGATTGTATATTCTTATCCATACTATCACCAATCACTTTTCACCTTTTATTTTATCCAACATTATCATTTCCTTTGCTTCTTTTATTCTCTGCACGATCTGGCGTCGGGCCGGACATATATAAGCACAGCTCCCGCATTCCATACAATCAAGTACATTTAAATTCTTATATCTTTCTGAATTTGAAAATTCTATCGCTGATTCGAGCTCGCAGGGAATCAAACCCATCGGACAGACTGTGATGCACTTTCCACAGCGTATGCACGGTCTCGTCCTTGTATCAGGCAACTCTTTTAACGCAAGAATCCCGCCTGAGCCTTTTGTTATAGGAAGGTCAAGATCCGCGATCGCAACACCCATCATCGGTCCACCGGCGATCACCTTTTTGACATCCGTATTCAATCCCTGACGATTCAAGAGATACCTGATAGAGGTGCCGATTGGAACGATTAGATTCGCCGGCCTTTCCACTGCATCGCCGGTTACAGTAACCACTCGTTCTATCAGCGCCCTTCCTCTCACACAGGCATCCCATATAGCGTACATTGTAGAAACGTTATGAACGATGACACCAACATCGAAGGGAAGCCCTCCCGATGGAACTTCACGTCCCGTGAGCGCTTTGATCAGCTGTTTTTCACCACCCTGCGGGTATTTGACATCGAGCAGCTCGATATCAACCTTATCATCTTCGACGGTCAGAGATACGAACTTTTCATAGGAATCGTGTTTGTTCGATTCTATGCCGATCACAACCTTATTGACTGAGAGCATGCGCATCGTGAGGCGAATCCCTACCAATATCTCTTTCCCCTTCTCCATCATCAGCTCATGATCGGAGGTGAGATACGGCTCGCATTCGACTCCGTTGATGATGAGCGTATCAATTTTCTTCCCCTTCGGGGGAGTGAGTTTGACGTGAGTGGGAAATGCAGCCCCTCCCATGCCGACGATGCCTGCGTTTAAAACCCAATTGCGAAGATCATCGGGCGTGGCATTTATCGGATCGCGCTTCTCCTCCAAGGTAGCCACATCGGAAATATCACTTTTGATCGTGATGTGAGTGACCTTTTTACCCAATATATTTTGTTTAATGTCGATCGATTCGACTACGCCAGAGACCGAAGCGTGTTGCGGAATAGAGACAAACCCTCCCGCCTCAGCGATCATCTGCCCCTTCACAACCTTATCCCCCACGTTGACTATCGGCTTCGAGGGCGCACCGATATGTTGAAGCATCGGTATGCAGACGAATTCAGGGGCATCGATCGATTCAAGATGCTTAGCCCTGCTCAGTTCCTTATTTTCCGGCGGATGTACGCCGCCTCGTTCAAATGTGGTCATAAATAGCTATCAGCTGTGTAGGGGCGGCCCCCTGTGGCCGCCCGCAGGCAAGTACTTTAAGCCTGCCCCTACAACTACACATTCTCCTTTTTCAGTGGGAAAATTCCCAGTTCTTTTCTTGAAGATCTTTCGTTTGTTATCGTCTTTGTCGGGCAGACGTTCACACATTTACCGCATGAAGTGCATTTTTCGTAATCAAATACTGCAAGATTATCTATCACATGCACTGCATCGAAGGGACACTCCTTCTCGCAACGCTTGCATCCGATGCATCCCAGAGAACAGGCCTTCCTTGTCACCTTCCCCGAATCGAGAGATTTGCAGCGCACATGAACAAAACTCTTTATGCCATGCAGCGAGAAGAGATCTTTGGGACAGACGACAACGCATTTCCCGCAGGCTGTGCACTTTTGTTCATCGACTACTGGCCAGCCATCGACCATATGCAATGCATCGAACGGGCATATGCTCGCACAGTCTCCATATCCGACGCAGCCATAGAGACATTCTCTGGGGCCATTATGTATCAGTGATGCCGTCCTGCAGGTTTTTATACCTGTGTACTCAAACCTCTCTTTGACATTCCTTCCCTGACACATGAGAACCGCGACATTTTTTTCTACTGCTACGGCCTCCACCCCCATGATCGCTGCAACCGCATGCACCACATCTTCGCCTCCCGGAAGACACCCAGCGATATCGGCAGAGCCATGTACTATCGCCCTGGCAAAGCCTCCACATCCCGCAAGACCGCACGCGCCGCAATTTGCGCCGGGCAATGCCGATTCAACTTTAGAGACCCTCGGATCGATCGGGACATGAAAAAGTTTCGAGGCTATATAAAGCCCGACCCCGAAGAGCAGTCCCAAACCGCCTAGTATGATTATAGATGGTAACATAAATTCAGTTCTTAGTGTTTAGTGCATAGTGTTTAGTGGGTAATCTTATCACTACGCACTACGCACTAGACACTACACACTGCCTTTACTGTGCTAACCCTGCAAAGCCCATGAACGCCAGTGCCATTAGGCCTGCGCAGATAAAAGCTATCGCAGGGCCTTTGAAAGCATGAGGCACGCTCACGCTATCGAGCCTTTCTCTTATACCGCTCATCAAAAAGAGGACGAGGAGGAAACCGACGCCCCCTCCAAACCCTTGTAAAAATGTCATCAAAAAAGATTCTGCGCCGGATGAAATATCGCCAAAGTCGCGTATGTTTAATAGCGCGACGCCAAGCACCGCGCAGTTTGTAGTGATCAGCGGCAGAAATATGCCCAGCGCTTCGTAGAGCAGAGGGATCACCTTCATAAGAAACATCTCGACCAGTTGCACAAGGGTCGCGATCACCAATATAAAGACGATGGTCTGTAAAAATGTGAAATCGAAATCGGCGGGGGACTTCCCCTCACCCATGAAGATATAGAAGATGTTATTTTTCGTAGGCGCTAAAAGATATCTATAGACGAACCAGGTCACTATGCTTGCCATCGTCATGACGAAGATCACAGCCATCCCCATGCCGATCGCCGGCTTCGTCCTCTTCGACACGCCGACGAAAGGACACAAACCCAAATACTTTGCCAGGACAAAGTTGTTGATCAGAGCTATGGATACAAATAGTAGAATATATTTTGTCATTTACTGACCTTACGATGGTTCATATACGCAATGATCAAACCTATCAATACAAACGCCCCGGGAGCCATCACCATGACGCTTGCCGGATGCACGCTTCCGTCAGCGGAGAAAAACGATACGATCGTCATATCCCAGATTTTGCCCGAACCGAGAATTTCCCGGATCAAAGATATCACGATGAGCGCGAGCGTAAATCCAAGACCCATGCCCAGCGCATCGAAGATCGACGGGACAACAGGATGTCTCGATGCAAACGCCTCGGCGCGTCCCAAAATTATGCAGTTGACGACGATGAGCGGGATAAATATTCCGAGCGACTCGTTGAGGGCGGGCAAATACGCGCCCATGAGCATCTCGACCATCGTGACGAAAGTTGCTATCACAACTATAAAACAGGGGATCCTGATCTTCGACGGAAAAAAACGGCCGAAAAGCGATATGATGACGTTTGAGAAAAGAAGGACGAATGTCGCGGCCAGACCCATCCCGACTGCGTTCTTAACAGAGACGGTGATCGCAAGCGTCGGGCAAAGCCCCAAGAGCAATACCAGGACCGGATTCTCCCTGATCACACCTTTTGTGAATTCTTTTAGCACTCTCCCCTCCGACAGTGGGCACACCTTTAGCTGAAATAGGAGCTATGTGCAAGATTTTTATGGGATTTTTT
>JBDRGF010000160.1:0-15726 GCA_043818055.1 Pseudomonadota bacterium | reverse complement strand
GGAGATGGTGATGCCGGGCGATAACATCACAGTAGAGATAGAGTTGATCACACCGATCGCAATGGAGAAGGAACTGAGATTTGCGATCAGAGAGGGTGGCCGAACAGTCGGCGCCGGAGTTGTTGCTGAAGTTATTGAATAATATATTTCATTAAAGATTAGTGGGAGATAGTGATGAGAACCATAGTACAAATGGCATGTTCAGAGTGTAAAAGAAGAAATTATTCTACAACGAGGAATAAACAACGCACGCAGGAACGCCTGGAGTTTAAGAAGTATTGCCCTTTTTGTAGGAAACACACGCCTCATAAGGAGACAAAGTAAGGGCAGTTAGTAGTGTGTAGTGTTTAGTACTTAGTGAAAGGCAGGATAGTATAAACACTAAGCACTAAAAACTGTTTTTTAGGGGAGTAGCTCAATTGGCAGAGCACCGGTCTCCAAAACCGGGGGTTGCAGGTTCGATTCCTGTCTCCCCTGCAAAATGCGTACGGCGTACGGAGTACGGCGTACAGCGATAGGGTTGACACGGTACGCCGTACGAAGAGGAATTATGCAAAGAAACAAAAAGACAATCAGTTTAATCTATCTTGGCTGCGGGGTTTTGGTTTGGCTTCTGTTGCGAGAGATGTTCGCGAGCATCTTTGTCTGGCTTGAGATAGGTTTTGGCGCCGACTGGCTCGTTCCAATCTATGATGTGATCGGTGTATTTGGTGGTTTAGTTGTTTTTATTGTTTTTATTTTGAATCAAAAGATCAACGATTTTGTCAATGAAGTTCTGAGTGAATTAGGTAAGGTTGTATGGCCGAATCGAAAAGAGACTGTGCTGTCAACCGGTGTGGTTTCTGTCTTGGTAGGCATCTGCTCGATTATACTGCTCGGTTATGACGCATTGTGGGGCTTTATGGTTAAGGTTTTTTATCAGTAGGGAATGGAGTTTAAATGGCTAAAAACTGGTATGTGGTTCATACCTATTCAGGTTACGAAGAGAAGGCAAAAAAGGCCCTTCAGGAGAGGGTTTTACAACATAAGGCAGCGCATCTTTTTGATGAGATACTAGTTCCTGCCGAGGATGTCGTCGAGATTAAAAAGGGTGTGAAGAGGACCCGTCGCCATAGCTTTTTTCCGGGATATATTTTGGTGAAGATGGAACTCAGCGAACTCACCTGGCATATCGTCAAAGGTACGCCAAAGATCACAGGATTCGTAGGTGGATCGATGAATCCACCCGTTGTTCCTGAAGCTGAAGTAAAGCGGATCACGCATCAGATTGAAGAGGGAACTTTAAAACCAAAGACGAAGATAGAATTTTGCAAGGGTGAGAACATCAGGGTTACGAGTGGGCCCTTTGTGAATTTTGTAGGCATAGTTGATGAAGTCAATGAGGAAAAGGGTAAGTTAAAAGTCTTAGTCAGCATATTTGGTAGATCCACTCCTATTGAGTTGGATTTTACTCAGGTTGAGGTTGAGAAGGGTAACTAACTAATAATCTATAGAGGTCAATATGGCAGTCAAAAAGAAAATTTTAGCACAGATCAAGTTGCAATGCCCAGCAGGGCAGGCAAATCCAGCACCACCTGTAGGTCCCGCATTGGGTCAACATGGTGTGAACATCATGGAATTTTGCAAACAGTTCAATGAGCGCACCAAGAAGGATATGGGGATGATAATCCCTGTGGTCATTTCAGTATATCAGGATCGTTCCTTCAGCTTCATCACCAAGACTCCTCCGGCTTCTATTCTTTTGATCAAAGCCGCGAAGGTTGAAAAGGGTTCAGGAGTTCCCAACAAGGTTAAGGTCGGAACTGTGACTCTCAAACAGGTCGAAGAGATAGCTAAGCTAAAGTTGCCCGACTTGAATTGTAATTCTCTCACAGCAGCCATGAACACGATCAAGGGTACAGCTAGAAGCATGGGAATCGATGTTGTATAAAGATAAACTATAAAGGTTGGAGTTCGTTTTAGATACGGACGTTTGAACAACTTAGGAGGTTATAGATGGCAGGCAAGAGAATGAAAAAGGATTATGAGAAAGTTGATATTGAGAAGTTGTACTCTTTGGATGAAGCGCTTGGCCTTATTGAATCCTTCAACAAAACGAAATTTGATGAGACGGTAGAAATTGTTTTGTGCATGGGAGTCGATCCAAAACAGTCTGATCAGGGAGTCCGGGGCGCATGTTCATTGCCGCATGGAACCGGAAAGAAGGTCAGGGTTGCTGCTTTCGCAAAGGGTGACAAAGCTCTTGAAGCGACCGAAGCCGGTGCTGACGTGGTTGGCGCTGATGATCTTGCCGAACGTGTTTTAAAGGGAGATATCGACTTTGATAAAGTCGTAGCTACTCCTGATATGATGGGTGTAGTCGGAAAGCTTGGAAAAGTCTTAGGCCCGCGTGGCATGATGCCGAATCCGAAATTAGGGACAGTCTCTGCAGATATCGGAAAGGCTGTCAAAGATATCAAAGCGGGCAAGGTTGAATTTCGCATTGATAAGGCTGCGAATCTTCACGCCCCTGTGGGGAAACGATCATTTAAGCAAGAACAGCTGAAAAATAATATCATCGCTCTCATTGAGGCTGTCAATCGTGCGAAGCCTTCATCTTCAAAGGGAACGTATTTCAAGAAGATGTCGATATCATCGACAATGAGCCCTGGTGTAAAAGTTGATGTCGCAACATTGGTTAAAAATATGTAATTTTGAACCTGAAGGGATCGATTCCCCGATGGAAAAATAAGTACTAGGAGGACGAAAGTGAATAGACAAGAAAAAGAAGCTCAGGTTGAATTTATTAAAGAAAAATTTAAAAATTCCAAATCCCTTATTTTTACAGGCTATAGAGGTCTCAAGGTTGGAGAGATCAGCGATCTCAGAAGCAAGTTGTATGAGAGTCAGTCAAGCCTGAAGGTCGTGAAAAACAGGATGGCGAAGATAGCGCTCAAGGACTTGGGAATAAACGATGTCGATAAATTTTTCAACAATCCGACTGCAATTGCTTATACCGATGTCGATCCTGTCGATCCGGCGAAGATACTCGTTGGTTTTGCCAAAGATCATCCGCATCTGAAATTGCGTGGAGGTTTTTTGGCAGGTCAGGTCTTAAGCTTGATGGATATCGAAATGCTCTCCAAACTTCCGACAAGAGAGGTTCTCTATTCAAGGATGTTATCCTCTATGTTGGCGCCTGCGAGCAACACAGTAGGTGTCCTGGCTGCGGTCTCAAGGGGGCTCGTGACCGCCATCGCAGCAATCAGAGACAAGAAGGAAAAACTAAACTAAACGTTATCAACTTAAATAGCCTTTAATAATGTAAAGGCTTCCCATCTGTTTGGTAACTCATTTTTGGTGGTACTTTAGGCAGTTGGGGTTAATTTCAAGGAGGAATGATATGGCAACAGTAGGAAAAACAGAGATCGTAGAAGCTCTGAAAGGCATGAGCCTGATGGAAGTGGCAGAACTTGTTAAGGAACTCGAAGAGACTTTCGGCGTTTCAGCTGCTGCTCCGGTTGCAGTTGTTGCAGCAGGTGCGGGTGCTGCTGAAGCTGCAGAAGAAAAGACCGAGTTCACTGTCGTTTTGGCCAGCGTTGGTGATAAAAAGATCAACGTCATCAAAGAGGTCAGGGCTTTAACAGGTTTAGGGCTTAAGGAAGCCAAGGATCTGGTCGAAGGCGCACCGAAGAATGTAAAAGAGGGTGTGTCCAAAGAGGAAGCCGAAACGGTCAAGAAGAAATTAGAAGAGGTTGGTGCAAAAGTAGAAATTAAATAAAAGCGGTTTAAGCTGATGCTTCGTCAATTTAATCAGTACTTGTTGTTTAGAATAAAGGTTGAATTGTTACGATTATTTAAGCTGACCCGTCAGAGAAGAATTTAATGGATGCAGTGCTAATACGTGATTAATAAAATATTATTAAATGTCATCATCCCTGCCCTTTAATCAAGGGCGGGGGTGTGCTTTAATGATACTTTCTCTTTTAAGTATCGGTTTGAATTGAATGATGAGGCAATAAAAAGGAGTCATTATGGCAACCGTTCCTGTACGTCGTATCCGCAAGGATTTTTCCAAGATCATGAAAACAGTCGATTTTCCATCCTTGCTCGAGGTGCAAAAATCTTCGTTTGAGAAATTCCTACAATCCGGTGTTTCGGCAGATCAGCGCGAAGATACCGGTTTACAGGGAGTTTTCAAGAGCGTTTTTCCTATAAAGGGTTTTAATCAGACAGCCTCTCTCGAATTCGTCAGCTATCAGCTCGATGAGCCCAAATATGATGTCGATGAATGCTTAAAACGCAGAATGACTTATTCAGCACCTATGCGTGTGCTGGTGAGGCTCGTCGTATGGGATATAGACGAAACTACGGGAGCTCAGTCGATCAGGGATGTGAAGGAACAGGAAGTCTTTTTCGGTGAGGTCCCTCTGATGACTGAGTATGGAAGTTTTATCGTCAATGGAACTGAGAGGGTTGTGGTTTCACAGCTTCACAGGAGTCCCGGCGTTTTCTTTGAACATGACAGCGGCAAGACCCATTCTTCTGGAAAACTGCTATATTCCTGTCGTGTCATCCCTTACCGCGGTGCATGGCTTGACTTTGAATTCGACGCCAAGGATATCCTATTTCTAAGGATAGACAGAAGGCGTAAGATGCCGGCTACAATTTTGCTCAGAGCTCTTGGATATAGCGCGGAAGAATTATTGAAGATGTACTATCATACTGAGATTATCTATCCTCAACCAAGAGGTAAAATTGCCAAGAATGTCGTTGGTGAAGTTTTGAAATATCAGCGGGCTGTGAAGGATATCAAAGACCCAAAGAATAAGGACGAAATTCTGGTAAAAGAAGGCAGAAGGTTTACTCCTGAGATTGTCAAAAAATTAATCTCCAAAAAGATCGAGATCCCTGTTGTGCTTGAGGATATCATCGGACGTTGTGCTGCGACCGATATTGTAAACAAATCCAGCGGAGAGGTCTTGCTGGGAGCCGGAGAAGTTCTGACTGAGACTATTTGGAATAAGATAGTTGAGGATAAAATAGAAGAGGTTCCGCTCATCTATACCGACACTCTTAACTGTGGCCCATATCTTCTCAATACCCTGAATGCCGATAAGGTGACTACGCCGGAGGAGGCTAGGGTTGAAATCTATAAGAGATTGCGTCCAGGAGATCCTTCTACGCAGGAGGCTAGCGATCTCCTCTTTGAAAATTTATTTTTTAATCCTGAGAGGTACGATCTTTCACGCGTGGGTAGATTGAAATTCAATTACAAATATAATGAGAATATTCCGTTGGAAGTGGGTACACTCAGGAAGGAAGATATAGTTGCGACAGCCAGCTATCTCATGAGGCTCAAAGATGGAGAGGGTGAGATAGACGATATCGATCATTTAGGAAATCGAAGAATTCGCTCAGTAGGAGAGCTGCTGGAGAATCAGTATCGCGTAGGTCTTGTCCGGATGGAGAGAGCTATAAAAGAGAGGATGAGTTTGCAGGATGTTGATACCCTGATGCCTCATGACCTTGTGAATCCAAAGCCGGTCAGCGCCGTGATCAAGGAGTTCTTCGGTTCGAGCCAGCTATCACAGTTCATGGATCAGACAAATCCTCTTTCTGAAATCACTCATAAGAGAAGACTTTCAGCCCTTGGACCCGGTGGATTGACAAGAGAGAGAGCCGGGTTTGAAGTGAGAGACGTTCATCCAACGCACTACGGAAGAATATGCCCGATTGAAACTCCTGAAGGTCCGAATATCGGACTCATCGCGTCTCTGTCCATATACGCAAGGGTCAATGAATTCGGGTTTATTGAGACTCCATATCGGGAGGTAAAGGGTGGCAGGGTTTCAGATAGCGTAAAATTTTGTTCTGCTCTGGATGAAGGCGATCTTTCGATAGCGCAGGCAAACGCGCCACTAGACAAGAACAACAAGTTTCAGCTCGACCTGGTTCAGTGCAGAAAGCATGGCGAGTTCGTGTTGACTGGGGCTGTGAATGTCGAGTTGATGGATGTCAGCCCTCAGCAGCTTGTTTCGATTTCAGCAGCACTGGTGCCATTTTTGGAGCATGATGATGCTAACAGAGCTCTCATGGGTTCGAATATGCAAAGGCAGGCAGTCCCACTGCTAAGGACGGACGCTCCTTTGGTTGGCACAGGGGTTGAGAAGGTTATAGCGAAAGACTCCGGAGTTACTGTTCTGGCGAAGAGGGATGGAATTGTCATCGAAGTGGATGCGACGAGGATATTGGTCAAGGCATTGAAGAGCGATAAAAAGAAATATCCATCAGATGTCGACATCTACAATCTCATTAAATTCAGAAGATCAAATCAGAGCACATGCGTAAATCAAAAGCCGATTGTGAAGATCGGTGATAAAGTTTTAACTGGCGATGTTATTGCCGATGGACCGTCGACCGACCAGGGCGAGCTCGCTTTGGGAAGCAATGTGTTAGTCGCGTTCGTTCCATGGGGCGGATATAATTTTGAAGATGCCATCGTTATGAGCGAGAGGCTGCTCAAGGATGACAACTTTACTTCGATTCACATTGAGGAGTTCGAATGTACCTCCCGGGATACCAAACTTGGCAAAGAAGAGATCACGATGGATATTCCCAACGTCGGTGAAGAACCTCTTAAAGATCTTGACGAGTCAGGTATAATAAGGATTGGCGCTGAAGTGAAGCCGGGCGACATTCTGGTTGGAAAGGTAACTCCCAAAGGTGAAACTCAGCTATCTCCTGAAGAACGTCTACTGAGAGCGATCTTCGGCGACAAAGCCGGAGACGTGAAGGATACGAGCTTGAGAGTGCCGCCGGGTGTCGAAGGGGTTATCATCGATGCGCAGGTCTTTTCAAGGGAGGGAGTCGAGCCTGATGATCGCGCGAAGGAGATTCAGGATGATCAGACTTCGAAGCTTTCACAGGATATGGATGCTGAGTTAAAGGGTGTGATAGCAACCGCGCAGAAGCGCGCTAAAGCAATATTGGTAGGTAAAACCTCTACATCTAAGGTCGCAGATGACGAAGGCCTGACACTTTTAGCAAAGGGAAAGAAGATCACGGAAGAGGCTCTCAAAAAGGTCCCCTTTGAAAAATGGGCTGAGATCTCCACAGATGGAGGCGAGGACCTGGATGCAGAGCTCTCCGATATCTTCGAGACGATTGAAGAACAGAGGGAGATGGTCAGAATGATGTATGATCAGCGGATCGGCCGCCTCTCCAAGGGTGATGAACTGCCCCCTGGAGTGATCAAAATAGTGAAAGTTTTTATAGCGATAAAGAGAAGACTCTCCGTCGGCGATAAGATGGCCGGACGACATGGAAACAAGGGCGTCATCTCAAGAATTTTACCTGAAGAGGATATGCCTTATATGCCAGACGGCAGGCCGGTCGATGTTGTGTTGAATCCGCTCGGTGTGCCATCCCGTATGAACGTGGGACAGATTTTTGAGACTCATCTCGGATGGGCTGCGAGGGAGTTAGGTGAGCAGATTCAGAGATATGTCGATGAAAATTATTCAAAGGAGCAGCTGAAAAAGGAGCTCAAGAGGGTTTATAATTCTTCATCCATGAAAGAATGGCTGGATCAAGCCTCAGAGCGTGAGATCATCGAGCTTGCATCCACTGTGAAGAAGGGAGTTTCAGTCAAGACACCAGTATTCGATGGAGCAACTGAAGCTGAAGTGAGTGAGATGCTGCAAGAAGCGGGTTTGTCTGTTGATGGAAAGACGATACTCTTCGATGGCAAAACAGGAGATGCCTTTCATGATCCAGTCACTGTAGGCATGATGTATGTGATGAAGTTGCATCATCTTGTTGATGAGAAGATACATGCTCGTTCAATCGGTCCATACTCTCTGGTCACACAGCAGCCGCTGGGAGGAAAAGCGCAATTTGGAGGTCAGAGACTCGGTGAAATGGAAGTTTGGGCTATGGAAGGATATGGAGCCGCTTATGCGCTACAGGAATTCCTTACAGTCAAATCCGATGACGTCGTTGGGAGGACGAGAATGTATGAGGCGATAGTCAAGGGTGAAAAGGTGCTGGAGCCCGGAATGCCGGAATCATTTAATGTGCTCATCAAGGAGCTTCAGGCATTGGCGCTCGATATAGAGTTGATCGAGAGTAAAGAATAAAATAGAGAGGATAATTCTATGGATGTTTATCATTTTTTTGAGAAACCGAAAAATCCGCTATCATTCGAGGGGATCAAGATCAAACTTGCCAGCCCTGAAAAGATCAGACAATGGTCTTACGGCGAGGTAAAAAAGCCGGAGACGATCAACTACAGGACATTCAAACCTGAGCGGGACGGACTCTTCTGTGCGAAGATATTTGGTCCGGTCAAGGATTATGAATGTAACTGCGGCAAATATAAAAGAATGAAGCATCGTGGTATCGTTTGCGAGAAGTGCGGTGTCGAAGTGATTCAGAGTAAGGTGAGACGTGAGCGCATGGGACACATCAATTTGGCGACGCCTGTTGCGCACATCTGGTTTCTGAAGAGCTTACCATCCAGGATAGGCACGATGCTCGACATACCTCTTCGGGATCTCGAGAGAGTCCTCTACTGTGAAGCATATATGGTTGTCGATCCCGGCAACACCACACTGGCTGAGGGAGAGATCTTGAGTGAGGATCTATATCAAAAAGCTCTTGAGGAATTTGGTCCTGCATTCAGAGTAGGAATGGGCGGGGAAGTGATACGCGATGTTCTTGCTAAGATGGATATGGAAGAACTTTCAAAAAATCTCCACTCCCAGCTCAAAAAGACAAAATCTGTAGCTACGCGCAAAAAACTTTCGAAAAGATTGAAACTGGTTGAGCAGATAACAGCGGCGGGAAACGAGGCTCACTGGATGATTCTTGAAGTCGTTCCGGTGTTACCCCCTGATCTTCGTCCGCTTGTTCCTCTTGATGGTGGAAGATTTGCCACATCCGATTTGAACGATCTTTACAGAAGGGTCATCAATCGCAACAACAGGCTTAAACGACTTATGGAACTGAATGCTCCTGATATTATCATCCGGAATGAGAAGAGGATGTTGCAAGAATCTGTCGATGCTCTTTTTGATAACGGCAGACGGGGTCGTCCATTTGTCGGCCCGAATCGCAGGCCTCTTCGTTCACTCTCTGATATGCTCAAGGGAAAACAGGGTCGTTTCCGTCAGAACCTTTTGGGTAAACGTGTTGATTATTCCGGTCGTTCAGTCATCGTCGTCGGCGCCGATTTAAAACTGCATCAGTGCGGTTTGCCAAAACTCATGGCTTTAGAGCTCTTCAAACCCTTCATCTACTGCAAACTTGAGGAGAAGGGATTGGCTAATACAATTAAAACCGCAAAGAGGTTGGTCGAGAAGCAGACATCCGAGGTATGGGATGCGTTGGATGAAGTCATCAAAGAGCATCCGGTATTATTGAATCGTGCTCCGACGCTTCACAGACTCGGTATTCAGGCCTTTGAACCCATTCTTACAGATGGCAAAGCGATTCAGTTGCATCCTCTTGTGTGTACTGCGTTCAACGCCGATTTTGACGGCGATCAGATGGCCGTACACGTTCCATTGTCAGTAGAGGCGCAGATCGAGGCGCGTGTTCTTTTATTATCCACTAATAATATTCTCTCTCCAGCGAATGGAAAGCCGATCATCGTTCCTACTCAGGATATGATTTTGGGATTATAT
This sequence comes from Pseudomonadota bacterium, assembly GCA_043818055.1. Taxonomy (GTDB): domain Bacteria; phylum UBA10199; class UBA10199; order 2-02-FULL-44-16; family JBDRGF01; genus JBDRGF01. The sequence continues at coordinate 6,058 of JBDRGF010000160.1, read as the reverse complement.
TACATGACAAGAGAGCGTCTTTTCGCAAAGGGTGAAGGTATGATCTTCGCCAATATTGAAGAAGTTATCACAGCCCATGGTGCGGAAGCTGTAGATCTGCAGGCGCGCATAAAGATCAAACTTGGAAATGAGCTTGTGGAAACAACGGTCGGTCGAGTGATGATCTACGAAGTTGTTCCAAAAGAAATTCCATTCTCATATGTTAACAAGGTTATCAATAAGAAAGCGGTAGCCGCGCTCATCGATCAATGCTACCGGCTCTGCAGGGATAAAGAGACAGTTCTTCTGTGTGACAATCTGAGGACTTTGGGATTCCAGTACGCAACAGTTTCCGGAATATCCATCAGCATCGATGATATGAAAATTCCTAAAGACAAGAAGAAACTTTTGGATACCGCATTCGAAGATGTACGTGAGGTCGAGGAACAATATGCGAAGGGTCTCATCACAGCAGGCGAAAAGTACAACAAGGTTGTCGATGTGTGGGCGGATGCGACCGAGAAGGTTGCTAATACAATGATGAAACAACTTGAAAGAGAGGAGATCCTGGACAAAAACGGCAAGAAGTACGAGCAGCTGAGTTTCAACCCTCTCTTCATCATGACTGATTCCGGAGCCAGGGGAAGCGCCCAGCAGGTAAGGCAGCTGGCTGGAATGAGAGGACTGATGGCGAAGCCATCCGGTGAAATTATTGAAACACCAGTGACGGCCAACTTCCGTGAAGGCCTCAATGTTTTGCAATACTTCATATCGACTCACGGTGCGCGTAAAGGTTTGGCTGATACCGCTTTGAAGACAGCAAACTCCGGTTATCTCACACGTCGTCTTGTTGATGTGGCGCAGGATTGCACGGTGGTTGAAAACGATTGTGGCACTCTTGACGGTATGCTGATTTCAGCCCTGGTTGAAGGCGGAGAGGTCATACAGACTTTAGGTGAGAGAATTCTGGGACGAGTCGCTCTTGAAGATATCAGAGATCCTTACACAGATGAAATTATCGTAGAAAGGAATAATGAGATAAATGAAGAGCTTGTTCGCAGGGTCGAAGACTCAGGACTCGAAAAGGTATTGGTGAGATCTGTTCTTACGTGTCGGACTAAACGTGGCGTGTGCAAAGCATGTTATGGCCGTGATCTGGCTCGTGGACATATAGTCAATGTTGGAGAGGCGATAGGAGTTATAGCCGCACAGTCGATCGGAGAGCCCGGAACGCAGTTGACAATGAGAACATTCCACATCGGTGGAACTGCCAGCCGAAGTATCGAACAATCGAGCTTAGAGGCGAGAAGAGATGGCATTATAAAATTTGAAAATGTTGCGACAATTGTAAATAAAGAGGGTAATTCTATCGTCATGAACAGAAATGGCGATGTGATGATCTTCGATGAAGCCGGCAGAGAACGCGAGAGATATAGGCTGACATATGGTGCGATTCTCAATGTGAAGGAGAATGATAAGATTAAAATCGGACAAACGCTCTCCTCATGGGATCCCTACACTGTTCCGATCGTCACAGAGGTCGGCGGTATCATCAAGTTTGGTGATATCATCGAAGGTATAACGATGACGGAACAGGTCGATGAGATCACGGGAGTTTCTCACAAAGTGATAACTCCATCGAAGGATCCAAATAGCAGGCCCCGGGTTTCGATCAAAGATCAGAGCGGAGCTACTGTTTCCCTTCCATCCGGAAGAGGAGAAGCAAGATATCTGATGCCGATGGGTGCGAACATCCTCGTGCAAGAGGGTGACGAGGTCAAGGCTGGAGATGTCATCGGTAAGATTCCGAGGGAGACCACAAAGACAAAGGATATCACCGGAGGTCTTCCACGAATCACAGAACTCTTTGAGGCTAGAAAACCCAAGGATTGTGCAGTCATCACTGAGATCGACGGCAAGATTTCATTTGGAGAGGATGTGAAGGGCAAGAGAGCTCTGCACGTAACTCCGGATATCGGAGATCCCAGGGAATACCTCATTCCCCGCGGAAAACATATATCAGTTCGCGAAGGAGATTATACCAAAGCCGGAGAACCTTTGATGGATGGCTCGGTGAATCCGCATGATATCCTTGCTGTGCTAGGCGAAAAGGAGCTTGCCCGGTATTTGGTTGACGAAATTCAGGAGGTCTACCTTCTACAAGGAGTTCCGATCAATGATAAGCATATCGAAGTGATAGTGAGACAGATGTTAAAGCATGTAAAAATTGTTGATCCGGGTGATTCTACCTGGCTTGAAGAGGAGCGGGTCGAGAAATGGGGATTCGACAGAGCAAATGAAGCGCTGAGGGCTAAGGGACACAAACCTGCGGTAGGCGAACCGATGTTGCTCGGTATCACAAAGGCATCGCTTTCAACCGACAGCTTCATCTCTGCGGCATCCTTCCAGGAGACAACAAAGGTCTTGACCGAGGCAGCTATCGCAGGCAGGGTCGATAAATTAAACGGATTGAAAGAAAACGTGATCATGGGAAGGTTAATCCCAGCGGGAACGGGACTGCGCAGATATGCAAAACTTGGCATCGATGTTCAGGAGAATGAAACCTTCGTTGAGCGCGAGGTTAAAGTCGATAACTTGGTTGAAAATCAAGGCGTTGTTGGCTGATTTTGATATTAAACTTTAGCTAAGAAATATAGCTCTTAAAAAGATCTAAATTTCTTGACTTGAAGTTGCCCTTTTGTTAGGTTTCGCGCCGATTTGAAGCCTTTTTGAGGTTCTTCGTATCATGAGACCCCGATACTAGAAGGATTTTTTTGATAGGCAATCGTTGCCTGAATAAAGACGGAAATGGAGTGCTATGCCAACTATAAATCAACTGGTTAGAAAGAGAAGAAAGAGAGTTCAGACCAAGACAGATTCTCCGGCGCTTGTTTCGTGTCCGTTTCGTCGCGGAGTTTGTTTGAGAGTTTACACAACGACTCCAAAAAAGCCGAATTCGGCTTTGAGGAAAGTTGCGAGGGTTAGGCTCACAAATGGTTTTGAGGTAACTTCGTATATTCCGGGAGAGGGACACAACTTGCAGGAGCATTCTGTCGTTCTCGTTCGCGGAGGTCGTGTAAAAGATTTGCCGGGAGTCAGGTATCACGTGGTTCGTGGCGCTCTGGATTCAGTCGGAGTAGATGGAAGAAAAAAGAGCCGATCGAAATATGGTGCGAAGAAACCAAAATAATTAATTCGGTTATCGGTTATCGATAATCGGTTATCGTAGAGGGAAATATGCCGAGAAAAAAAAGAGGTAGTTTAAAAAGAGTTATTCTTCCCGATCCAAAGTATGGTGATCTTCTGGTTGCTAAATTTATCAACACCATGATGTGGAGTGGAAAGAAGTATGCTTCTGAAAAGAGTGCTTACGGAGCATTCGAAATTTTGGCGAAAAAGAAAAATGATGATCCGATCAAGCTTTTTAAACAAGCTCTGGAAAATATTAAACCTGTTGTTGAAGTTCGTTCCCGCAGGGTAGGTGGTGCTACTTACCAGGTGCCTCAGGAAGTTCGTTCAGATCGCAGGGTTACTCTTGGTTTGAGATGGTTGATCGACGCCTCCAGAGAGCGAAAAGAACACTCGATGAAGGAAAAACTAGCAGCGGAAATTTTAGCAGCCCTTGAGAATCAGGGTTCTGCTGTAAAAAAACGTGAGGATACACATCGCATGGCAGAAGCTAATAAAGCTTTTGCACATTATAAGTTTTAGCGTGTTGTTCTTTGACAATGATAAAACTTACATATTGATGAAAAGGTGAAAAAGTGACATTAAAACGTGATGAAAAATTATCAAATACTCGCAACATCGGTATCATAGCTCATATTGATGCAGGAAAGACTACCGTCACAGAACGGATTCTTTTTTACACCGGCATGACATACAAGATCGGTGAGGTTCATGAGGGCACAGCCGTCATGGATTGGATGGAGCAGGAGCAGGAGCGCGGTATAACAATAACTTCCGCAGCTACCCGCTGCACTTGGCGCGATCATCTCATCAACATCATAGACACCCCGGGACACGTAGATTTTACGATTGAAGTTGAAAGATCTCTTCGGGTGCTCGACGGCGTAGTCGGTGTCTTTTGTTCCGTAGGCGGTGTGGAGCCTCAGTCCGAAACAGTCTGGCGTCAGGCTAATCGCTATAAAGTTCCCAAATTGGCATTCATCAACAAAATGGATCGCACAGGGGCCGATTTTTACAGGGCAGTGAAGATGATCGAAGAGAGGTTGGGCGAGAGAGCAATTCCTTTCCAGCTGCCGTATGGAAGCGAAGATAATTTTAGAGGCGTTGTCGATTTAATCTCTAAAAAATTAATAGTATATGATGAGGAGAGTCGTGGTTCTAAACTAGCATCGCAGCCGGTTCCGCAGGAGATGGAAGCTGATGTAGAAAAATACAGGGAAAAGCTCATCGAATCGGTTGTTGAGTTGGATGACGATCTTCTTCATAAGTATCTGGAAAGTCATACTCTTACCGAAGATGAGCTCAGGAAAGCTGCAAGGGCGGCAACTCTGAAATCCCATATCACGCCGGTTTTTTGTGGTGCGGCCTTTAAAAATAAGGGAGTGCAGCAACTGTTGGATGCGGTCGTAGATTATCTTCCATCCCCGATTGATTTACCTCCTGTCGAGGGGATAGATCCCAATACCGAAAAACCACGTCAATTTGAAGCTTCCTCTGAAGAACCGCTTGTTGCTTTGGCTTTTAAGATAGCGTCAGATCCTTTCATGGGACAGCTTACATATGTGCGTATCTATTCCGGTAAGCTCATAAGTGGAACATCGATCTACAATCCTCAAAAAAAGAAGAGGGAGCGAATTGGCAGGATAGTTAGGATGCACGCTAATCGCAGAGAACAGCTGAATGAAGCAAGCGCCGGAGATATCATCGGACTCGTAGGACTAAAATTCACGACGACCGGCAATACACTTTGTGACGAAGCAAATGAAGTTGTTCTGGAACAGATAGATTTTCCTGATCCGGTCATAGCTATTGCAATAGAGCCCAAATCGCGAGCAGATGAAGAAAAACTTGGACTCTCTTTGCAAAAGCTGGCCCGTGAAGATCCATCGTTTAAAGTCAGTGTAGATTCAGAGAGCGGTCAGACATTGATTTCCGGAATGGGCGAATTGCATTTGGAAATTATCGTAGACAGATTGTTGAGAGAGTTTGGAGTAGGGGCGAATATAGGAAGACCTCAGGTTGCATACAGAGAGACTATAACATCCCCGGCCGATATAAATTGGAAATATGTAAAACAGACAGGTGGAAGAGGCCAATACGCGCATGTAGTTTTAAGCATTGAGCCCTCTAAAAAGGGAGATGGTTATCAGTTCGTTGATAAGGTTGTTGGAGGAAGGGTTCCGAGGGAGTATATACCTTCAGTGAACAAAGGAGTTTCGGAAGCTCTTGAAACTGGTACGTTAGCGGGATATCCCGTGGTGGATGTCACGGTCACATTGACGGACGGTTCATATCACGACGTAGATTCCTCTGACATGGCGTTTAAGATCTGTGCATCGCAGGCGTTAAAAGAGGTTGTTAAAAAGGCAAAGCCCATACTTCTCGAACCGATAATGTCTGTCGAAGTTGTAGTGCCGGATGATTATGTGGGTGCAGTAACAGGCGATTTAACCTCCCGGAGGGGTAGGATAGTAAAAAGCGAAGTCCGGGCAGGATCACAGGTAGTGGATGCGCAGGTTCCGTTGTCTAAGATGTTTGGCTATGCTACTGATGTGAGGAGTTTGACACAAGGCAGAGCCAGTTATACGATGCAGTTTTTACATTATGAAAAAGTTCCCGCGAATATCTCTCTGGAGATATTAGGAAAGGCGGAGGGGAGAGTATAAAAGCCGTGAAACGTAGGTCGTGAAGCGTGAAGCGAAAGAGATTTCACGAACGACATTTCACGAAAATTAAGAAGGGGAAAAAGTTATGGGTAAGGAAAAATTTGAGCGAAAGAAACCTCACGTAAATGTAGGCACAATAGGTCACGTGGATCATGGCAAGACTACGTTGACGAGCGCGATCACAAAGTATTTGGCAACGAAGGGCTTGGCCCAGGTGATGGACT
>JBDRGF010000159.1:0-93859 GCA_043818055.1 Pseudomonadota bacterium | reverse complement strand
ACGAGCAGTCTTTTTTGCTTCTCGTTAAGAGAGGGCAGCAAAATTGACAGTTTTTCTTTTAATTTTCCATCCCATAGAATCATTCCCCTGATTATATCAGATTATCAAAGAACCTCAAGTTATTTTGTGACAGCTCCTAAGATCGCCGAAAACGAAAATCCCGAAGTCATTTTTTCTGATATTAATATGCCGGGGATCAACGGGCTTGAGCTGGCGCGGCTTTTAAAATCAAATGAGAAGGTCAAAGACATAGTAATCCTTCTTTTCAGCTGTGCGTCCCAGTCCGGAGAGGTGTTTCGCAAAGCTTTAGAGGCCGGCGCCGATGATTATATCGAAATGCCTGCAGACAGAAACGAAATTATCTCCCGCATCAATGTTTGCATAGAGAGACAACTGTCTATCAATGAATTGAGGAAGACGGAGAAAATATTAGTAAAATTCAAGGTTATGTTTGAATCATCGCGAGATGCGATCATGACGCTGGAGCCGCCGTCGTGGAGATTTACCTCCGGCAATCCGGCAACGGTAAAAATGTTTGGCGCCAAAGATGAAGCGGAATTCATCTCCAAGGAGCCATGGGAATTGTCTCCGGAGTTTCAGCCTGATGGAACGGCTTCTTCCGAGAAGGCGCAGAGGATGATCCAGAGGACAATGGATGAGGGGTCGAATTTCTTCGAATGGGCACATAAGCGCATCAACGGGAAAGCGTTTTTTGCGTCGGTTTTGCTGACCAGAGTTGAAATCGAGAAGGACAAGTTTTTGATACAGGCAACTGTGCGCGATATCACGGAGATGAAGATAGCGGAGGAAAAGATAAAGGAATCGGCCAAAGAATGGCAAAACACGTTTGATTCCATAGCCGATTTTATTTTTATCCTCGATAAGGACCATACGATACGCAGAGCGAACAAGGTGTTCCTCGATTTTTTGAAGCTGAAACAGGAAGAGGTGATCGGCAGAAAGTGTTATGAGCTGATCCACAAATCAGACAAGCCCTGGAAACTGTGTCCCCATGCCATGACCATGCGGGATAATAAGGTACATACTGAAGAGGTGGACGATCCGGTGTTGGGCATACCGCTTTTGGTCTCCACGTTCCCGATGTTTGACGCAAAGGGTGAGATAACCGGTTCAGTGCATATCGCCAGGGATATTACAGATATTAAAAAGGCGAAAGATGAGATGAAAGAGAGACTTCACGATCTTGAAGTGTTCCACAAGATGGCAGTCGATAGAGAACTGATGATGGTAGAGTTGAAAAAGCGGGTGGCTGAACTCGAAGCAAAATTAGGAGAAAAGATATAAATAATGCGTATCTACAGGAAATTGCTCCTCGCATTTTTGGCTTTATCAATAGTCCCGATGCTCATTATCGGCTCTTTCGAATACAATAACGCAAAAGGGAGCCTGCAAAAAGAGATCTTCTATGCATTAGACAGTAAAGCCGATCATGAGGTAGATGCGATTGAGGCCTTTTTTGCAGAAAGAAGATCCGACATCGTCGTATTGGGACTGCGCAATGTAGTCAAAACAAATATCTCTGCATTGACTAAGTTCAGCCGCGATCCATCCAATCCTGCCTATGTATCGGCCGGGAAGGCGCTTGATGAGCAGCTGACTATATTTCAGAGTGCATATCATTACATAGATATCATGCTGACAGACATGGAGGGCAGGATCGCCTATGTGTTTAATCCCAAACACCGGCACGAGCTTAATCAAACCATATCCGATACAGATAATATCCTGAAGAAGATCAAAACCGGTATCTATATCGGGGATGTTCGCAAAACCGGACATAAGGAACATCCTTATACCCTATGTATGGCAGGCCCGGCATATGACGATGCGGGTAAAGTTGCAGGGCTTGTCCATGCTGAATTGGATATGAACGCGGTATATGAACTTCTGCAGGATCAACGCCGGTCACAAGGGAGCTATGAGACGCTATTGGTTGGAAAAACCGCGGATAAAAAGCTCATATATTTAAGCCCGCTAAAGTTTGATCCGGGAGCCATCCTGAACAAAACGACAATGATGGGGAGCAAAGATGCCCTGCCGTCTCAAAGTGCTGCATCAGGAAAGAGTGGCTCGGGGCTGGATATTGATTATCGCGGTAAAAGTGTCCTGTCCGCATGGCGGTGGATCCCATCGTTAAGATGGGGACTGGTAACAAAAATTGACGAGAGTGAGGCCTTTTTGCCTGTTGAGAGGCTTACTAAATTATTGATCGTCGTCCTTTTCATAACCATTCTGGTAACGATAGCGATTGTCTTTATGCTTGCAAGGTCGATCTCCTACCCTATCGTGAAACTCAGAGAAGCCGCCATCCAAATTGGCGAAGGCAGCCTCGATACGAGAATAGAGGTCAGTTCGAGAGATGAAATTGGAGATCTCTCCTCTTCCTTTAATCGCATGACGGAAAGTATAAAAGAGAAAAGGGATGAGATTATAGCCGTGAAGGCCTTTACCGACAATATTATCTCATCGATAATTGATACGCTGATCATAGTTGACTCTGAAGGGATGATAAAGATGGTCAATCAGGCTATGTTGGATTTGCTGGGGTACTCTGTAGATGAGCTGATCGGAAAACCGGCTGGCATGATTTTTGCTGAAGAAGAAGAAGAAGAAGAAGAAGAAGAAGAAGCTCTTTTTAAAGGAACAGGGTTGGAACGTCTGATCAGGGAGGGCTCGGTGCGCGATCACGATATAACCTATGTCACAAAGAGCGGTGAGAGGATACTGGTCAGTTTTTCGGGGAGTGTGATGTATGAAAAAATAGCGGATAGTCATGAAAAGAACAAACTATCCCCCTCTAGCAAAAAACGCTATCCTCTGGACGCTACTCAAATAATCGGCGTTGTCGGAATCGCCCGTGACATGCGCGGGATGCGGCTACTCATCGCAGATTTGGAGAATTCGAAGTCACAGTTAGAAGATTTTTCAAAAAACCTGGAGCTTAAAGTTGAAGAGAGAACCGGAGACCTGGTAAAATCCCAGAAGGCGACGATAAACATTATGGAGGATATGCAGGAGTCACACGAAGAATTGAAGAAATTTAACATAGAACTCAATAATGCGAAACAAAAGATCGAGTCCTTTTCAAAGGATCTGGAAACGAAGGTAAAAGAGAGAACATTTGAACTTTCTGTCCTCTACGACGTCTCAAATGCGATATCATATACGCTCGATCATGAACAGCTTCTAAAGCTGATAACGGAGTCGCTGTTTAAAATAGTCGGATATGATATCTGTGTATCGTTGGTTTTCGATGCCCATACTGCTAAGATTGCTATAAAACAGGGTTATCAGCGGAATGCAAGCCTGGTGGAGAAAGTTAAAAACAATCTAATAGATTTTACGTCCACACTCACTGGCGAAGATATAGGCAGAAAGCGTATCAGTTCGTATCTTTTTCCTGTAGAGGTTGATCAAAAAATTTCTATCGACTCATCCGATGCCAAAAAAAAGGGACGGAAATTTGATAAGTTGAATTCCTTTTTTAATGTTCCCTTTATTGTGGGAGGAAAGGTCATAGGGATGATCAATGTATCCAGCTGCGAAGAAAATGCCTTTAGCGAAAATGACATCAGGCTTATTTACACGATTGCAAACCAGGCATCAGACGCTATCGGTCGCTTGCAGACAGTCATCAAGGCTGAGAAGAACAAGATGGAGAGCATGGTGCAATCGATGGTTGAGGGTGTTCTTATGACCGATGAGAAGAATGAAATAGTAGTTTTGAATCCACAAGCCCGACGTATGCTCGGGTTTAATTTAACCGATGAGATTACCAGTGAGCATCTGGTCGAAAGGATGAAAGAAATCGGTCTATACGATACTTTTCAGAAATGTCTGAAAGAAAAAAAGTTGGTTAGAAACGAGACAACTGTTATTCGGGGAGAGAAAAGTATAGTTTTGAGCTGTGAAATAGCTATGGTAAAGGAAGCTGAAGGCTCTATAATCGGTATGGTAACTGTTTTAAAAGATATTACCGAGGAAAAGGAGATGGATAAAATGAAGACAGAGTTTGTCTCTACCGTCTCTCATGAATTGCGGACTCCATTGACTACGATTAAGGAATTTATATCTATTATTTCGAAAGAAATACCGGGGAGACTCACCAAAGATCAGAAAAAATATGTGGACATTGTCAAAGGAAATGTCGACCGCTTAACGCGTTTAATTACTAATCTTCTGGATATTTCTAAAATCGAGGCAGGGAAGGTAGATATTAAAAAGCAGCTTGTGGATATAACTAACCTGGTTAATGAAATTGTTTCTTCATTTACCCCTGAGCTAAAGGGAAAGCATATTGAATTAAAGAGCTTGTTTTCGGCTACTGCAATTGCTGTGTATGTGGATCCTGATAAGATAACCCAGGTCTTCACCAATCTGATAAGCAACGCCATGAAGTTTACTCCGGAGAAGGGAAAAATTACAGTTGAAATTAAAGATACAGAGAAAGAAATAGTTTGCAGTGTAACCGATACAGGCAAGGGTATCGGCAAGGATGACATGGACAGGTTATTTGGTAAGTTTCAGCAGTTTGATCGCATAGCCGGCGCCGGGGCAAAGGGGACGGGTTTAGGATTGGCTATAAGCAAAGAGTTGGTAGAGCTGCACAAGGGCAGCATTTGGGCGGAGTCAAAGATTAATGGAGGAAGCAAATTTGTTTTTACACTGCCTAAGTATGACAGAGAAGATATCCTGCAAGAAAAAATGGAAGGAAAAATTGCATCGGTAGGCAAAGAAAATGAGAAAATTTCTATGTTTATTGTCAGGTTGGATGATTGTTCAGAGGGTGGCAAAGAGCTTGAAGAAAATAGAGCACAAAAAGTTTTTCTTCCGATATCCGCGGCCATTCAAAAGGTTATACTAAGCGGGGATTTTGTAACCGGTAAAAATGAGGTTGTCGTCTTTATGCCGGTGAACAAAGAAGAGGCCTCTAAGCTCTTTGTACAATTGAAGATGGCAATAAAAGTCCCTATTTTTGAGATTGAAGAACAATTTAAAATTGGTTTCTCATGCGGATACGCTACCTATCCTGATGATGCGGATAATGCTGAAGATTTGTTAAAGAAGGTCTATAAATCTTGTGTTCGGGAAAGAGAAGCAAAATTAAAGAAGACCATTATGATTGTTGATGATGAGCCCCAAGAGAGGAGCATTGTAAGGGAGCTTTTACAGGCAAGCGGATATTCTAATTTTATCGAAGCTGGGGATGGATTGACGGCGCTTGAAAAAATAAAAACTACTATTCCTGATTTGCTGATACTTGACATGAAAATGCGCGGGATGAATGGTTATGAATTGATCGGTATGCTTAAGGAGAACACGGAGACAAAAGATATCCCGGTGTTGATCATGTCAGGGTATAAAGTGGAAATTGATAAGCTGGAAGAATATGTTAAGAAAAAAACGATACCGATGGTAGGCAAGCCTTTCGATTTAGATCAGCTTAGGAAGTTGATAAATTATCTATTGTAAAGAAGGGGGAAATTTATGCCTAAGAAAATACTAGTAATAGACGATGAACCGGAACTCATAAAGGCGATCGAAATAAGGCTTCAAGTCGCCGGCTTTGAGACTCTGTCTGCCTCTGACGGCATGGAAGGCCTTGAGAAGGCACGCGAAGAAAAACCGGATTTAATCATATTGGATGTTATGTTGCCTAATATGGACGGATACCAGGTTTGCACTCTGCTTAAACGTGACGATCAATATAAGGGGATTCCCATAATTATATTGACCGCCCGTACCCAGCTCACCGATGAAAAACGCGCCCGCGAGTGCGGCGCAGACATTTTCGTCACCAAACCTTTTCAGCATGAAGAACTAGTGGCTAAGGTCAGGGAATTCTTAAAAGAGTAAGCCTATTCAATGATACAGGCTTTTCCATTGCTGGTTACTGGACGAGGGGGGATGATGAAAAAAAACGAAATAGCTGTTTTGAAGAAAAGAATCGCTGAGCTTGAGAAAGAGAGGCAAGCTGTAACAAGTAAGCAATAAGCAAGGAGTATAAAATATCATACCTGATGACGCATGTTGAATTGCGAAATACGGGGAGAAGATGAACGAAAGAGAATTAGAATTTATATTGCAGGAAGGTGAAGGGCTAGAGATCGAGTTCAAATCATTTCGAATCCCGGGGGGTTGGTTAATAGCCTAAAACCGAAAGATTTTGGAATTGTCAGCAGGCTTCGAAACTCACTAATCGCAAATATGCTTTCCAGAACTATATATGTTGAGAAATTGGGAACCGGCATAACAAGAATTAGAAAGACCATGAGGGAATCAGGTCTGAGTGAGCCAGAATTTAACTATAATCATTCATTTTTTGCCACGTTATACGATAAAACAAATTTAACGCTCAGTCGGAGTGGCGGTGTAACTACTGTTGCAGAGAGAAGAGAGTGGATTGTAAATTACCTTGTTAAAAATGGAAATATTTCGACAAAACAGTATGTTAAGGCTGTCAAAGTCTCACTGAGAACAGCACAACGGGATCTTACAGCACTTCAGTCGGAGGGGTTGATTAAATTCGTTGGGTCACCAAAAACCGGACATTATGAATTAGCGTAAAACAAAAAAAACAATATACAATCTCCAATTAACAATACACAAAGGCAATTAACAATTCACAACCTCCAATCGACAACATTGGTAATTTTGTATTGTTAATTGTGCATTGTTAATTGTTTTTAATTGGAATTTAGCCTGTTTTCGACTATGATCGCGTTTTGAGGAGAACATGCCAAACGGTGGAAATAATCAAAATGCATTAGATGATGGTGGACTTGACAAGATTCTTACGAGGTACAGCGATATCGTATTAGCTGGCTTCGTGATGGCGGTCGTGGCGATGATCGTTATCCCGCTACCTAATTGGATAATCAACATCCTGCTCACGATGCAGTTCACCTTTGCGATCATCATCCTGCTCGTCGCGTTATACATTCATACGGCATTGAAGCTCGCCTCATTTCCTACGATCCTGCTGATAAGCACGCTCTATAGATTAGCGCTAAACATATCGACTACAAGGCTCATCCTCTCCAAAGGAGATGCCGGAGAGGTTGTCCGTGCATTTGGAAGCTTCGTTGTGCAGGGCAACTACATAGTCGGAGGCATCCTCTTCATAATCGTCACGTTGGTGAACTTCATCGTGATCGCCAAAGGTGCGGAGCGCGTATCCGAAGTCGCGGCTAGGTTTACGCTGGATGCCATGCCCGGAAAACAGATGTCGATCGATGCCGATCTTCGGGCCGGAGTCATCAATGTCGAGCAGGCACTGGCCAGAAGGTCTGAGTTGCAGAGGGAGAGCCAGCTATATGGAGCGATGGACGGTGCGATGAAGTTTGTGAAGGGAGACGCCATCGCGGGCATCATCGTCACCCTCATAAATATCTTAGGCGGCTTCGTGATCGGTATTACTATGAGGGATATGTCGCTGCTCGATTCAATTGAGGTCTATTCCCTGCTTACGATCGGCGACGGTTTGGTGCAGCAGATCCCTGCCCTGATCATTTCAGTCGCTGCCGGTGTGGTCGTCACGAGGGTTGCATCGGAAAAAGAGGGCTCACATCTGGGCAAGGAGATCGCCTCTCAGATCACCGCGTATCCCAAAGCCCTTGTCATAGCTTCAGTGCTCTTAGGCCTTTTGGCCGTGGTTCCCGGGCTTCCTAAGGTACCCTTCATAATCATCTCTTTGGTCGTAGGCGGGATCGCTGCCTTCCTGATCAAATCTAAAAAGAAGGTAGTGAAGGAGATCTCTGAAACCCCCAGAGAGGATGTTGTGAGGCAGGCGGTCGAAAAGCATGGGGATGTCCTGCCATTCATAATGCCAAGTCCCATCTCTTTGGAGGTGGGAGGAGATATTATCCCCTTTGTCGATGACAAGCAGGATGGGGGGAGATTCATCAACGAGCTCATTCCGCTTTTGCGACACGGCCTCTACTATGAGCTGGGCGTGAACTTTCCCGGCATACAGGTGAGGGGACAGACGGTCGATATGGAATCCGAGGCCTATATCATCAATATAAATGAGGTGCCGGTCGCTCAGGGTAAGATAAAGAAGGGGAGCATATTGGTGGGAGAGCCGCTTGAACAGCTTAAACTCTTCAACATATCCGGCGAGGAGACCATCCATCCGATCGACGGCTCTGTCGTCACATGGATATCGAGTGAATATAAGGATGTCGCTACGCAAGCCGGGTTCAGGATGTGGGATATCGGAGAATATCTGATATTGCACCTCTCATATGTGCTGCGCAAGCACGCCCATGAGTTTTTAGGGTTGCAGGAGGTGCAGACGATGCTGACCGAGCTCGAGAAGACACATCCGGCGCTCGTTAAGGAGCTCATTCCGAAGGTAATCCCTCTGTTGCAGCTCTCCGAGATATTGCAGCGCCTCGTTCAGGAGGATATCGCCATTCGCGACTTGAAAACGGTATTTGCCACATTGGCACAGTGGGGTGAGATCGAGCGCGATACCCTTGTGCTTACAGAACACGTCAGGGCAGGTCTAAAACGCTATATCACGCATAAATATGCGGGAAATACCAACAATATGGCGGTCTATCTCCTCGATCATGAGATAGAGGATATGGTCAAAAACGCGATCAGAAGGACTGAAAAGGGTAACTATCTTGCACTCGACCCCGAGGTCACGCAGGAGATAGTCGAAGCAGTCGGCAAGGAGATCGCCTCCCATCCATTCCCCCCCGGTGCCCGCCCCCCAGTCATCCTCACGACAGCCGAGATCAGGCGCTATTTCAGAAAGATAGTCGAGCTCGAATTCCCACAGCTCTCAGTCCTATCCTACCAAGAGCTCTCCGAAGACCTGAGAATCCAGCCGATAGCAAGGGTAGGGCTGGAAACAAGGGAAGAGACTGCTGCTTAAAGGCAATCAACAATAAAGCAATTAACAATTTCCAATAACCAATCTCCAATTAACCCCTTCATTATAGAAATTGTTAATTGGAAATTGTGTATTGTGTATTGTTCTTGACATAAGCTCCTGTTATAGCCTAAAAACTCACAAATTTTGGGGTGAAAATTTTCAAAAAGCACATTTGGGAGGCGGTGATTTAGTCGTGCCAGGAGTAAAAATTCGCGAAGGTGAAAAGTTCGAGCATGCGCTCAGACGCTTTAAAAAGCAGTGTGAGAAGGCAGGCATTCTTTCTGAACTGCGTACAAGACAGCATTATGAAAAACCATCCGTGAAGCGCAAAAGAAAGAGTGAAGCGGCTCGAAAGAAGCGTCAGAGAGGTTACTGAAAGTGACCTCATTCCTATTCGCAAGTTAGGAGTAGGGGGGAGGCCCTTCAAAAGGGGCTTTTAACTTGTCGTTCCAGCTATTTAATTTTAATCAATGAGTTCAGAGGGGTGCTTATGTCTCTTGTTCAGCGCATTACATCGGATATGAAAGAGGCGTTGAAGAGCAAGGACCAGCTTCGTCTTAGCGTCCTCAGGATGGCAAAGGCCGCAGTTCAGAATTATGTGATCAGCAAGAGAACGTCGGGGCAAAGCCAGCCTGCAGATGATCTCAATGATGATGGCGTTATCACCGTCTTGTCATCGATGATTAAACAGCGTCAGGAATCGGTTGATATCTATAGAACACACGGCGATGAGAAAAAGGCCTCTCAGGAAGAGGCTGAAGTTGCGATATTGAGAGAATATATGCCATCACAGCTCGGAGATGATGAACTTAAGAAACTTGTCGAAGAGGCGATAGCTGAGGCTAATGCATCTTCGCCAAAGGAGATGGGGCTTGTGATGAAGGCGCTGATGCCCAAGGTTAAGGGTAAAGCAGATGGCAAAAGGGTGAGTGAGGCTGTGAAGAAGTACCTCGTTCAGAGGTAGATGGGTTTATTGTAGGGGCAGGTTTTAAACCTGCCCTAAAATAATGTGTGGGCGGGTTTGAAACCCGCCCCTACGAAAAATAGAACACTGCATTCATGATAAATAAACCTCTAATTGAAGAGATAAGAGAGAGAATTCCTATTTCCTCCTTTATCGGGGAGCGGGTTACCCTGAAAAAGGCAGGACGTAATTTTAAGGGACTCTGTCCCTTTCATTCTGAAAAGACCTCATCCTTTATAGTGAGCGACGAAAAACAGATATTCCACTGCTTCGGCTGCGGCGAAGGGGGCGATGTTTTCCGCTTTCTTATGAAGTTCGACAACATTTCCTTTATTGAAGCAGTAAAACAGTTAGCCTCGCTTGCCGGGATAACAATCCCTGAGGATAACAAATTTGCGCGCAGAGAGGACGCCGAGCTTGAAAAGAAAAGAGAGCTTTTCTTTCGCCTGAATAAGGTCGCGGCTGAGTTTTTTTCAAAAAATCTGGAGTCGGGAGAAAGTTCCGATAAAGTTCGAAAATATTTGAATGAAAGAGGCATAAAAACTGAATTTTTTAAGCAACTTTTGCTTGGAGCAACCGACAATAATTGGGAGGCATTGACAACTGAATTGAAGAGGATAAAGGCACCGCTTGATATGGCTGCAGAGTTAGGATTGATAAGGGTGAGAGCGAACGGGACATATTACGATTTTTTTCGCAGCAGGCTCATCTTTCCGATAGTGAGTCAGCGCGGTGAGATCATAGGTTTTGGTGGGAGGGCACTCGAAGATGGAGAAGATGCCAAGTATATAAACTCCCCAGATTCGATCATTTATAATAAAAGCAGTTCCGTCTACGGATTGGAGAGCGCGCATCGGGATATCAGGCTCAAAGATGCTGTGATTCTGGTTGAAGGATATTTCGATGTTGTAAGTTTGAAGCTCAGTGGAATTGAAAATGTCGTCGCGCCACTTGGAACAGCGATAACAGTTTCTCACTTGAGACTTCTCTCGCGGTTCAGCAAAAATATGATTTTGATCTTCGACGGTGACGATGCGGGAGTCAATGCGGCATTAAGATCTCTGCCTCTGTTCGTCGAACAAAAGCTCATACCGAAGGCAGTATTGTTGCCACGCGGTGAGGATCCCGACACGATGATTCAGAAGGAAGGTAAAGAAAAATTTTTGCATCGCATCGAAAGTGCAGTTACGCTCTTTGAATTTTTTATCGACCGGATAGCTTCAAAATGTGGAAAGGATACTTCAGCTAAGGTCGAGGCGGTAACAAAGGTCGGAAAGCTTTATAACCTGCTCACCGACCCGGTTGAGAAGAGCATCTATCGCAAACGTCTCAGTCAGGCCCTTGGGCTTGACGAGAACGTAGTCGGCGAGCGCCTGGGAGATTCGAGAGGGAGGATAGAGATCAGATCTTTTGAAAAGAGGAAGATCGTGGAATCATCCCCAATATCTGCGGAGAGATTGTTGATCGAATCACTGCTGAGAGATACTGGAAAGATGAGAGATGTTTTTTCACAAATTGAAGTTGAAACGTTTCAGGATGAGTGGTGCAGGAATATAGCCTCTATCATGCAGGGCGTTAGCGAAAAAAATGAGAAGTCCACTTTGACGGATCTGTTGGACGAAGTTGAAAATGAAGAGTTGATTGGAGAGATCAGGGACTTGGCATTTGGCGAGGAGTGGGACGAAGAGGAGCTCACCGGCGTGATTGTTGATTGTATGGAAATTATGAAAAAACGGCCCGAGAAAGAGCACCTCAATATGATAAGTAAGAAACTCAAAGAGGCTCAAGAGTCGGGCGATCATGAACTGGTGTTGTCGTTGTTGAAAGAGAAGAGCTTTTTAAAACGTCAGTCCTTAACGAATTAAGGAGATAACGATGAGCAAAAAACTTGATAAAGTGACAGAGATCAAAAAACTTATCGATACCGGTAAGGAGAAAGGCTTTCTCACATTCGAAGAGGTCAACGACATGTTGCCCGCTGAGATGGTGAGCTCCACCCAGCTCGATTCGGTTTTGAGCATATTTGATGATATGGATATCGAAATCGTCGATACGGAGCAGCGTGGCAGAGAGCTTATTCAGAAACAGAGTCAGCAGGGAGAGAAGGAAGCCGATGAAACAACTACTACTCCGTTGACGATAACAAGTTCCGTCGCAGTAACTGCAAGGGACGCTCGTACCAGCGATCCTGTCCGGATGTATCTGAGAAAGATGGGACAGGTTGCATTGCTCACGCGCGAGGGCGAAGTTGAAATTGCCAAGAGAATTGAGAGGGGACAGAATGAGATGTTCGACATCCTGCTCTCGAGCCCCCTGGGCGCGCAGGCGGTGTTGAATCTGGGAAGCATGGTCTCTCAGAATAAGATCAGGGTCATCGAGGTGATCAAAGAGATTGAGGATATCGATTCGACCGAGGAGACATTTGACGAACAGAAGTGCAAGGCAGATTTTCTCAAAGCGGTTTCGAAACTCAAAACAAGTCTAAAACAGTTGAACTCCGTTCAGGATAAGCTCAAGAGGTCGCGGATCAGTGAAGCCGTGAAGACTAAACTCATGGGACAGCAGAAGGATCTCAAAGAGAAGATGCTCGAACATGTCAAGGATATGAGCCTTGCGACTCGCACGATCGACAGGATCATCGAGCTTCTGCACGACAAGGTTGAGGATATCGATAAACATCAGTACGCCGTCAAGAAGATGGCGCATAAGCTTGAATCTGACCGGAAGGATTTGAAAAAACTCTTTGTCGAATTCAAGAGAAATGATTATCAGAAGAGAAAGCTCACAAAGCAGTCAGGGCTGTCGAGAAACGATGTCCTGGATTTATCAAAGGAATATTCAGAGATCGTTGCCGCTATAAAGGATCTGGAGAAGGTGGCAGGACAGGACGTTGAGAGCTTGCGACAGACTTACCTCGAAGTAAAACGGGCTGAGCAGTTCGCTGAGAGGGCAAAGTGCGAGTTGATCGAAGCGAATTTGAGGCTGGTCGTCTCCATCGCGAAGAAATATACAAATCGTGGATTGCAGTTTCTGGATCTGATTCAGGAGGGCAACATAGGCCTCATGAAGGCTGTCGATAAGTTCGAATACAGGAGGGGATATAAATTTTCCACGTACGCAACGTGGTGGATACGACAGGCGATAACCAGAGCGATCGCCGATCAGGCGCGCACGATCAGGATCCCTGTCCATATGATCGAGACGATCAACAAGCTTGTGAGGACATCCCGCTACCTCGTTCAGGAGCTGGGAAGAGAGCCGCTTCCTGAAGAGATAGCCGAGAAGATGGAGTTGCCGGTTGAGAAGGTGAGAAAGGTGCTCAAGATCGCAAAAGAGCCGATCTCCCTAGAGACGCCGATCGGCGAGGAGGAGGATAGCCACCTTGGTGATTTCATCGAGGACAAATCGGTCGTCAAACCCTCCGATGCAGTCTCATATTTAAATCTCTCCGAACAGACTCAGGAGATTCTATCTACTCTCACACCGCGTGAGGAGAAGGTGCTCAGGATGAGATTCGGCATAGGTGAGAAATCGGATCATACGCTCGAAGAGGTGGGCCGAGATTTCTCCGTGACGAGGGAGCGTATCAGACAGATCGAAGCCAAAGCTTTGAGAAAGCTGCGCCACCCCAGTCGTGCTAAGAAGCTGAAGAGTTTTATTGATTGGTAGGTGTGAGTGTTTAAGTGTAGGAGTGTTTGAGTGTTTAAGTTGGGCGGATCGATGATCCGCCCGTTTTTTTAATGTGTAAATTTTATTCTTGATTATACTAAAAGTATAATATATATGATACTAACAGTATTATACTTTTAGTATAATCAATATTTTAGGAGGGTTGGAAGCCATGTTTAAATATGACGTGTTGATAGACGAAGAGGATATCTGTAACTACGAGGAGGAGATAAAAAGGCTTGATAGATATGTCAACGGTGGTGAAAAAATTCTTCTCTTCGCCCCCCGTCGATTTGGAAAGACCTCTGTGCTGGTCAATGTGACAGGTAAACATTTTCTTGCGAGGAAAAAAAGCGCAATCTTTTGTTACGTGAACTTGCAGGAGGTGAAGGATCTTGATTCGATAGCAATTCGTTTCTCACATGCGCTGACAGATGTGATCAATAAAGTTTTTTCAATAAAAGTGATAGCCTCCAATATATTAAAGCTTCTGAAATCTTTGCGTCCGGAGATCAAGGTCGATTCATTATCTGGTGAGACAAAGCTCACCATATCGACAGAAACAACAGATAAAAGAAGCCTTCATGATATTTTTAACTCTTTATTAGGATTAGGCAGCGAATATCCCCTTCTTCTTGTCATGGATGAGTTTCAGGATGTGGTTTTCGTGCCAGAGGCAGAAGCACTGTTAAGAGATTTGACCCAGAAATTGAATAAGGGCTCCATCATCATCTCAGGGTCTAAGAAACATCTTCTCAAGGATATCTTTCTTGACGAGCGAAGGCCATTTTATAACTGGGGAAAAAGCCTGGAGTTGAAAGAGATAAGCTTTGAAAATTGGAAGCCGTATATACTGGAGAGAATGAAAAACAAAAAAATTCGATTGGATGATGATGCGTTGAGATTCATCATTCAAAGCGGATATCATATCCCTAACTATATATGTAAGCTCTGTTCTGATATTTACAACTCTCATGAACATGAGGCTGTCGAAATTTCGGAGATTAAAAACATCATCCATCATGGATACCTCGATGCACAGAGCCGATATGCTGAAAAGGTTGCATTTTTGAGTATAAAACAGGTCAAGTTTCTTTCTGTGATTGCAAAAAACGGATACATTAAGGAGGTCACATCGCAAGCGACGGTTTCTGAAAGTGGAATTTCAGCGAGAGGGATGTCTCAGATGTGTAACCTGCTCATGGATAAAGGATATGTCGAAAAGGACGAAAATGGTGTGCGCATCGCCGATCCGTTCTTTGCATACTATTTATCTCAGGAGTACTGATTGAGAATATAAGGTGGCGCAGTAATGCTGCTCCTTTTTTTTCGCTTCACGCGTCACGCGTGGACGCTTCACGTTTTTAGGCTTCACGTTTTTTGTCTTGTCTTTTTACAGTGCTTCCAGCAAAAATAACGTGATGAATTTTATAGGACAAAATACACCTCGTGTTGATGCTCATGATAAAGCGCTTGGAATAGCAAAATATGTCGACGATATCGTGCTTCCCGGCATGTGGCATGGCGCTGTTGTGAGGGCGAAGGCCCCAGCTGGGCGCATCACATCTGTAGATTTCGATCCCTCCTTTGATTGGTCTAAGGTCGTTGTGGCAACTGCCGATGATATTCCCGGAAAAAACTGTGTGGCGATGATAGAAAAAGATATGCCGCTGCTTGCTACGGCTGAGTTTCGTTATGTCGGTGAGGGGATATGTCTGATTGCCGCACCCACAAGGGAGATGGCGCTCGAGGCGAGAAAGAGGGTCGAAGTCAAATTTGAGGCAATCGATCCAGTCCTCACGATGGAGGAGTCGCTTTCGAAAAAGAGGGTTTTATATGGCGACGATAATCTCTTTGCCTCCTATGATATCGTAAAGGGTGATGTTGACGCAGGATTCAAAAATTCCGATCTGATCATCGAGGGTGATTACAGCGTCGGTCACCAAGAACACTTATATATCGAACCTCAGAGCGTGATCGCCGATTTTCGTAAAGATGGCGTGATGGAGATAATCGGTTCGCTTCAGTGTCCGTATTACGTTCACGATGCCATGAAATATCTTTTTGGCTGGGACGATGCGCGCATCGCCGTTCGTCAGGCCGTTGTCGGTGGGGCGTTTGGCGGCAAGGAGGATTATCCATCTGTCATCGCAGGTTATGCAGCCATCCTTTCATACAAGGCACGCCGTCCCATCAAGATTATCTACGATCGCAATGAGGATATAATCGTCTCGACGAAGCGCCATCCGGCAAAGGCGCATTACAAGACCGGCGTTTTAAGCGACGGAACGATCAAGGCGATGGAGATAAGATTCTTTCTGGATGGTGGCGCGTATATGTCTCTCTCCCCGGTTGTGTTGTCCAGGGGCGTGTTGCATTCGGGGGGCGCCTATAAGATCGAAAATTTCAGTGCACATGCTTTAACATTTGCCACCAACACATCACCAAACGGCGCATTCAGAGGCTTTGGCGCGCCGCAGTCGATCTTCGCGCTGGAGTCGCACATCGATGAGATAGCAAATGAGCTTAAAATGTCACCTCTGGAATTTCGCAGGAAAAACCTCCTCAAGTTAAACGACGAGACCACCACGGGGCAAAGGCTCAAGGAGAGCGTGTCAGCATCGGAAGTCCTGGAGAAGGCGTCGTCGATGAGCGAATTTGAAAAGAAGTCCAAACCCGATTCAAAATGGAAAAGGAATTCTTCGAAAAGGCGCGGCATCGGAATTTCGTTGTTTCTGCACGGCGCCGGATTTACAGGCAGCGGCGAGGATCGTCTGAAATCGAAGGCCGGTGTACGTTTGGAAAAGGATGGCTCAGTTACAATTCTAACAGCATCGACCGAGATGGGACAGGGCTCTCATACTGTTTTGACCCAGATAGTCGCCGATGCACTTGCTATCTCAATCGAAAATATTAAGGTCGCAACCCCGGATACATCTGTCGTTCCAAATAGCGGTCCGACTGTTGCATCGCGGACGACGATGGTCATAGGAAAGGTGTTGTACGATGCGGCATTGGAGTTGAGGAATAGAATTGAGAGCTTTGCACCAGTTAAAAAAGGATTTATCGAAATCGCGCGGGAATTTTATGATAGTAACGGTCCCACCGAGGTCATTCGTCAGTATCAGGTTCCACCCGGTATCGTATGGGATGAACATAATTACAAAGGGGATGCCTATCCCGTATTTGCGTGGGGAGCCAATATAGCAGAGGTTGAAGTCGACATGAATACATTTGAAGTGAAACTCACCAATCTCCATCTCGTCCAGGATGTGGGAAAGGTGGTCAATCCGATGCTGGCTTCCGGACAGGTGGAGGGCGGCGCTCTTCAGGCCGTCGGATACGCGCTGCTCGAAAATTTTGTCATGGATAAAGGGCACGTGAAAACGGATCGCATGCAGACATATCTCATACCGACAGCGCTAGATGCCCCGAAGATGCACGTCCATTTTATAGAGAATTTATATTCATACAGCGCCGGCGGCTGCAAGGGATTGGGGGAGTTGCCGATGGACGGCCCCGCTCCGGCGATCGCAAATGCGGTTTATGATGCAATCGGTGTGCGTATCCGCGACCTGCCGATAACACCGGAGAAATTATTAGCGGCTTGTATAAAATAGATGTAGGGGCAGACCCCTGTGTCTGCCCGAGGGCGTATGATGATAGAAATAAAAATAAAATTAAACGGAAAAGACACGATGATTCAAGCCGAACCTCACTCCCGAGTACTCGATCTGTTGCGTGAAAAACTTCATTTAACTGGGACGAAGGAGGGGTGCGGAGAGGGTGAGTGTGGCGCCTGCTCAGTCCTGCTAAATGGCGAAGTTGTGAATTCATGCCTGATACTTTTAGGCCAGCTGAAGGATGGCGATCATGTGGAGACGATAGAGGGTTTATCACAAGGAAAAAAGTTTTCAGTGCTACAAAAACACTTCGTCTCAGGTGGCGCTATGCAGTGCGGGATCTGCTCGCCCGGCATGATGATGGCGGCCGAATCCCTTTTGAGAAAGAACAAAAGACCGACGCGCGAGGAGATCACAGAAGCGATCTCAGGCAATCTCTGCCGCTGCACCGGATATGTGAAAATAATAGACGCAATAGAAAACGCCGCAAGGGAAATGAAAAGTTGAAATATCTCAAACCAACAACATTGGACGAAGCGCTTCGATATCTATTCGACGAATCGACCCGCTTTCCACTCCTCGCCGGAGGGACGGATCTCATCGTCCAATGGAAAAGCGGCGCCATCGATTTGAAGGGCGTCATAGATATATCAGCCCTCTCTGAATTGAGCGGCATATCTGAAGAGGGGGAAGATGTTTATATAGGGGCGCTCGTTACCCATGCGATGATCAAAGAGGATGCTTTGATCAAAAAACATTTTTCTACTCTATCGCACGCATGTTCGACCATCGGCGCCAAGCAGATACAAAGTCGCGGAACGATCGGTGGAAACGTCGCAAACGCAAGTCCTGCGGGGGATACCCCTCCTGTCCTTGTAGTTTACAATTGTGAATTAGAACTTAAAAGTCTTAGAGGCTCTCGCCTTATCAAACTCGTCGATCTTTTTGAAGGGTATAAAAAATTGAATCTAAAACCGGACGAGATCATCACAAGATTAAAACTTCCCACTCCTCAAAATGGAATGAATGCGAAGTTCTATAAGATAGGAACACGAAAGGCGCAGACGATATCAAAGGCTGCTCTCTGCGTTGGGTCGATTGTAAAAAAAGGCGTTATCGAATCGATCTCGATAGCAGCCGCAAGCATGGGGCCGACTGTTGTGACGGCGCCTAAAACAGTGAAGCTTCTTGAAGGAGAGTTGCTAAGTGAAGATTTGATTGATCAAGCTAAAGAGTCACTGAAGAATGAATGGAAATCGATCGATGATATCAGATCGACCGCCGCCTACAGGAGCTTTGTCTCTGCTAACATACTATCTGATTATCTGAAAGATCTCTTGTGATTGGGAAATATAATTTCTCCATTGGCTTCTCGTGTTGATGTTATTTCTTATACCTTTGTCATCGACAGGGACCATCCTATGGTGAGCCTCAGAGATGATGAAATCGAGTCTGGCCCTCTCATTTTTAGGGTCTAAATCAAGACTGCGGGTTATAATTTTTTTTGTGATGAGTATGGGATGTCCACCTCTACCAGCATATTCTGGCACATAAGCATCATAGTTTTCATCCTGTTGAGCTTCGCTTATGAGAATTTCAACCGTTTTACCCTCCACCCCGACAGTATCGATGGGGAGGATCACCACATTTAGCCCCTCCCCCTTGAGGGGGGAGGGATGGGGAGGGGGTGATAGTTTTAGCAATTTATCCAAACCACATTGCAAAGATGAAAACTGCCCCAACTCCCATTGCTCATTTTCAACCCAGATGACATCCAGATCCTCATGCGCCTTTACGATATCTTTATTATTTGCTCCTACTACGACCGCTATACTCTCGCACCCTGCATTTTTGAGCAGGTTATATTGCGCAGACAAAAGCGTGCTTCCATCACGAAGTGAGAGCAGCGCCTTGCAAGCCCCCATCCTAGATGACACCCCCGCAGCCAATATCAATCCACATATCATCATAACTTAAACACTCCTACACTTCTACACTCCTACACTTTTTCCTAGAGAGTTGACAATCGCATAAAACTGGTTCATCAAGCTTACTTGGAGGTGTTATATGAAAAGGTTTTCCGCATGCTTGATCGTCGTAGTTCTCTTGTTTTCGACATCACAGGCCTTTGCCAGTTTAAAAAGCGGCGATTTGAACAAGTCGGCGCCGTTCACTCAAAAACAGGCGTTGCAATTGCAACTTGATATCACCAGCCTCTACCTCACTTCATGCCTGCTGGCCTTTGCCCCGAGGGTAACGGATAAGAACATGATAGAGGTTGAAGTGACGTTGCTGGATAAATATCTGCCCCAGGAGAGGGCGCGTCTGAATCGCTTCCTGAAGCGCTATTTTTCTGTCTATGTGAACTTTCTGGCAAAGAGGCTCAAAACCTACGCGCCCCTTATCTCAAAGGACTTCGATTATAAGAGAGACCTTGTATTTGTGATCGATGAGGGTGAATCGCGGCAGATGGTAGCCCGGTGGGAGAATGAAAATCTAAAGTGGGCACAGGATGATAAAGCCGAATTTTTCCCTCTAATTTTAAGCGGCTCCGACGAGATGAACATCATCGAAAAAAAGGTCAAGTCAGTGGGTAAACAGGGTTGCAAATGCCCATCGCTCAAAGATTAACTCTTTTTGTAGGGGCGGGTTTTAAACCCGCCCGCGTTACTACTTTCGGGCAGGTTTTTAGCTCTCAGCTAGAGAAAAATGCCCAAATTCCTTTGCCAGTCATCGTTGCGAGCGTCACCAGTATCCCCGCGATCGTAACGCCGATGCAATTGGCGAGTATAAATCGCCTGTAGCTCATGCCTATCAGATAAGCACCGATTGCACCGCTATATGACCCACTGCCGGGGAGCGGCACGGCGATGAACAGGGCAACCCCGATCATCCCCCATCTCTCGACATATTGGTGGATTTTTCTTTGAGTCTTTTCAACGCGGCGTTTCCAAAATTTCCCGAATAAAGGAATCTTCTCCAAAAGAAGAATAAGATGATGGATGACCGGATACAGTATAATACCAAGCACCATATTGGAAACCACACAGATGGCAAAGACGATCGGCCAGCTGAGATCAAGCCCTGTAGCGTGAAACCCCAAAGGCATAGCAACGGTGCCGGATAAGATTCCAAATGGTATCGAAGCTCTCAGCTCCAAAAAGGGCAGGAGCGTGATTAAGAATAGAATGATAGTTTTCGATAACATCGCTACAATCTATATTCTTGTCGATAATTATTCAACATTAATTGAGTATTGTGTATTGAATATTGGATATTGGATATTGTTAACTGAATATTGGATATTGGATATTGGATATTGGATATTGGATATTGGATATTGGATATTGGATATTGGATATTGGATATTGGATATTGAATTTTGGTATTGTTAATTGGGCATTTTTTTATTGCTCGCAAAACGTTGAAAATAGAGCTTTTGGCGATATATTCTCTTGACTTTCTCTGCAGATAGCACTTCAATGCGGCAAGGAGGAAATTATGGTTCCGTTGATTGTATTGGGATTAGGGACTCTGGCCCTGTTGCTCAAAGGCTGTGCGGGAAAAGACACCTACGTGGAGTGCAAAGGGGAAAAGGTCAAAGTCGATAAGGATAGTAGCAAGAAGTTAGAGGATTATTGCAAAAGCGCCAAACAGCTGGAAAAAATCAAAGAGGGGAAACCATACGAGGAGACTCCAAAAGATGGCGGCACAGAGAAGATGCCCGACACACCACCTGCTGAAAAGCCCGTTGATAAGACATCTGAGAAACCACAGGAGAAATCACCTGAGATAGTTGCGGAGGAAAGAGCCCCCCGCGACGGCGGCCCAGACGAACCCGCAAGAGAAACCGAACCCGCGAATGAAACTGCTCCGGAAGAATCCAACAAAGAGACGTCGCCTGAAACCTCTACTGAGCCTCCTCCGGCCGAGACGACTCCAAACTCTGCAAAAATAAGGTGGATGTTCACTGAACTTCTGGATTGTTCGGGCTACAACCTGCCTGCAGATACAGCCGGTCAATATCAAGATGGAAAGTGTGAGCAAAACCGCTACATAGCAGGTGGGGTTATATTTACGATGAACGATAACGCTACAACAGGAGGTACATGGACGAATAACACGCGGAATTGCAATTTGGTATTAGCTAAAAACTCACAGGGTAGCGTTGGATGTTCTGATAAGGCAAAATTTACACTTGAGATAGCAAACTGCGGCAATTGTAACGGCAGCACATTTACAGTTGATTTTACAAAATAATTTTTTACACAAACTTTTTAATTGCAAATCAGCGCGATCGCAAAGGCATCTCTTATGCCCGCATTCTTATTACCATACAAATCGTCGTCGGTATGTCCTGCCACGTAGATACTTCCGCCTGAATCAATCGTAATTCCAGTTGCCTCGTCGCCGCCGGGAGAACCCGTTTGAAATATCCAGACTGGATTTCCAGATGATGGGTCTATTTTTGCGGTAAAAATATCTGAAAATCCCATATTGTTATAGTTATCCACACCTCCATCGGTATTGCCTGTGACATAAATATTGTTGCTCATATCTGTTGCGATCCCTGATGCGCTGTCATTTTGTGTTGTGCCGAACTGTTTCGTCCAGATATCATTTCCCGCTGAATCGAGCTTAATGAGAAAGATATCCGTCAATCCAGCATTTTGATTGCCACTCAGCCCACCCTCCGTCCTGCCACATACATAGCTGTTTCCACTACTATCAACTGCAATGGCCGATGTATTATCGTTAAGGGCTGTTCCCCTCTGTTCCGTCCAGAGCTTATTGCCTGACGGATCGAACTCCATAACAAATATATCAGAGAACCCTGAATGCTGATTGCCATCCAATGCACCCTCTGTCATGCCGGTGACATAGGCATTCCCGGTGCTATCCACAGCGACACCGGTGGCTTCATCGTTTGCAGCGGTTCCCGACAGGCGTGTCCAGAGCTTGTTGCCTGACGAATCCAGCTTGATAAGAAAGATATCCCTGAGCCCTGAATGTTTCTGTCCATCCAAAGCTCCATTCGTTTTGCCGGCAATATACACATTTCCGCTGCTATCCACCGCTATTGAGGATGAGGCATCATACGCATTAGTGCCCATCTGGCGCGTCCAGAGCTTGTTCCCCAAGGCATCGAACTTCATGACAAAGATGTCATAATCACCGGCATTTTGATTATTATCCAAACCCCCTTGGGTATATCCCGTCATATAGATATTCTCATTCAAGTCGGCAGCAACCCCAGCAGCAAGGTCCTTTGATGCTGTTCCAATCTGCCGAAGCCATATTTTATTTCCCGAGGAGTCGTGTTTTACGAGAAAAATATCGGCCCCCCCCGCGTTTTGGTTGTTGTCCAAACTGCCCAGGGTATGTCCGGCCATGTAAACATTTCCGGTTTTATCCATACAAATGCTAGTGGCAAAATCGGTATTTGTTGAACCTATCTGTCTTGCCCAATTTATCTTTGCTGGGATATCGCTATTGATGCAGTTGGCGGGCTGTGCGCCGGGTGTTGTAGGCTGTGTTACTGTCCCGGTGTCCGAGCAGGATGTCTTGGTGCTGGTGAATGTAGTTGTAGTGTTGTTCTGGCTGTCATCTATCGTAAGTGTTTTGCAGTCGGCAGATAAGGAGATCGCGCCTTTGATGGTAACATCTAGGATAGCGCCGTTTGTTCCTGTATCATAGAAACTCAAGATTGCTGTTGCAGTTTCAGCGTCGGCAGCAGCTTTTGCAGTGGAGGATGGGATTACAACCATTACCCCTTTCACTTGTGTGTTATTCCCCATATTCCCATCCATGCTAAGGCTGTTGGTGACGTTCGTTTTTGTAAGAGTCATCGTTTTTAGAGCGTTTGCGTCACTCGTGTTTTGCGTCCAAACTCCAACAAGGCTATCATCTGCAACCGATGCCGAATTATCTACTCCTCCCTGTGAACTCGTTCCTCCTGAACAACTTATAAGAAATGACATGATGAGGATAAAGGTCACAAGGTTTGATAGGGATTTTTTCTTCATGTTGCCTCCTAATTTGTTCCCTTAAAAAGGGCTTCTGATGCTTAATTCAGCATAATTCCAGCCAGATATCAAGTGGGAATAAAAATAAACAGTTTATGTGATGCCGATGCTAAAATATCCCAAACATGAGATTAAACCCTTGATCTTTTTTCACATATTAGCTAGCTAAGCGAACTCAGTTTGATGTTTTTAAAAACTGCTTTCAGTGGGTCATTAGCTCAGCTGGTAGAGCAGCTGACTCTTAATCAGCGGGTCGCAGGTTCGACTCCTGCATGACCCACTGAGGGCAGTATTTTTATATGGAGGCAAAGTGAAACTCTGTGTCGTTGGAACAGGTTATGTGGGGCTCGTCACCGGGGCATGCTTTGCCGATGCCGGAAACGTCGTCACATGCGTAGATAAAAATCTGGATAAAATTGAAAAACTCAAACGCTCAGAAATTCCCATCTTTGAGCCCGGTCTAAAAGAGGTGGTCAGCAGAAATATCGAAGAAAATCGCCTCTTCTTTGTCAACAAACTCAGCAACGGATTGAAAGATGCAACGATCTGCTTTATCACAGTGGATACCCCTCCCATGGAGGATGGCAAGGCGGATCTTACAAATGTCCTGGCAGTTGCCGATGAGATAGGAAGCATCATCACATCTCCCATCGTGGTTGTGACAAAGAGCACAGTCCCCGTAGGAACAACATATCGTGTAAAAAAGGTCATCGAGGAAAAACTGATAAGGAGGGGCTTCGATCCACATCTCGTAGATGTCGCTTCGAATCCTGAATTTCTCAAAGAGGGAGACGCAGTCAGCGATTTCATGAAGCCTCATCGCGTGATAGTCGGTATGGAGAAGGAGAGTGTTGGCCAGATATTGCACGAACTCTATTCCCCTTTCATGCGCAGATCGGATCGTTTCTTAAAGATGGACATCCCTTCATCAGAGCTTTCCAAATACGCCGCCAACGCGATGCTCGCCACTCGCATCTCCTTTATGAACGAGATGGCGCGCCTTTGCGAGAAGATAGGTGCCGATATCAATCATGTGAGACGCGGGCTGGGAAGCGACCCCCGGGTCGGTCCTGATTTTCTGTACGCCGGGCTTGGCTACGGAGGCTCATGTTTTCCAAAGGATACCAAAGCGCTCGTCCAGCTTGGCAGGGAACACGATCATCCTATAACAATCGTCGAGGCTGCAGACCGTGCCAATGATTATCACAGGGAATGGTATTGGAATAAGATCGTTAAGCATTTTAATGACAGGGGAGGTCTCGAGGGAAAGACTTTCGGAGTTTGGGGTTTGGCCTTCAAGGCAAATACTGACGATGTGAGGTTTGCACCTTCGTTATATTTGATAGAAAAGTTAGTAGCACATGGGGCTTTGGTCAATGCGTTTGATCCAGTTGCTATTGCAAGTTCCCAGGAAGCCCTTGGACAGATTGCAAACAGTGTGATGTGGAATGATGATGCATATGCATGTCTGACAAATGCCGATGCATTGATAGTTTGTACCGAGTGGCGTGAATTCAGGAGTCCCGATTTTTCTAAAATCAAATCCCTGATGAAGACGGACCCTATCATCTTTGATGGCAGAAACCTCTATGAAAAGTCTCATTTATATGAACATGGATTCATTGTTCATTCTGTGGGATGATTTAATCATTAAAAAACAAATCGTTACAATTATCGTTCTTTAGCGGGTTGACAAGTATGTGAGAGATGATAATTATGAGCAACATTTTTACTCATATTGCAACGCAATGGCTTCGATTGATTAAATTGATCGTCTAAAAAGGTAGGGGAGAAATCATCACAAGATGTTGGACTCTATTATCACATCGGAAGCGCGAATCAAGTTGTTAATTCGCTTTTTTGTAAATCCAAAGACCAAGGCATATTTGCGCGAACTCTCCGATGAGTTTCATTGCTCCTCAAATTCAATTCGCGTCGAACTCAATAGATTAGAAAAGGCCTCTCTCCTCGTCTCCGAAAAACGGGGAAGGAATGTTTACTATTGTGCAAATACTGAGCACCCACTCTTCCCAGAAATCAACAGCATGTCAAAGAAGGTGGTCGGCATCGATAAGCTTCACGAAATTGTCAGTGAGATCGGAAACGTGGAAAGCGCTTATCTGATGGGTGCGTTGGCGAAGGGCTCTGAGACAGCTGTTCTAGATCTTTTGCTCGTAGGCGATGTCGATAAGGGTAAGCTTGAGGGGATCATCACAAAAGTTGAGGGCATGGTGAAAAAGAAGATACGCACCCTTTTGTTGTCGAGCTCTGAATTTTCTAAGATGGACGACTGGTTGAAAGAAGAGGGGTTGCTGTTGATCTGGAATAACGGTTTGGCGATGGGTGGTGCATGATATGAAATGGTACGTTTTACAGACAAAGCCATGCATTGAGCATATCGTCCTCGAACATATGAGGCGGGCGAATGTCGAGGCCTTTTTGCCGCAAATTCGCGTTGCAGTGAGGGGAGTGACGAGACAACTGCAGAGGCTAAAGCCCCTTTTTCCCTCATATCTCTTCGTTCGCATATCACCAAACGAGATCAATCTGTTCAGGATGATAAAATATACGCGTGGAGTCAGGAAATTTGTAAGCGCCGGAGACATTCCCCTCTCACTTGATGATGTTGTGATAGATGTAATAAAGGGCAGGGTGGATGAAAAAGGAATTATACAGCAGCAGCTGCTTTTTAAAGCCGGGGATAGCGTGCGGATCTGCTATGGCCCGCTTACGGATCTCGTCGGAGTGCTGGAAAAACCGATCTCTGCGGATGGAAGGGTTAAAGTGCTGTTGAATCTTGTAGGGAAGAAAGTTCGGCTTGAATTGCCCTGCGTGCGTGTTGAAAAAGTAGCATAGGACGTACGGTGTACGGCGTATAGCGTACGGCGAAATGTTTTATTGTAGGGGCGATCCCCCCGTGGTCGCCCGTGAATGTAGGGGAAGGTTTCAAACCTTCCCAAAAAAAAATTGATGAGCAGTATAAACAATCTATTTTCCTTTTTGCCGGTTCGAATTTTGAACGGGGACGGCGGTAGCCTGTCAAGAGCAGTATGTAGGCTTGAGCATGTGGCATGTGGTAAAAATCGATGATGGTAAACGATATTAAAAAATTGACTCAAAATACTAAGAAAATTCTTGTCACAGGGGTTGCTGGGTTTATCGGTTCTCATGTGGCTAAGAGATTGTGTGAGTTGGGTGTGGAGGTCGTGGGTATCGATAATCTCAATGACTACTACGATGTCCGGTTGAAAGAGTGGCGACTTGAAAATTTCCTGTCAAAGTTTAACAATTTTAAATTTATAAAGCTCGATATCGAAGACAAAGATGCCTTGGAAAGAATTTTCTCGGAGCATAAATTTGACGCGGTGATAAATCTTGCGGCCAGAGCGGGTGTAAGGGCAAGCCTCGATAATCCTCAAGTTTATATCACTACAAACATGCTTGGCACCGCTAATTTGTTGGGACTCTGTAAAAAACACGATGTTAAAAAATTCGTCCTGGCCTCAACATCGAGCCTTTATGCCGGAAAAGAGATGCCCTTCGATGAATCGATACCAACGACAACGCCGATATCACCATACGCAGCGTCAAAAGGTGGAGCGGAGGGAATTGCATACAGCTATCATTATCTTTACGATATCGATGTCTCAATTTTAAGGTACTTCACAGTCTATGGACCTGCTGGGCGACCCGATATGAGTATATTTCGTTTTATAAAGTGGGCTTTTGAAGGAAATCATATCCAGCTGATGGGGGATGGAACTCAGAAGCGTGATTTCACATATGTGGATGATATAGCCGATGGCACGATAAAGGCGCTTAAAAATGTTGGCTATGAGATATTCAATCTGGGAGGCGATGCTCCTCATGAACTAGTTGAAATGATATCATTTATTGAGGGAGCGACCGGCGCGAAACTCAAAATTGATCGTCTACCATTCCCGAAAGAGGATATGAAAGCGACATGGGCATCAATAGAAAAATCGAAAAAGATGCTCGACTGGTCACCAAAAGTTTCCTTTATAGATGGCCTCAAAAAAACAGTCGATTGGACCAGAGAGAATTGGGAGTTTGTGAAGGAGTTGAACATATAATGGACTCCTCAAAGTTAAAAAAAATCTTAGAAAAATATTTTAAAAGAGTTTCAAAAAAAC
The DNA here is from genome assembly GCA_043818055.1 of Pseudomonadota bacterium. GTDB lineage: Bacteria > UBA10199 > UBA10199 > 2-02-FULL-44-16 > JBDRGF01 > JBDRGF01. The sequence continues at coordinate 66,515 of JBDRGF010000159.1, read as the reverse complement.
TCAAATTAGATTTGGTCTTTTTGTATGGTTCCTGGGCGCATGGGAAGCAGAGAAGGATATCCGATGTCGATATAGCTGTTCTGTTTTCCGATGAACATACTGATGAGGAGAAAATGCTCGATGTTATTGGAAAGATCAGTGTCGATTTAAGTGAATTGCTTGGATTGGAAGTGAACATTCTAAGATTAAAAAAGGAATTTGATCATCCAATGGTTTATTACAATGCCTCTGTAAAAGGAATCCCAGTATATGTTAAAAATAAGGATCTGTGTGATCGCTATTTGTTTGAATCAATAGCTCAGATGGAAGATTTTTGCCTTTTTGGGACTGCCTGGCAGATTCTTGCTTCTAAGGTAAACTTAAGGAGAATCAAAAATGCCTGAATATACTTATGCAAAGGGGAGAATAGCAGAATCGATTCAGTTTATATCGCAGGAGATGTGCGAGTTTGATGCAGAATACTCCAGGATTACGTGGGAAGAATATCGGACTGATACAAAAAAACAAAAGCTGATCGACAGAACAGTGGAAAATATATTGAACGCCCTGATAGAAATTTGCGGGACTGTTTTAGCTGAAAAAGGAATTTCCGCCGATAGCTATGCGCAAACTTTATCTCTCGCGGCCAAAAATGCGGGATTGAGCGCAAAACAAGCCCAGGCACTTGGGCAACTTGCCTTTCATCGAAACAGGCTCGTACATCGCTATCTCGATCTCAAATGGCAGACTATAATGGTATATAAAAAACAGATAAGCCAAATTAAGAGTCTTTTAAACAGCCTGGTAAATAAAAAATGAATAGCCAATTGCCGAAGTCTGTTTTTTGATGTTTTTGTAGGGGCAGGCCCCCGTGCCTGCCCTTATAAGAGGGCAACCACGGGGGGGGTGCCCCTACATTTTAGCAACAGCCTCTTATAAGGGGGAGGTGGAGGGGGTCGAAGGACTGAATTAATCAAACTCTTAATCACTCTTCAGCGTTAATAACATCAGAAACGCGTCATCACATGACTAAATCGAAAAAAAATATAAAACTCCCAAAATCGTTTGCGAAATATTTCTGGGACTGCGAGTTTAAGGATTTGCAGTTCGAAAAATATAAGTTTTTTATCATAGAGAGAATCCTGAATTTTGGAGATGTAAAAGCTGTGAGGTGGCTATTAGAGAATACAGGTGTTCGTTCGATTAAAATAGTTGTCAGAAGAAGTCGGGAAATAGATGAAAGAACAAAAAATTTTTGGTACACAATATGGAAAATGTAGAGAAATCAGGAGTATTCGTTTGAATCACAATCACTCAAAAAATCTATACGCAGTTATCATGGCAGGTGGCGAGGGGACAAGGTTTTATCCACTTTCAACGCCTGAAAAGCCAAAACAATTTCTAAACTTCATCGGTGAGAAAACCTTCATTCGTCAGACGTTTGATAGGATGTTGCCATTGTTTGCATGCGAGAAAATTTATATCTCCACAAATGAAAAATATGTCGATCTTGTGAAAGAACAGATTCCCGAGTTGCCTGAGAAAAATATCATAGCAGAACCATGCAAAAAAAATACTGCTCCCGCATTATCTTATGCTACAAAAATTATTCATATGCAGGACGGGGAATCGATCATCTGTTGCGTGCCGTCCGATCACTATATCCCGCAGGAGAATCTTTTTCATGAAGTTATTAAACAAGCGATAGAAATCGCACAAAAAGATTATCTGGTAACATTAGGCATCAATCCAACCTGGCCATCAGTGGACTATGGCTATATTTCTCCAGCGCATGAAGGAGACTGGTCGCCAGTCAAAAATTTTACAGAAAAACCAAACGAAGAATTGGCAAAGACATATATAGATGAGGGATATCTCTGGAACGCCGGCATTTTCGTCTGGAGAGCGAGTAAATTTTTAAGTGAACTCAAAACTCATGCCACAGAAGTTTATGAATCTATCAACATAGATGCGGATAGCGGAGATTTTCTCAAAAGATGCTTTGAACAGTCACCATCGATATCAGTCGATTACGCCCTGCTAGAAAAATCCCAGCAAGTAGCCGTCGTAAAAGCCGCATTCGACTGGAGCGACGTAGGAGGTTGGGGTAGCGTCAAACTGCTTCAGGATAATGGAGTAACGATTTCCCCAGATGTCGCAACTTTCTTGAACCATGTATAACGAATCCTAAAAGTTGGTGTTTTTGTGGGCACTTTTAATGCCATGTGATTTGGAAGGAAAATTGTTAGGAAATCAGCGGTGGGTTTACAAATAAGTCTTGCTGGGGGTTGGGCTACCGTGGACAGTGTAGAATGAAATACAAAGAATCAGACAAACAGGAATTTAAACTCAATTTTGGAAATGAGGTAATAGAGACGCTTGTGGCTTTTGCTAATGCGAAAGGCGGGAGTGTTGTTATCGGCGTGAATGATAAAGGCAAAGTGGAAGGTGTTAAAATAGGCAAAGAAACTGTTCAGAATTGGATAAATGAAATCAAGAACAAAACCAACCCATCAATCATTCCTGACGTCGATGTTAAAAAACGCGGTGGAAAATTGATAGCTGTTATAAATACGATTGAATATCCGATAAAACCGGTGGCGTTCAGAGGCAGATATTACAAACGGGTCAAAAATTCTAATCATCTTCTGAATATAAATGAAGTCGTCAATATGCATCTCAAAACATTTAATTCTAGCTGGGATTATTATGAGGACAGCAATCATACAATAAATGATATTTCTCTGGATAAGGTTGTGCTGTTCATTGAAAGAGCAAATAGAAACAGAGAATATCCAATTACGGATGACCCTATTACGTTTCTAAAAAAGTATGAGTTGTTGCGTGATAAAAAAATATCGAAGGCGTGTTTTCTACTTTTTATGAAAGAGTGGTCGATATTAAGCACGATTGAACTGGGCAGATTTCAGACGGAGACACTTATCAAAGATGGTACAACGGTTAGAACGGATGTGCTTTCAGAAGTTGATGAAGTGATGCATTTTATAACCAAGCACATCAATAAGGCATATGTTATAACTGGAAAGCCACAAAGAGATGAGGTTTGGGATTATCCTTTGGATGCACTTAGAGAGCTGGTAATAAACATGGTCGTTCATCGCGACTACTCAAGTTCGTCTTAGTGATCGAATGGAATTTTACAATCCAGGAAAATTGATGGGACCGCTTACTGTTGAACAGCTGGTGAAAGGGAATTATAAATCGGAGATAAGAAACAAGCAGATTGCAACAATGTTTAAAGAGCTGAAGATAATGGAAAAATATGGTTCCGGAATAAAACGCGTATTTGATTCATTTGCCGATAGAAAACTTCCTTCTCCAAAGTTTGATGTACAGGGTGGGGGGTTTTTGGTCACTGTTTATAATAGGTCTAAAAAGGTCGGAGAAAAGGTCGGAGAAAAGGTCGGAGAAAAGGTAACGGGAAACCAGGCTAAAATTCTCAAAACAATTAGGGAAAAACCTCATGTTTCTGCAAATGAACTGGCAACGTTTGTTGGAATTTCACAGAGGAAAATTGAGGAAAACCTGAAGAAGTTAAAATTAAAAGGATTTATAGAACGTGTTGGCCCCGATAAGGGTGGTCACTGGAAAGTGATAAAAAAGGACTGATAAACCAACATCTGTAATTTATTTTTTTCAACTGACAGCCAATAGATACGCATATTGAAACAATTAGATAAAAGCTAACTGAAAGTCGCAGAAGCCAGAGGCAAGAAGCAAGAAGTCAGAAGCAAGAAGCCAGATGCAAGAGAAGATAAAAACATGTAAAGATTTGGTCGTTTTTACGAAATCTTTCGAATCTGCGATGGGTATATTCAGATTGACCGGTAAATTTCCAAAGGAAGAACGCTATAGTTTGATAGATCAAATGAGAAGATCGTCGAGATCAATTCCAGCCAATATTGCAGAATGTTGGGCCAAAAGGCGATTTGAAAATGTATTTAAAAGGCATCTGTTGGATTCTATCGGTTCATGCGAAGACGTTAAGGTATGGCTTGATTTCGCAAGCAAGTGCAAATATATCGATGAGGCAACTTACCAAGGATGTTATGAAAACTAAGATGAAATCGGCAAAATGTTATGGGGACTCTTAAACAACTGGCAAACCTACGGTTGACTTCCGGCCCCTGACTCCTAGCTTCTTGCTTCTGACTTCTGACTTCTGACTTCTTGTTTCTGACCTCTAACTTCTAACTTCTGACTTCTTGCCTCTGACTTCTTGCTTTTGTATATCGCAATATAAATTTCCATTGGGAGAAAATCATGGGACAGAAAATGAGTTGGGAAGAGATGAAGAAGGCCTTTCCGGATGAGTGGCTTATGATTGTTGATTGTGATGAAGATGAATCCGGCCGGCTCATCTCCGGTATTGTTGAACGACACTCAAAGAACGATCAGGATGTTTTTAGTCCTCCGGCACCTGATAAGGATTGCACTTTTAAGTACACCGGCGAAAGCAAATTCCCCGGCGGATGGAGAGCTCATGCCGAACATCACCACTTTTGATACGAGCGCGCGCTACATATTTCTTCCGGTTTTTGTCACAACCAGGGATGGCAGATGGCATAAGTTTGATGCAATTCTATGTCTCGCACTTCGACCAATCTTGGGGAATAAAGGTGCTGATAGGATTGGACTTCTTCAGACGATTTGAAGTCAAAGTCAATTACAAAAAGGGAACGATAGCAACTTCCCCCCTCTGACCTCTAGCTTCTGACTTCTGACTTCTAGCTTCTGACTTCAAGCCTCTGAATCTATATGAGTTATATCAGAAGTCTGAGAATTGGCTGGATGCGGAAGATGAAATATAAAGAAACGAAGTTGAACAATCGGTCAAATATGCACAAGAGATCATGAAGGTGTATTCAAAATTTTGATGAAAACCACAAAATAAAAATGATAAACAGGGGGAGGGTGAGATAATGAAGATAAAGGTAGTCGTTCACAAAGCGGAGGAGGGTGGATATTGGGCGGAAGTGCCGGCTGTTCCGGGCTGTATCACGCAAGGCGACACTTGGGAAGAGTTGCTAAGTAATATATACGAGGCAGTGGAAGGTTGTTTGTCTGTCGATGTTGATGAGGGAGAGAATCATGATAAAGCAGAAGTGCTGGAAATTGCTGTATGAAAGCCCTATCAGGTAAAGAAATGGTAGAATTGTTGGAAAATAACGGCTGGATGTTAAAGAGGATACACGGCAGCCATCATATATTTATGAAGGATGGATAGAGAGAACGAATAAGTTTGCCGATACATGGCAATAGGCCTTTGAAAGTCGGTTTGCAAAAAGCCCTGCTAAAAATTGCAGGAATCAAGGATTTATGACCTCTAGTTTCTAACTTCTATTTTCTGGCCTCTGATTTCTAGCTTCTTGCTTCTGGCTTCTAGTTTCAGACTGACCACTATCTATTAAAAAATGCTCATAGAAAAATACCCCAACCCATTAATTAATATGATTCAGCCAATAGACACGCATATTGAAACAATCAGGCAAAAGCTAACTGAAAGTAAAAGTATTAAAGCGGCCATTCTCTATGGGTCATGGGCAAAATTATGTGCCAGGGAAGATTCGGATGTCGATCTGCTTATGGTTGTTGATAATGTGAATAAAAAGGCAAATCGCATCAGAGATGAACTTGTAAAGGAAGAGGCTTTTTCTGTTTTAGTTGCAAGCGAGAAGGATTTCGTAAAGGAAAAGTTGCCTGTTTATACAGCTGCTAAGCGTGAAGGAAAGCTTATCTTTGGAGATATTGATATGTCGTTAAGTTTTGAGTCTCCTTCATCTAAATATGCAGGCTTTTTTAAAGACTCTAGAGATTTTGAATCCCGGAAAGTTAAGTTGGCTCAGGAATTGCTGAAGGATGGCTTTACAAATGGTGTGATCGATTATTGCTTTGTTGCATCAAAACATGCCTTACAAGCTTCACTTGCCATGAAGAACGAGGGATATTCAAGCAAGATAGATGTGCTTCTCCCGCTGACCGAGAAATATTATGGTAAAGATATAGCCTCAAAATTTAAATATCTTTATAAGTTATTTCAGAAGTCTGAAAATTGGATGGATGACGAACATGAAATCACCAGAAAAGAAGCTGAACAGGCAGTTGAGTATGCACAAGAGATCATGAGGGTGTATAGCCATGTATAAAGAATCCGAAACATTGGAACTCAAATCCTCTCTTGCGGAGTGGAGAGATGTAATAGTCACCCTTGGTGCCTTTGCAAACAAGAGTGGTGGAAAAGTGATCGTAGGTTTGGATGATAGCGGTGGACCTTTAAACATGGTTGTTGGAAAAGGAGCGATTGAGGATTTGATCAACAAGGTAAAGCTGCATACAGATCCGGGACTATTCTTTACCGGCCATAAGAGAGGCTATTATTAATGCAGTTGCACACCGTGATTATGCAGACGCAGGTAATATACAGATCAGAATTTTTGATGACAGGCTGGAAATATGGAGCCCCGGATTGTTACCTAAGGAAATCAACATAGAAAATTTACTGACTGAAGGTCGTTCCATACCCCGGAACAAGGCGATAGTAGATGTTTTTCATAAGATAGGTTTGATTGAAGGCTGGGGAGGAGGCTTTCAAAAGATTTATAACTATTCTCTTGAAAATGGTAACCCTGCACCAGAGTTTAGTGAGACAGCAGGGGCATTTGTCATTGTTTTTCACTTACGAAAAAGAGGTGAGGGAATAAATGAGGGAATAAATGAGGGAATAAGTGAGGGAATAAGTGAGGGAATAAATGAGGGAATAAATGAGGGAATAAATGAGGGAATAAATGTTTTTCTGGAATTTATTAGAGTCAATCCAGGTAAAAGAATTTCAGAAATTGCTGAAAAAATAAGCATGTCGCCAAAGACAGTCGAAAGATGGGCGGCAAAATTAAAAAAGCAAGGTAAAATCGAATACCGTGGCAGCAAAAAAACCGGTGGATATTATGTCAAGTAAGCGGATGGACTTCTAAAAAAATGTTTTTAGAAAAAATCAACAATCCCAACGATCTAAAAAAACTCTCTTCCAGAGAACTCCCTAATCTCTGCTCAGAAATTCGTGAGTTGATAGTAGATACCGTTTCAAAAAACGGTGGCCATCTTGCACCCAGCCTCGGTGTCGTTGAGTTGACCACAGCACTTCATTATGTTTTTGATTCCCCGAACGACAAGGTCGTCTGGGATGTGGGACACCAGTCATATGCGCATAAGATTTTAACCGGAAGAAGAGATCGCTTTCATACATTGCGAACTGCAAACGGCATAAGCGGTTTTCCAAAGATCTCAGAGAGTGAACACGATGCCTTTGGCACCGGACATTCGTCAACTTCGATCTCAGCTGCACTTGGAATCGCGCATGCCATGAAGAGACAAAATAAGGATAACAGGGCGATTGCAGTGATAGGTGATGGTGCAATGACAGGGGGGCTCGCCTTCGAAGCGATGAATAACGCAGGTCACAAAGTGGGGAATCTTATCGTTGTACTCAACGATAATGAGATGTCCATTTCGCCGAATGTGGGAGCACTCTCAAAGTTTTTTTCTATCAACGTTCATGGAAAAACAGCTTCAAGATTAAATAAAAGATTAAAGAGGTTATTATTCAGGATACCATTTTGGGGAACTGTGATTTTCAATCTCGTGCAAAGGGCGAAGGAAACAACAGTCAGTTTTTTTACGCCGGGATTTTTGTTTGAGGCGTTCGGTTTTGATTATATGGGCCCGATTGATGGCCATAATATAGATGAACTGATCAGGATATTTAACGAAGTCAAAAGCATGTCTATAGGTGAACGCCCTATTCTCATTCATGTGATGACGAAGAAGGGAAAGGGATATAAACTGGCTGAAGATAATCCAACAAAATTTCATGGAATAGGCTCATTCAATATTACAACCGGCGAGACTCATTCTTCAAGTGGAAGGACATTTACAGATGCCTTTGGCGACGCCATCGTTGATCTTGCAGATCGCGATCCTAAAATTGTAGCAATTACAGCAGCAATGACAACAGGGACAGGCTTGACCAAATTCGCTAAAAAATATCCCGACCGTTTTTTTGATGTTGGAATCGCAGAGGGACACGCTGTAACATTCGCTGCCGGTCTTGCAACTCAAGGGTATAAACCGGTCGTTGCTATATACTCAACGTTTTTGCAGAGGGCATATGACCAGATCATTCACGACGTATGTCTGCAAAATCTCCCGGTGATTTTTGCTATCGATAGAGCCGGTGTTGTCGGAGAAGATGGCTCCACACATCATGGCCTTTTCGACATCTCCTTTTTAAATCCGATCCCGAATATGACAATCGCTGCACCAAGGGACGAACAAACACTGCGAGAGATGCTTTTTATGGCATCAAAATATAATGGACCAATGGCCATACGCTATCCAAGAGGTGAGGTTCCTGCTTTGCAATATCAAAGGCTACCCAAGACGCTGGAGTATGGAAAAGCTCAGATCGTTTATGAAAAAGAAAAACCACAGACAACTGTCTGGGCAGCCGGCCATCTTGTAATCGAAGCCGTGAAAGCCGCAAATATTTTGAGTGAAGAAGGAATCGATATCACAGTTATCGATCCATGTTTTGTGAAGCCGTTTGATTTCTCACTGTTCAACCAACTTTCCAAACATTGTTCAAATGTGATCACAGTTGAAGAGGGTAGCTTAACAGGAGGCCTGGGATCACTGATCAAAAATCACATTTCAGATAAAGATCTTTCCATCTACGAACTTGGCATCAGCGATGAATTTACCATACACACTTCACAAAATGATCTGAGAAGAATGCACAACATCGATTCATCGGCGATTGCGGAGGCTGTGAGGGGACTGGATAGAGCAAATACTATCCATACATTTGCGTCTGAAGAAGATAGTAGAGGAAAAACCGTAAATTTTTAACTTTAAAGGAGAATGGATGATTGAAGCGGATTTTGTAATAGTTGGCGCAGGAATAATAGGGCTTTCAATTACACGTGAACTTTCAACGAGATATCCCGATTCCAAAATCGTCATTCTGGAAAAGGAAAACACTGTTGCTCTACATTCCAGCGGACGAAACAGCGGAGTTCTTCATGCGGGTTTTTATTATACAGCAGATTCACTGAAGGCGAGATTTACGCGTGATGGAAATAAATTATTGACCGATTATTGTCTACAAAAAGGTCTAAAGATAAATCGTTGCGGAAAAGTGGTTGTTGCAAAGGATGAACAGGAATTGAATACGCTGTTAGAACTGGAAAAGCGTGGAAAGACAAATGGCGTCTTTATAAAGATTATAGATGAAAAAGAACTTTCAAAACTTGAACCAAATGCAAAGACATATAAAAAAGCACTTTATTCCCCGACGACATCTTCTGTTGATCCAAAAGCTGTTTGTAAATCTATAGTCGATGATCTAGGGAAAAATTCACAGATTTTGTTTAATACAACATTTGAAGGACATAGTAAAAAAACTGTTATTACAAATAAAGGCAGGATAGGATATAAGCATTTGATCAATTGTGGCGGACTTTATGCAGATAGGATTGCTCATCAATATGGTGTTGGGAAAAAGTACACGCTGATTCCATTTAAAGGTATGTATGTTAAATATAATGATGATGATTTTTTGCGAATGCATGTCTATCCAGTACCCAATCTGAAAAATCCATTTTTGGGAGTTCATTATACAAAAAAAGTTGATGGAAGTGTAAAAATAGGCCCAACATCAATGCCAGCGTTTTGGAGAGAGAATTACAGTATTGGAAAGGGTTTTAAGGTCAAGGAACTGATGGAAGTTGTGCTTTACGAATCAAGGATGTTTCTGACAAAACCTGAATTTCGTTCACTTGCATTTGATGAAATACGAAAATATTATAAAAAATATATGACAAGCCAAGCAACATATATGACAAAAACAGTTGACTATCTAAAATTTGGAAAATATCTTGAGCCTGGCATTCGTGCGCAACTTGTTGATAAACATTCAATGGATCTGGTTATGGATTTTGTAGTCGAGCATGGTGAAAATTCAACCCATATTCTAAATGCTGTTTCCCCTGCGTTTACATGTGCTTTTTCGTTTAGCAGGTATGTAGTTGAAAATATTAATGGATGAAAACCAAAAGTAAATTGGAGATAACTATGAAGGGAATAATCTTAGCTGGTGGAAGTGGATCTAGACTTTATCCTATTACAACAGCGGTTTGTAAACAGTTGCTGCCAATCTATGACAAACCTATGATTTATTACCCCTTGTCCGTTTTGATGTTAGCTGGAATACGGGAAATATTGATAATATCCACTCCACAGGACGTACCTAGATTTAAAGAAATATTCAACGATGGTTCTCAATTGGGTTTGAAGTTGTCATATAAGGAACAGCTGCAACCAAATGGCCTTGCAGAAGCATTTATCATTGGTGAGGATTTTATAGGAAAGCAGGCAGTAAGTTTAATATTAGGTGATAATGTGTTTTATGGACATGGATTAGTCGACATACTTAGAAAGGCTGTAAAAGCTGTTGAAACAGAGGGTGGATCAACTGTATTCGGTTCTTTTGTTAATGATCCAGAAAGATATGGTATAGTAGAGTTTGATGAAAGTGGCAGAGTTGTTTCATTAGAAGAAAAACCAGAACAACCAAAATCAAATTTTGCTGTTACTGGACTCTATTTTTATGACAATGACGTTGTTAAAATAGCAAAAACAATAACTCCCTCCCGAAGGGGGGAATTGGAAATTACGGATGTTAATAAAAAGTATTTGAAGGAAAATCAACTTCGCGTTGAAATACTGGGCAGAGGATTCTCTTGGCTTGATACTGGAACTCATGAATCCCTTTTAGAAGCGTCAAATTATGTATCAGCCATAGAAAAAAGGCAAGGGTTGAAAATTGCGTGTATTGAGGAAATTGCGCACGCTTTAGGCTATATAGATGATAATCAATTTATCAAATTGGCAGACTCTTTAAAGAAAAATTCATATGGAAGTTACTTGATGAATATATTGAAATAAAACTATTATGTCATTTATATTCCAAAAACTTGCAATTCCAGAAGTAGTTTTAATTAAACCAAAAATATTACGTGACAAAAGGGGTTTTTTTATAGAAACATATAAGGAGCTTGATTTTACAAATGCAGGTGTCAATATAAGATTTCTACAAGATAATCACTCAAGTTCATCGAAGAATACATTAAGAGGGTTACATTATCAAAAGAATCCTTCTGCACAAGGAAAGCTTATTAGGTGTGTAAGGGGTGAAATATATGATGTTGCGGTTGATATAAGAAAAGGCTCGCCAACCTATGGTAAATGGATTTTTGCCGATCTTTCTGAGGAAAATGCACATATGTTATATATTCCACCAGGTTTTGCTCATGGTTTTTTTGCAAAATGTGACATGACAGAAATAGTTTATAAATGTTCCGCCGAATATGATTCAAAAAATGACAAAGGAATTATTTGGAATGACCCAATAATAAACATAAATTGGCCCACTTTAAGCCCTATTCTTTCCGATAAAGATAAAGGAAATCCAACATTAGAATGTGCCGATAATAATTTTGAATACAAATGATTTGGCTTATTGGAAACAAAGGTATGCTTGGCTCAGATGTTGAACGATTGTTGACTAGTAGAAAATTGAATTTTGTTGTATCTGACAAAGAAGTCGACATTTGCAACGCCGATCAACTCAAAAAATTTATTGAAGCTAAAAAAATAAATTGGATTATAAATTGTTCGGCCTATACAGCAGTAGATAGGGCAGAGGGTGAAATGGAACTTGCTTATAAAATCAATTCGGACGGCGTTTTAAATATTACAAATGTTGCTAGAGAAATTGGTGCGAAATTGATTCATTTATCGACTGATTATGTTTTTGATGGGAACAAAGCTGCTGAGTATTTTGAAAATGATGTGCCAAATCCATTGGGGATTTATGGGAAGAGCAAGGTTCAAGGTGAAAAAAATATTCGAAATAATTTTGAAAAACATTTTATTATCAGGACAGCATGGCTTTATGGAAAAAATGGAAATAATTTTGTCTGTTCAATGATAAAGCTTTTCAATGAAAAGGATGTTGTAAAAGTAGTTAATGATCAATGTGGCAGTCCGACCTTTACGAAGGATTTAGCAAAATTTATATTAAATATAGTTGTTTCAAACTCAGTAAAATACGGAATTTATAATTTTACTAATGATGGTGCCACGACATGGTATGAATTTGCTTGTAAGATATATGAATTTGCGAAAGAATATGGATTAGTAGAAAACGATGTAAGCATTGTTCCAATAAGCACCAAGGATTATCCAACAAGGGCGATTAGACCTAAAAATTCATGTTTATCAAAAAATAAAATGTTGGACACTTTTGGTTTTAAAAACAGAAGTTGGAACTCAGCTTTAGATGAATTCATCAAGTCGCTGACTTAAAATAGGAAGATATGAGAAAACTAAAAAACATAATGGTCACTGGCGGTGCTGGTTTTATTGGTTCGAATTTTATTCGTTATGTATTTAAAAAAACGGATTTCACAGGACGAATAATAAATGTCGATAAGCTCACATATGCTGGCAATCTTGAAAATTTACTAGATATTCAAAATGAATTTGGAAACGAAAGATATTGTTTTGAAAAAGCAGATATATGTGATTGTCAAAAAATAAAGGAAATATTTGACAAATTTGATATTGACACTGTGGTCCATTTTGCCGCTGAATCACACGTTGACAGATCGATTCATGGTCCAAAAGATTTTGTTCATACAAATATCATTGGAACGTTCTCGCTTCTTGAAGTGGCGCGTGAAAACTGGAGCGGCATAAATGGTGTGTTGTTTCATCATATTAGTACCGACGAAGTATATGGTTCTCTCCAAGATAATGGATATTTTTATGAAGATACCCCGTATGATCCAAGAAGCCCGTATTCAGCTTCAAAAGCTTCATCTGACCATCTGGTGATGGCATATTATCATACTTATGGATTGCCTATTACAATCTCAAACTGTTCTAATAATTATGGTCCTTATCAATTTCCTGAAAAACTAATTCCATTAATGATTATGAATATGAAAGAAGAAAAGCCATTGCCGGTTTATGGTGATGGTAAGAATATTCGTGATTGGCTTTATGTTGATGATCATAACAGCGCTGTCTGGTTGATTTTGAATGCGGGGAAGCTTGGTGCGACATACAACATCGGCGGTGAGAATGAATGGGAAAATATTAGATTAGTAAATACTCTCTGTGAAAAGATGTCCATGATAGTAGATAAACCGAGCGATTATTATAAAAAATTAATTACACACATTAAGGATCGCCCAGGTCATGACAAAAGATATGCAATAAATTGTGATAGAATAAAAACAGAGCTTGGATGGAAACAATATTATGGATTTGAATTGGCTCTAGAAGAGACTCTTAAGTGGTATTTGACAAATGAAACATGGATTGAAAACATTCGAAGTAATAAGTATAGGGAATGGATTGATAAGAATTATTCAAAAAGATAAAGTAATATAAATGAATTAATAGTTTATGACTTTCAAAACGTTAAAGCATATTCTGGTTATTGTTCCAGCATTCAACGAACAGAACAATGTAGCTGAAGTTGTAAGTGAAATAGCCAAATCTGTTCCTGCAGCAGATATTTTGGTTGTAGATGATGGTTCATATGATAAAACTCGATTAAAAGCCATAAGTGTCGGTGCAAAAGTTGTTTCTCATACTTTCAACTTGGGATATGGAGCCGCCTTAGAAACCGGTTATCTATATGCGATTAAGAAAAACTATGATTTTGTTTTACAAATGGATGGAGACGGACAACATCTTGCCTCTGAGTTGTTAAAGATCCTTTCTATTCTTGAAAATAACGAGGCGGATATTGTTATTGGGGACAGAAACGATTGTGATTATTCACATTCTATCTTCAGAAAAATCGGACAGAAATTGTTTTCAACCGTTGTTTATTTATTATCCGGATTTCACATAAGCGATTCGACGTCTGGATTCCAGGGGCTGGATAAACGATCGTTAAGGCTTTTTGCCAGTGGCCTTTTTCCACATGATTATCCTGATGCCGATGTGATTATGATGTCAAAATTTGCAGGCTTAAGAATCAAAGAAGTGCCCGTAAAAATGTTGAACAGAATTAAGGGTGTTTCTATGCATTCTGGTGTCAAACCGCTATATTATGTGTTCAAAATGTTTTTATCTTTGTTTATTGTTCGTTTGAACAAGAGAAGCCTTCGAAGATTGTCCAACCAGTCCGAAGTTTCTGAAGAATTATGATTAAAATTTTGTAAAGGAGCGATTAATGTCTTTACATCAGGTAATTGTATTTTTGTTCGTTGCACTTTCTTTATTGCTATTAATCATAAGATTGATTCAAAAAGGGCGTCTGGATGTGGCTTATTGCTGGTTATGGTTGGCGATAGGTGTCGTAACAACACTGATCGTAGTAAAATATGAATGGCTTATTTATTTGACGCATTTGATTGGAGTGGTTGCTCCGGCAAATACGCTTTTTTTTCTGGGGCTGATAGTCGTATTATTGATGTGCTTGCAGTTTTCGATTGTTATCACTTCCCAGAGACGTCAGATCAGACGGCTTATTCAACAGCTAGCTATATTCGAAAGTGAATTATCAACGCTTAACAGCAGAGACGGAAATATCCAAAAATAGATAATGAGAAGCTTAGTTCGGTTACAACATTCTGTTCGCAAAGCAGTGATACTGGCAGGAGGACGTGGGGAGCGTCTTCATTCTTTGACATTCGATTGCCCTAAACCGATGCTGAAAATTGCCGGCAAGCCGATACTCGAGCATCAGATCGACGTCATGAGAAGGCATGGGATAAAGGAAGTGATCATTCTTTCAGGATACATGGGAAATGTGATTGAAGATTATTTTGGCAACGGTAGCGAACACGGAATCGATATTAGACACTATCTGGAAAATAAGCCAATGGGGACATCGGGCTGCTTGAAGGCGCTGGAAAATGAGATAGATGAGGACTTTCTTCTTGCATATGGCGATGTCATGTTCGATCTGGATCTTGACGATCTTTTTGAATATCATAAAGAAAAATGCGCAGCAGCAACTCTTGTTGTTCACCCCAACGATCATCCATATGACAGCGATATCGTGTTGACAGACGTAAAATCGGAGATAGTCGGTTTTTTGCCAAAGAGCGTCGATAGGGAATGCTATCCAAATCAGATCAATGCCGCAATGTACGTTCTTTCGCCGCGGATTTTTAAATACATCAGCAAAGGTGTCGCTTCGGATTTTGTTAAAGATGTCTTTCCTCGCATGCTGAATTTCGAAAAACTTTGCGGATACAAAACCACTGAGTATATCAAAGATGTAGGAACGGTCGATAGGCTGGAAAAGGTCAAGTCAGATTTTGCGAACGGTAAAATTAAAAGACTTTCAAAGAAAAATAAGAGACCGGCGATCTTTTTGGATAGAGACGGCACCTTGGTAAAGGAGGTAGATCTGTTGCATAGGTCGGAGGATCTCGAGTTGTTACCGTTTTCAACACCGGCCATCAAGCGTATCAACGAATCTGGCTATCTGTCAATTGTGGTTACGAATCAGCCAGTCGTAGCCAGAAATCTTTGTTCTCTTGAAACGCTAAAAAGTATTCACGATAAGTTTGAGACCTTGCTGGGTAAAAACGGGGTATATGTTGACGAGATTTATTTCTGTCCGCATCATCCCGATAAGGGATATCCTGAAGAAAATCCTTTGTTCAAGATTGTCTGTGATTGTAGAAAACCGAAGACGGGAATGATAATGAAAGCGGCTAGCCAATATAACATCGATCTTGTATCCTCATGGATGATAGGTGATTCAGTGATAGATATTCAAGCCGCTATTAATGCAGGGTTGAGATCTATATTACTTCGGAAAAATAACGATGATAAAAATCAAAATACTTCAATAAACCCAGATTTTATCTGCGATAATTTGGAAGAAGCGGTCAATGTGATTTTAAACAGTAGGATGGCGATATAGTATGATAATAACGAGAACTCCTTTTAGAGTGAGTTTTGTCGGTGGAGGAAGCGATTTGAGAGAATTTTATTCGAAGAGTGGCTATGGATCTGTTGTGAGTGCTGCGATTAGAAAGTACATGTACATAGTGATTCATCCTTACTTTCATGACAAGATACGCGTAAAATATTCTAAAACCGAAGATGTTTCCAACGTTAAAGATATTAAGCATCCGATTGTTAAGGCTTGTTTGGAAAAAGTGGAAATTGATAAAGGTATCGAGATAGCAAGCTTTGCTGATGTCCCTAAGGGTACTGGCCTTGGTTCATCCAGTTCGTTTACAGTCGGCCTTTTGAATGCTCTCTATGCTTATAGGGGAATTGAAGTTTCAAAGGAACGATTGGCTAGGGAATCATGTGAAATAGAGATGGATGTTCTTGGAGATCCTGTTGGAAAACAGGACCAATATGCCGTTGCCTACGGAGGACTTAATTATATTAGATTTAATAAGGATGAAACTGTAAATGTGTATCCGATCGAATTGGACATCGTTACTATTAAGAAGTTTGAAGAATGTTTACGTTTATATTACACGGGTGGAGAGAGGCGATCGGCAGATATTCTTTCCAGACAAAGAGATAACTTATCTCAGGATTCAATGATGCTGTGCGTGAAAGACATGGCTTCCATGGCAGATGATCTAAAGGACAAACTCTCGAAGGGTAAGTACGATTTAGTCGGAGAATATTTAAATAAAGGGTGGTGTTACAAAAGGGAACTTGCGTCAGGTATTTCTAATCATGAGATCGATGCAATGTACAAAAAGGCAATAGAGGGTGGAGCGTCGGGTGGTAAGCTTCTGGGCGCTGGCGGGGCTGGTTTTATGCTTGTTTATGCGGTGGATCATGGACAATTGGAACAGAAAATGGGGTGTAGGTCGCTACCATTTAGCATCGATTCGGAAGGTTCCAAATTGTTATTCCGCGAGTAATAGTTTATTATGAAAGAGGTCTTCTTGAGACAATATTTTACCGAACTGATCAACATCTTTGATAAAGTTGATGAGAGAGAGTTTAAGGGTTTTATTTCTGAACTTATTCTAGCGTATGAAAATGCGGTAAACATCTTCATTTTTGGTAATGGAGGCAGTGCCGTTACGTCATCGCTTGAATAAATATTTTTCTAAAGTGAAAAAATGCATGTAGTATTGATCAATTCAGTTTCGTGTGCCTCGAACTCGATATTGCCTCTTGGTTTACTTTGATATGCATACTTATGGGTTGAGATTTTGGACTAAAAAATGAGAAAGGATGTTGCAAATCTCAGAGAACTTAGCTAGAGGGGAGATTTGTGATGGGAGTGACGAGAAGGAAATTTGAGAAAGGGTTTAAACGGCAAGTGGTCGAAGAAATCGAATCTAGATTGGTAATGTCAGCAGAAGCGGCACGGAAGTACGTGATATATCACATGGTGTAATAGATAGGTTGTTGGAGAGTAAAATAGCGTGATGGTATATTGATTGATAAACCGTAAATGGAAGAGAAGGGTCTGGATTTGGGACAATTTTATTATCAGAAATGTGAAGAAATGGTTGGTGAATGATGTTTAAGGCATATCCTAGGGTCTGGGTTGATCTTAAAACAGTCGAGGTAATGTCAGCCCTGTTTCGCGTTCTCAATCCATCTATGGCCGGGGGTCGGTTATTGTTATCTGAATTTGAAAGGGCCTACGCCCGATTTATTGGCACCAGAGAAGCAGTAGCCTTTCCAAAATGCCGCAGCGCGCTCTACTTTTGCCTTAAGGCCTTGAATTTAGAGGATGGTGATGAGGTTATTCTTCCTGCATTTACCTTTTGGGTGGATGCAGCTGTGGTTCTCTTGGCCGGATTGAAGCCAATATTTGTTGATGTTGACTTTGAAACATTGAATATTGATAGCTCAAAAATAGAAAATGCTATCACCTCCAAAACCCGAGTCATTTTGCTCGCGCATCTTAACGGTCTTCCTGCCGATATAAAGGCTGTTATGGATGTAGCTCGGAAGTATAATCTCCGTGTTATTGAAGACTGTGCTCGCTCTTGTGGTAGCCGGTTTCAGGATAGGCGAGTTGGTTCTTTTGACATTGGTGCTTTCAGTTTTGGATACGGAAAATCCTTTTACGGATTTGGTGGAGGCATGGTCACTTCCAACGACCAAATCTTTATTGAACGACTACGTGAGTTGAAACGAGACTTCAAAACTATTTCGGTGAAGAATCTTTACCATGGTATTTTCAAAGGCTGCTTGCTCAAATTTCTCAATACGCCTTTGATACATAGATTTACTCTCTTTCCACTTAGTTACAGATATCAGATAGAAGAAGATGAAAGGTTTGCTTCGTGGTTTCGAATCAAAAAACCTTACTACAACGGCGTCCCAGAAGATTTCAAGATAGATATGTATAGTATTCAGGCAAGGATGGGACTGCGCCAGATTATGACGATTGACTCAACTAATCAACGGCGTCGAGAGTATCTCAAAATTCTAAATAATGAACTAAAAAGTATCAAAGAGCTTCATATCCCATCCGATCCAACCGATAGAGAACATGTTTGTGTCCACTATGCTATTTGGACGGAAAGAAAAAAAGACCTTCAAGAATATCTTCTAAAAAACAAAATTGATGCCCAAGATGAATCGGCCGAAGATATCACTCAGATGAAGCGTTTTCAACCTTATGTTAACAGTGTTTTTCCTAATGCCAGTAAGCTTAACGGCAAAATTATCTACTTGCCTTGCCATCCCAGCTTGACTGAAAAAGACATTCGCTACATTGCCAGCAGTGTAAAAGATTTTTTCAGAATGAGGTTGAACAAGTGATTGGATAGGTGTTGAGATGGGGATAAAGAATGAAATTAATTTCAGGTAAAATTTTTTTTAAACAACATTATAAAATTATCATTAATTCATCTTTAGCTGTTCTGGGTTTTTTTTTGATTGTCTTGATGATAAGGCTCGCCGGCATTTCACCAAAAATGGTTATAAATAATCTTCGTAATATTAAATATTATTATCTCATTGCTATAGTAATTACAAATTTTTTCATTCTTAGTATTTCAGGTTTAAAATGGAAAATGATTTTAAATAATTTAGTGGACATTAGTAAAATCCCCAAAGGTTATTTTTTATACAATTGTGCAATAGCTATGATATTGAATACTATAATACCACAAAGTGGAAATTATGGCCTTAAAACTATTTCCATGAAGTTATTACATAAAATACCAGCAGACAAAGGGGTACTGGCAATCTTTATCGAACAATTATTTGATTTATTAATACTCATTTTACTGGTTATCCCATCATTGCTTTTTTTTGTTGACATTTTATCTTTAGAGGCCTCGGTTACATTTATTGTTGTGTCGATCCTCTCATTGTTTGGTTTGATTGTTTATAAAAATGGAATGATATTCGGATTGATAATACGGGTTTATAGGTTTTTACTTAAGATCGTTTCCAAGGTTTTCTTTTTCAAAAGAAGGTTTCAGAACAATTCTATAATGTCCGAAAAACTCAACCCATTTAGTAGAAGTATTGCCATTAGATTATTTTTTTACTCCTGTTTGAAACAATTATGCATAACATTACGGGTTTATATTATTATTTTAGCTTTACAGATCAACATCCCTTTTTACTATATCTTATTAGGCTCTGCCGTGGTTCAGGTCATAATTATTGCAACATTTATTCCAGGGGCTCTTGGATCACTTGATGTCAGTTGGTTTGGGGTTTTGGTATTGATGGGTGTTAATGCGCCTGAGGCTGGGATTTTTGTAGTGGTTTCGAGAATACTTGGTGAGGCGTCTTTAATTTTTGTAGCGTTCATTAGCTATCTTTATTATATCTTTAATAAAGAGCTAATCAAGCGTGCCCAGCAAAGTCAGGAGAATTTAGATGAGAGGCTTGTTTATTAATATGAGTAGAAGCTTTATCTCTACAGCGATAAGGAAAATCTTGCATATACCAGAGAGCTCACCTCGTTTTGCACAGATATGTATTACCAATTGTTGTAATTTAGATTGTAAGATGTGCATCAGAAATTATATTGATATCGAACGAACTCATATGGATTACGAGTTATTCAAGAAAGTGGTAGATAGACTTGAAGCGGTAAAGACTGTGATTTTGGTGGGAATTGGAGAAACATTAACATACCCTAGATTTTATGAGGCCATAAGATACTGTAAGGAAAGAGGTTTGGAAGTTCAGATAACGACAAATGGTTTGTTGTTAGAAGATGAAGAGAAGATGGAGAAAGTAATTCGGTCAAAACTGGACTGGATTTCGTTTTCCATTGAAAGTCTGAAGGAAAACAGTGAAATATCCCATCCAAATGTAAAAGCGCTAAGGAACATAAAAAGATTGATTGAGATGAAAAAGGAACTGGGTTCTTTAACACCAAGAGTTACGCTTCAGCCCATTCTGTTTAGCGATAAAGTGCAAGATGTTTATGAGATAATCAAGTGGGGTGCTGAAAATTGTGTTGATAGGATCAATGTCGTTCGCGTTGATTTAAGGTTTGTCCCTGACATGAAACGGCCTAACTTGATAGAAGAAAGAGAGATATTTAATGAATTTGCTAGGTTAAGAAAGAGATACAAGATAAGAATTGACTATCTCCAAGATCAAATATTCGATGGATGGAAAGGGTTTTTTTACAAGTATTTCAAGTTTCTTCTAAGACTCGATACATATTGTTACAGATTTCAAGATTTCGTATTTATTGCTCAAAATGGCGATGTCTATCCTTGTTGTTTTTCTAAAGAACTAAATATGGGCAACATGCTGGAAAAGGACATAAGAGAAGTATGGTGTGGTGAGAAATTCAATTATCTCAGGAAACACCAGGAAGAATTTGACTTCTGCAGAAGATGCGATTTCTTGCGGATAAAACAGGTTGTATAATATGAGAAAGAAAATATTACTTATAAATCCTAGAAAAGGATGGCGTCCTGCCTTGGGTTTACTATATGTAGCTAGTTATCTTAGAAGAGCACAACATGAGGTGAAGATAATCGAATTTATCGATGAAGATTTTAATACCCGAAAAAATAAGAAATTGTGGGAGGAGCTCTACATTTTTGATCCCGATTTCATTGGTTTAGGAGTCATAAGTTGGAATAGAAAGGTTGCCTCAAGGATAATAAAAAAGGTAAGAGAGACTACCAAGGATAAAATCATCATATGCGGTGGAAAAGACCCCTCTTTTTCACCTGAAAAATATCTAAGCTATTCAGCCGATGTGGTAGTAATTGGCGAAGGTGAAGAAACAGCGGTTGAACTCATAAATGCTTATGATTCAAGTAAGACATTGGAAGACATAAAAGGCATTGCCTTCTTGAAAGAACGGAAGGTTTTCCAAACATCTCGAAGAGAACCGAAGGATCTCTATAATCTTTTATATCCCGCAGTTGATTTAGTGGACTATGTTCACTATACAAATATCAAGCTGGGTGGTATACCTGGGCATTTCATCAAGACGGGTTTTCTGATGGCCAATAGAGGATGTCCATTTAGATGTAAGTTTTGTACTGAGCCAATAAGGAACGTGTACCGCGAAAGGCCTATCGGCGAAATAATAGATGAGATCAAATGGCAGATAGACAGATATAAGATTAAGGGACTTGTCCTTCTGGACGACCTCTTTTATTTCACTGATAGACGCGTTACGGAATTCTGTGAAGGACTATTAAAAGAGAAGATAAAATTGAAGATATATGCACAGACAAGAGTAGATAAGGTAGGTTCAAAAGAAACGTTGAAATTGATGAAGGAAGCGGGCTTTATGCAATTGGCACTAGGGGTTGAATCTGGGTCTCCAAGAATGCTTATTGATATGAATAAGGGGATTACAATTGAACAGGTTAAAACGGCAATCAAGGCTATCAACGACGCTGGTATATATACATATATATTTCTTATCATAGGCCTTCCTGGAGAGACCAAACGCGATATGGACCAAACCGTAGAATTGTTGAAAGAGGTCAAACCAACTTTTGTAACAGTAAACTATTATATGCCTATGCCAGGTACTTCCTACTATAATGAGCAAGATGGAGAGATGTTGGATGATCTATCGTTTTCGTTAACGGAAAATCCCAATTTTCGGTCAACTCTATCGAGAAATGAATTATTATACTATAGATCAAAGTTTCTCTCGTTGGGGCAAAAGAATGCTAACCTTAATCTATTCACGTATCCACGCTTTAGCCTCTTCCTCTTAGAAATGTTGGTTTTTCGTCCATATGTATTGCTGAGACAACTTTATACTCAAAAGACCAAGAAGTCCTATACAAATTATTTTGAAGCTTTAAAAGTAGCTATGATAAACCATCGGATATGCGGTTAGTTAGTAATTAATAAATGTCAGATATGATAAAAAAAATTAAAATACTATTCAATAATATAAGGGCCTTAAAAAATTATCACAGGAAAAAGGTGCATTTAGATAATCCCCCTAGTTTTATTTGGTTAGAGCCAACCAACCATTGCAACTTGAAATGTATTATGTGTCCTACGGGGACTGGAATGACAAGTGTTAAAAAGGGCTATATGGATTATGGTCTGTTCAAGAAGATAATAGATGAGGTTAAGGATTATACATCTGCAATCATCCTGGCAGTTGGGGGCGAGTCTCTGCTTCACCCTCAATTCTTCGATATGGTAAGATATGCAAGTTCTAATGACATAAAGATCTTGCTAAATACAAATGCTACCCTCTTGACTAAGGAAAAGGTGGAGCAGTTATTGTATTCCGGAATAGCCAGTATAAGCTTTGCTTTTGACGGGTTTAATAAGGAAACCTATGAAAAGGCAAGGGTCGGTGCTGATTTTGAAAAAACCCTTGATAACATTTTTTACTTCCTAGAATTGAAAAAGAGAAAAGAAAAAAAATCTCCCTATACCGTATTATCCATCTTAATGCTCGAAATAGGGGATTGTAGTGGAGAAGAAAAAGAGGTTTTTTTGAAAAAATTCAATGGTCTTATTGATGAGGTCCGTTTAAGGGAGGTTTCAACCTGGGGTAGCACTTTTGAGGGTGTAGATACCTTTAACCCTAGAAAACATGACCGCTTTTTTCCGCCGTGCTCGCGATTGTGGAGTACAGTATGTATCACCTGGAATGGCGATGTTGTGCCATGTGTTTATGATACCAATCATGAATATGTTATAGGAAATATCAAGGAAAACAAATTAATAGATATTTGGAACAGCAATAAAATGCTTAAATTAAGACAATCAATGCTCGATGGAGATTATCTTGATCTGTTGCCACTATGCGGTAATTGTATTGTCTTGGGCACTCCCCCTATAGTAGGTATTCCTTCGGGCATAAGGCTTAGTTTGACTGATGCAGTTACAAACTTTCTAGGATACAGGTTTGAAAAAATAGCCTTGTTAATAGCGAATAAATTAAAAAAAGGAAAGTTTTCTTCAATAACAATTGAATAATTATGGGACGGTTTATGTCAGAATATATAAAGGCTTTCATTTCGCTGATTTTAAAACATAAAAAGATTCTAAATCAACCGATTGCGGTGAATGTAGACACATCTAATGTTTGCAATTTGAGCTGTAAAATGTGTTATCGGAATCAATCATATTTTAAGCAATCTGAGAAGCAATTTCTCAGCATTAAGACATTAGAAAAGCTGTATTCGCAGATAAAGCCAAAAATGATGTTATTCGGTGGCATTTCCGCTGAACCGTTGATGAATAAGGACATCTGCGAATTGGTGAGGATAGCTAGCGAAAATAAATCTAAATCATTCATAACTACAAACGGTCTATTGCTTGACGAAAGAACTGCATACAATTTAATAAAAAATGGCATCAATTTAATCAAATTTTCCATGGATGCAGCGACAAAGGAGACCTACGAAAAGATACGGAAAAACAATGGATTTGATCAATTATTAGGTAATATCAGACGACTGGATAGGATTAGAAAGGAACTTGATGTTAAAAGAGAAATATGCCGTCTGGATTTTGTTATTCAGAAAAACAACTTAGACGACATTATCCCATTTGTCTATCTGGCAAAAGAGTTAAATAGTTCATTCGTTAGTTTTGTTCCGGTAAACTTTTCACAATTTACAGAAGAAACCGCAAGGGAGTTCAGAGAGAATTATGATCTGGAAAAAATCATTGCCACTTTAAGGAAGGCCGAGAAGCTTTCCTCAAAGATTGGTCTCAAGAGCAGTCTTCCCAGCTTGTTAAATGGCGTCAATAAAATGGAGAAGGATTCCATAAAAGGGTATCGGCTTAAGGATTCCGACTACTATCTTCCATGGTTTAAGTACACCAGGGGACGGCGCTTCTTATGCATGTCACCATGGTTGCAACTGGCGGTATATATAAACGGAGATGTTTCAATATGTTGCACAGCCTTCTCTCACAAAATCGAGAAAGGATTGGTTTTGGGAAATATAAACGAAGACAATTTATCTGATATCTGGAATAGTAGAAAATTACAGAAAATCCGCGGTTTATTTGTAACCGGGGAAAATTATAATACATTCGATATTTGTCGGCAATGCATGCAAAAATTAAACATCGGGTATGAAATTAAAATGAATAATTTATTCTGATTTTAATGGAAAGGAATAAGATGAAAGTCGTATTAATAAATCCCTTGCCTGAAAAATCAAATATCCCTTTTCCAGCATTGAGTCTGTCGTATTTATCCTCATTCCTGAAAGCTAATAATCATGAGGCGTTGATACTGGATCTTTGCGCTGAGCCATTATCAGACTATGCGCTCAGAAAAAAGATATTGGAATATAATCCGGACTTAATCGGGATTACTTTTTTTACCAGAAGATATGTTACTGTTAAGGAATTGGCGAATAAATTAAAATCATGGTTTCCGACAATAAAAATAATTGTTGGTGGTTCGCATCCCTCAGCTCTTCCGAGGGAAGTATTGCAAGAGATAGATTCCATTGATTTGGTGGCGATTGGAGAAGGTGAGAATACAATAGTAGATGTTGTAGAATCTTTAAAATCAGACAGGTTAGATCATATAAAAGGCATTGCTTTTAGGAAACGAGATGAGATAATAATTAATCCCCCCCGGGAATACATAGAGAATCTTGATACCCTTCCATTCCCAGACCTAGAACAGGTTGATTCGAGCAAATATAAAATTCATCCTCCATACGGGTGGTATGGTATTCCCTTAACAATGGTTACAACAAGAGGTTGTCCGGGCAGATGTATTTTTTGTTCGAAAGCGGTTTTTAAGAATACCCTTAGATCAATGTCGCCCGATCGGATTATCGAAGAGATAAAATACTGGAAGGGGAGGCTTCCAATAAGAGAGATAAGGTTTTTCGACGATGATTTTACCATTTTGGAAAAAAGAACCTTTGATATTTGTGATTTGTTAATTAAAGAAAGAATTAACCTGCCATGGACCTGCACCACTAGGGTAGATTTTTTAACAAGGGAACTATTGGTCAAAATGAAAAAGGCCGGTTTGTATTTTATAGTTTTGGGCGTGGAGTCCGGTTCGCCGAGGGTTCTGAAGTCATTGAGGAAAGGCTATACCGTAGAGCATATACGAAATGCCTTTAAGTGGTGCCATGAACTTAAAATAACGACATTTGCTTTTTTTATGGTGGGAAACCCGGATGAAACTGATGAAGATATAAAAATGGGCCTTCAGCTACAAAAGGAAATCAGAGCAAACTTTCTTAGCTGGGGGGTATTGAGGACATTGCCCGGAAGCACACTATTTGAACGATGCAAGGATAAATATGATTTTACCTCAGATAAAGAATATCCGTATTTTTCTATCTATAGAAAAGATCTTGACGAAAATGTTCTCTATAATTTTTGTAGAAGGGCAATGTTTAAACATTATAGATCTTATGTTGGAGTCAAATCCGTCTTAACATACTTCTATAAAACAAGGAATTGGGGCGCCATCAGGGATTATATCCAATGGACGACGGAAAAACTGTGATCTTGTGAGCTATTGGAGGTGATAAATGTTATCAAAATATCATTTAGATGTATTGTGGAAACTAAAAATTCTGCCCAATTTTATAGAATTCAAGAAAGATGACATTATAATGGATGCGGGATGTGGGGATGGTTATATTGGCTCACAGGTTGCTAAGAAAGTTGCTAATGTGGTCGGTGTTGATTGGGATATTTTAAGAATAAAAAGAAATGAAGAGATATATAACTTGAATAATCTGGTTTTTCTTCATACTCACCTTGGCAACCTCAGTATTGGAGAACATTCCAAGAGATTGTCCAAATTATCCTTTACAAAAATAATTAATCTTTCTGCACTTGAACATATAGAGCATCCGGAAACCGCAATAGAAAACTTTGCCAATTTACTGACCAAAAATGGAGAGCTATTGCTTTTAGTTCCTCTAGGCCCGGGAAATGGATGCCGAATAACTAAAGAATTTATAATTACGGCTGTTAAAAAAAATCTGAAAATAAAGGAATATAAACTAATTAGAGCAATTCCATCTTTGGTGCAATTAAGAATGTTTATCATTAAATTGCAGACATTTTTTGGTTATAAACCGGAACCTGAGGAAAATAGATATTCTGAAAACATATCCTTCAAATTAGAAAAGAAGCAACCATTAATTCTGTGGTGTTATAAAGTGTTTGTATCTTTGGTAATTAAACCATTTATCTTTCTAAATAGAAGAAAGCTTTTTAGAGAAGATGATAGTTTGATTGGAATGGATAACCCAGATTTTATGCGGAGACCCATTATGATAATTAAAGGCATAAAGGGATAGATATATATATGGGTAGAAAAACAAATAATAATAGGATTCTACTTATAGGTGGGACAGGATTTATTGGCAGTAATTTAGTCAGATATTTACAGGAAAAGGATGTAGAGGTTGTTGTCTTCCATCGGAAATCATCTTCAATGAAGAACCTAACCGGTTTTTCTTTTACTCCTTTTGAAGGAGATTTAACTGACAATATGGCGCTGGCTAAAGCCATGGAGGGGTGTGTTGCTGTTTATAATTTTGCCGCGTGTGGCTCTTCATTGAAAAGAGATCAACGTTTAAGGGAGATCATTAACATTGCAGTTGCCAGCAATGTTGCGAGAATGACCAGAGAAAAAGGAGGATTGCGTCTGATCCATATCAGTTCGGTGTCGGCTGTAGGTGTCCCTGAACATGGAGAAGTGGCCGATGAAAAATTTGTTTTTAACAACTACAGAGATCCCTACGCTTATACAAAATATCTGGGAGAACAGGCCGTCCTTAGAGAGGTTGGCTTGGGGTTAGACTCGATCATCGTTTGTCCCGGAAATGTGATAGGATCGCACGGTATCAAGAGAACTCAGTTAGATAATTTTAAGGCTATTGCTCAAGGTAAGATGAAAATATATCCTTCAGGCGGGGTCTGCCTTACAGATATAGATGACTTAGTAAGAGGTCTTTTCCTATGCTATGAAAAGGGTATTACTGGAAAAAAATATATCTTAGGTGGGGATAATATATCTTTTAAAGAATAT
This sequence comes from Pseudomonadota bacterium, assembly GCA_043818055.1. Taxonomy (GTDB): domain Bacteria; phylum UBA10199; class UBA10199; order 2-02-FULL-44-16; family JBDRGF01; genus JBDRGF01. Next base: position 38,974 of record JBDRGF010000159.1, on the reverse strand, counting down.
TTTAGCGATATAGCCTATGCCACCGGAGGAATTTCGCCTAAAATTCCACTGCCGAGATTTATACTGCCCTGGCTTGGGTATGGTGCTGAGTTGATCTTTAATTTGCTGAAGAAAGAAACACCGATTACTAAAATAGTAGGAGAGATGATTCGGCAGAATCTTTTTTATTCTTCGGAATTGGCCATAAAAGAGTTGGGGTACGCTATTACCAATTGGAGAAAGTCGATTAGCAAAACAGTTGAAAATCTTAGAAAAGAGGGTTTGTTATGATAATTTGAGAGAAGAATTCCTTGGTGTTCGGTTAAGTATAAAACTATAATTACAGATCAAAAAGGAGCGATTTTATGCTTGAGAGTAGTGTATTTGCGTCACAAAACAAGGTGTCGGTATTTAGTACGCTTGAAGACGATGTTAAGCTGATTGCCAAAACACAGGAAGAGTCCAGACGTATAATGAAAAAATTGAAAGAAGCCGAAGAACAGACAAAACGCAAACGGGTAATAATTACACGGCAATACAATCCAATTAAAAAATTCCTTACGTTATGGCGCATTCGTTTTAAATATGGGATCCATTGGAGAAAGCCATTCTATCCCTTCAGGATTATTTGGAATGAGATCCGAGGGAAAGTTTATCACTACCTGGGAATGAAAAAATATATTCTAAGAGGGATAGAGTTTGCAGTTAGCTTTAGATGTAACTTTAGTTGCAATCATTGTCTTTGTGCAAGGATTGATGAGTCGGGGAAGAGACAGGAGATGAAACCTTCCGATTATGCGAGAGTTGTGAAAGAGGCGATGAAGCTTGGTGCCACTACGTTTGGCATGGAAGGCGGAGAGCCTTTTGTTGTAAAAAACTGGGAGGAGTTTATCAGGGCATGGCAACCGATGAAGAATCATATTATTATTACCACCAATGGTTATCTTGTTGACGAAGCAAAGATCAAAAGAGCTTACGAGTTGGGTGTTGATACGATCAATTATAGTCTCGACAGCGGTTATCCTGAAATTCATAATGCCTTCAGAAAAAAGGCTGGGAGCTTTGAAAAGGTTGTTGAAAATATCAGGTTGAGTAAAAAATATGGTATTAAAGTTGTTATTAATTGCTGCGTTCACAAAGGTAATCTCTATACAGATGGTTTCAGGGAGTTGTTGGAGCTTGCGGAACGGGAACAGGTGCTTCTGTGCACACTATTTGCCAAAGGAGTAGGCAATTTCCATAACAAGGAGGTTATGCTCGACAAGGAAGATGTCAAAAATTACGAGAAAATTATAAAACCATACAACTGGGTTACCAGGCATCTGAACTTCAATTACGGGAAGCAGTTCGGATGTCCCGGGACGAAAGAAATGATAAATATGACCCCCTACGGTGATGTCATGAATTGTGCTAACATGCATGTTTACATGGGAAATGTTATGAAGGAGCCACTGTCTGTTGCACGGGAAAGAGGTCTGAAAGAAACTCCATTTGGAGGATATCACGCCTGCTTTTTGGCAGATGATCCGGATTTTATGAATTTTTATTATCCTGCACTTGAGAAGAAAGGAAGTATGACCATTCCCGAATTCAGACAGATTTTGGCTGAATATGAGAAAAATAACAATAAAACCTTGTATCCAGAGCTTCATGGCAATTGTCAGTGACATTATTTAACGATTCCTCCATAGGTGTTTTAATATATGAATGAGACGAACGAGTTTTATAATAGTTTTTTGGATGAGTTTTTTTGTGACTTTAACAGTATTGTTGAAGCCCATATCGGAAAAAAGAACAACAAGGCTAAGTTGATTGATGCCACAAAGTGTCTTATTGCCACGAAGAATAGGGGGGCTAAGATAATATTGATAGGAAATGGCGCTTCGGCGGCAATAGCTGAACACATGTCTGTCGATTTGACGAAAAATGCTGGTTTAAGGGCTATGACGATCAGCGGGTCTCCGATGATGACGGCATATGCTAATGATTATGGATATGAAAGGATGTTTCAAAAGGGCGTTGAACACTACGGTTGTAAGGGTGATGTTTTGATAGCTATCAGCAGTAGTGGCTCGTCTAAGAACATTTTGAACGCCTGTGAAGAGGCATTGAAAAAAAATATGACCGTGATCACATTTTCAGGGTTCGATCAAAAAAATCCTTTGAGTGCATTGGGTTCAATAAATTTTTGGATCAACTCCAAGGCCTATGGTTATGTTGAGATCATTCATAATTTGCTTCTTCATTGTATCAATGACATGATCGTCGGCAGAGTAGAATACATAATAAGATAACACGAAACGAGCTATCCCAGATGACAGATACCCCGAAAGTTTTAATGACAGCGAAACAGAAAATCTATAGATCGGTTTTTTTCTTATCTTTGCTCATGAATTTTCTTGTATGCATTCTTGTGTTCACGCCACTTGTCAATCGATTATATTCGTATTTAGAGGTTATACCCGAGATAAAACAAGCCGATTCGATCATTCTTCTTTCGTCGGGATATTTTACTAAAAACATACCCGAACAGAACTCGTTTCAAAGGATGTTGCAGGCAGTATCTCTATATAAAGAAGGGTATGCCAAGAAGATAATTATTTGTGGAGGTGTGCTGAAAAAAGGAGATCCGCCGATATCGGTCACAATAAAAGATCTTATGGTGAAAATGGGCGTAAATGGAGATGATATTATCACTGAAGAGCGTTCACAAAATACCTATGAGAATCTTGCCAATTCACTGCCGATATTGGATTCCTTAGGTTTAAAAAAATCATTGTTGGTCACATCTTCATATCACATGTTCAGAAGTCTCCTGATCTGTAAGAAAATGGGAATTGAAGCATATCCTGCACCGGTGTCTTGTTATGAAAAGGAGATATATCACATTCCCAATAGGATTAGATTCATGCCGGAAATTATCAGGGAATATCTATCCATCGTTTATTTCTGGTTCAAGGGATGGATCTAACGCATCAAATCAATTCAATGAACATATTATTTCTCAATCCTCCGTTTCTTGATCAGTTTTCACGGACCTCGCGCAGCCCCGCGGTTTGTAAGGGGGGAACGCTATACTACCCCTTGTGGCTTGCCTATGCGACGGCTGTTGCCGAACAGGCTGGTCATAACGTCAGGCTGATAGATGCGCCGGCCCTTGGACTTGATATCGAAGGGGTCTTTAACTCGTTAGACGGTTTCGTCCCTGAAATTGCGGTTATCGATACAAGCACACCGAGCATATTCAGTGATGTTCATATTGCAGGGACCATCAAAGATCAATATCCTGCCTCGTTCATTGTAATGGTCGGGACACATCCCTCCGCACTTCCCGAACAGACGGTGAACTTAAGCACGAAGGTCGATGCCGTTGCCATCGGCGAATATGATTACACGATCCGTGACCTTGCAGGCGTCATAATGAACAAGAATGACATTGGTGAGGTTGACGGCTTGGTCTTTAGAAAAGACGGGGTGATAGTTCGCAATAAGGAAAGGGAGAAAATCAAGGACCTTGACAATATTCCCTTTGTCTCATCGGTATATAAAAAGCATCTTAACTGCCGTAAATATTTTTTTGCGGCAGCTAATTATCCCATGATGATGATAATTACGGGCAGGGGTTGTCCGTTTAAGTGCTTTTTTTGTGTTTATCCGCAAGTATTCCATGCAAGATCCTACAGAACGCGTTCTCCGGAGAATGTTGTCGATGAATTTGAATATATTGTCAGGAACTTTCCAGATGTAAAAGAGATCGGTATAGAGGATGATTGTTTCAGCGCAGATCGTAAAAGGGTGAAAAAGATATGTGAGTTAATTATTGGCCGCGGAATAAAAATAAAGTGGTATTGCAATGTGCGCGGTGATCTTGATTATGATCTTTTGAAATTGATGAAGAGCGCGGGTTGTCGTCTCGTTACAGTTGGTTTTGAGAGCGGATGTCAACAGATTCTTGACAAGATGTGCAAAGGTGAGAGGGTTGAAGTTTATTATAAATTTGCTGACAGCGCGAGGAAGGCCGGTGTTCTGGTACATGGTTGCATAATGGTTGGCAATCCCGGAGATACCAAGACAACTCTGATGAAGAGCTATGAGTTCTCCAAAAAGATAAACTGCGACAGTATGCAGTTTTATCCGCTCTACGTCTATCCCGGAACAGAAGCATATTCATGGGCAAAGGAGCATGGATATCTCAAAACAGAAGATTTTTCACAATGGTTGACAAACGATGGATTACACAATTGTGTGATTAATACTGCTAGTCTCAAATCAGAAGAGATGGTATCTCTTTGTGATGACTATTTAAAAAAATATCATTTAAGGTTTGCATATATGTTTATGAAGCTAAAACAGGCCATTAAAGACCCATCGGAAGGCTATAGGAGTCTGAAATCCGCAAGGGTTTTTTTCTCAAAATATTTTATGGGACAACTTGGAAGAGGACAGTAATCATGAACGTGTCGGTAATAGTTCCATGCGTTAACGAAGAAAAAAATATAGGGGACTGTTTGAGGTCGCTTCTGAATATGAATTATCGGCTTGGTGAGTATGAAATAATTGTTGTTGATGGTAATTCCAATGATTGCACTAGAGCTATTGTTGAAGAGTTTTGTAAGAGACAAGGGAAGAAGGTTACTCTCATAATTGAACCAAAAAAAGGAGTTGCTGCGGGTAGAAACGCAGGTATCAAGGCCTCGCGATACGACCATATAGCTCTTATCGATGCCGATTGCGAGGCCTTGTCAAATTGGTTGACCATTCTTGTCGATAATTATCAACGTGCGACAAATAAGGATCATCGGGTTGTGGCTGTGGGAGGCGGAAATAAGCCTCCTGAATATTCTTCTAAGTTTATGAATGCAATCGGTGTTGCACTTGATTCGTATGCCGGGAGCTTTAATAGTGTGCAAGGAAGATGTTTTGCAGAACACAGGTACGTTACAAGTCTTTCAAGTCTCAATGTTCTATATAGAAAAGATAAGATTGTTGAGGCTGGATGTTATGACGAATCACTTTTTAGCGAGGCAGAGGACGCCGATCTTAATTATAGACTTTCTTTGTCAGGTCATAAATTTGTCTTTATCCCCGAATCCATGGTGTGGCACAAAATGCGGCCTACCCCCACAAGATGGTTGAAAAACATGTTTCGTTATGGAAAAGGGAGAGCTCGTCTTTTGAAACGGTATCCGGCCATGTGGAAGCCAAGTTTTGTCTTGCCGATAATTTTTATATTGATCATGCTTTCCACATTATTTTCTATTCAGAATAGAATGTTTTTTCTGCCGTTATTATATTTTTTGGCCATTACGATATTATCTTTTTTTATGTGCTTTAAAAAAAAGAAATTATCTGTAGTTTTTTATGTTATATCTGTTTATATAGTGCAACATTTTGGCTATGCTCTAGGAGAGATGTATGGGCTTCTCAACCCAAGAGTGAAATGAGATAAACCTTACAGCAGATTTTTTAAAAACATATGACAAATGACATAGACAAGAACCTTGCTGTTGAGTGGGATAAAAGATGGGACGGGAGTCAGGAAAAGGAGAGGTTGACCATCCTTGGTCGAAAAATGTTCAACGCAAAAGAACACATTCTGAAAAAGGTGCTGGATGATATTCAGATCAGGACAGTGGTGGAGGTTGGCTGCGGGCTTGGCCATACCTTGCGTATTTTTCACGATGCTGGTTATGAATGTGAGGGCATAGATATTTCTCCGGAAGCGGTGGCAGTGTGCAGAAAAAAAAGACTGAATGCTACACTGATGAATTTGGACGCGATGGATCGGCAGTTCGATCTTGTTTCAAGCGACGGCATGCTTGAACACTTCCTTAATTTTGAACCGTATGCAGAGCATTTGGTAAGGATAAGTCGACGCTACGTGCTGTTAATTCAGCCGAATCATGGTTCTTTTATCGGCAAAACGCTTGCATATTTGTCCGAACTGCTTGTGGGCGATAAAAATGTTTACGAATATAATTATAGAATTATGGATTTTATCAATATTTTTGCTGGGCATGGTTTTAATATCGTGCGAAACGAGAAGATATTTCTGGATGTGTTCAGGCTGTTATTGTTTGAAAAGGTTGGCCTGCGAAATTCTTGTGAGTAAACATTTGTTTAGGTGTTTTGGAATATTATGACGATCAAGAATAAAATTTTAGACAATTCGTATATTGCTGTATTCTCGGTCATGGTGATCGCAGCTATTATATTTTCGCATCCATTCCTGAAATTACCATTTGACATGTGGGAACACCTCACGGTGATTACGAGTTTTTATGACAATGGTAAAAGCTTCATCTTTTGGCCAGAAGATGTGCGTCGTTCAATGTATCTTTGGCACCTTGTATGGGGATATTTCTTTAAATTTATTCATATAAATGACATTTTCGTATGGGCAAAGATCATCCATGTTTCTCAATCAATATTATCTTACGTCTGTATCGCTTTTTTCAGTTCAACTTTTGTAAAATTAGCCCTGCCAAATATTAAAAATGTCGAGCGGCAGATGCTTATCATATTTTCTATAATTCTCTGGTTTATAGGAAATGGTAGTGCTGAGTATGATCAACGAGCTTGGATCTTATGGTATTCGATCACCTATCAGGGTTTAACGATCCCGCTGTATTGGTATATTTCCGCTTTGTCCATGCACATATTGTTCGATAAATGTTCGATTAGAAGGCAAAAAATAGTTGCACTTTCCCAGATCGTTCTCATATTGCCTTTGCTTCTAATTATACATCCTACTGAAGCATTGTTTTATTTAATTTCGTTGATGGTGATGGTTTGCTTCTGTAGGTCCTATGTACATAATATTATTATCGCTTATCGTTGGCCCTTTGTGTTTGCAATATCATTTCTTTCGATTTGTTTTGTAATTATTATCCTGACAAAGAGTATACCTGTACCATCACTTTTTACTGATTTTTATGCCACATATGTTTTATATGTCGATAAAGTTAAAAGTGTAGGCTTAGGCAGGCTTGTAATGGAGCTCAACGCATTTCCAAAGGCCTTTAGCGAGATTGCCATATTTTCACTCTTAGCGGGTCTTTTTACGCTATGGATTTCAAAGAAACGGAGCATAATAATAAATCAAAATCTGTTTAAGTCACAATTGATTTCGTCGATACTGTTTTTTTTAGTTCCCGTTATCCCGTTAACATTCATAGTCGCCGCTATTATAACTCATTATCAAATTGTTTGGAGATTCTATTACGGTTCAGCCTGGTTTGTTATTTTGCCGGTTTTTGTCTTTGCTATTTTGCCAGACAAGAGCGCAGTTAAACGGCATGTTTATATGAGTGTTTCTATGATCGGAATGACCGCGACAGCTTTTGTTGCATCTCATTATTTGTTTTATGGATCGTTGTTTGGAAATACGATGTCTCTCTTGAATTCTTTTGGTGAACGGGGAAAACAAAATAATGACATTCAATATAGCAGCGGTGCCATGGATGCATTAAAAGAAATAATCGACAAAAATGATATTAATGTAAAAGGAAAGACGAATATTTTTTATATTCGCGGTGATTTAGCTCCTATTGTACGTGGTGTGTTTAGAAAATATGTATATTCAAACAGGACGGTCCAGTTTTCCAAGGCATCTTTTTACCCAAGGGCCGAAGCTTACAAGTATAATTTAATAGATATTGATTTGCCGAGAGATTTCCCAAAGGATGAGAAGTCGGTTAGTTATTTTTCTTTAGAAAAACGGTAGGAGTCGGCTTAATAATTGCTTGAGATAATATTTTATAAAAAAGGAGATGCGTGATGAAAAAATGTTTGATTTGTAATACTCACATCGAGCCGTTTATAGATTTTGGAAAGATGCCCATAGCTAATGGTTTTCTGACGAAGGATAGATTTGCAGAAGAGTATTTTTTTGAGATGAAGGTCGCTTTTTGTCCACACTGCAAAATGGTACAGCTTATTGATCAGCCTGATCGTGAGAAGATGTTTCATGAGAACTATGCCTTCTTTTCCCAAACTTCCAAAGGAATGATAGCCCATTTTGCTGAGTTCGCCGATCATGCCCTTAAAGATTACATAAAATCAAATGATCCGTTTGTTGTTGAAGTAGGTAGTAATGATGGAATTATGCTCAAAAACTTTGCGGCTCGAAAGATCCGGCATCTAGGAATTGAACCTTCATCTAATGTTGCTAAGGTTGCTATGGATAGTGGTATCAATACGATATCAGAATTTTTCGATGAGAAATTGGCAAGGAAGATCGTTGATAAATATGGTAAAGCAGATGCCTATTTGGCCGCAAATGTCATGTGTCACATACCTTATTTCCACTCTATAGCAGAGGGAATTAACATTTTATTAAAAGATGATGGGGTTGCGATGTTCGAGGATCCATATCTTGGTGATGTTATTGAAAAGACATCTTATGACCAAATATATGATGAACATGTTTTTCTTTTTTCTGTTTCTTCCATCAGTTATGTTTTTAATGAACATGGTATGGAGGTTATTGATGTGGAGCCTCAGTCGACTCATGGTGGTTCCATGCGTTATGTTATAGCTCATAAGGGTACAAAGCCAATTTCCAAGAGAGTAGGCGAACAACTAAAAAAAGAACATGACCTTGGGTTACATCTGCCGGACACATATGATAAGTTTAGAAAAAATTGTGAGCAGTCAAAGGAGTCGTTGAAGAGACTTTTGGTCGAATTCAAAAGAGATGGGGACCGTGTTGTTGGATATGCCGCTACTTCGAAGAGTACAACAATTCTCAATTATTGTGGGATAGGTTCTGAACTAATTGAATATATATGTGATACAACGCCAATTAAGCAGGGTAGGTTTAGTCCTGGAATGCATATACCAGTAAAAAGTTATCAGGAATTTAAGACAAAATATCCGAATTATGCTTTTCTTTTTGCATGGAACCATTCAGAAGAGATTATGGCTAAAGAACAAGATTATAAATCAACAGGTGGTAAATGGATTGTCCACGTTCCAACAGTAAAGGTGCTTAAATGATACACTGCAGTAATCCTAAAATACAATATTTATCACACAAGGATGAAATTGTCTCTGCAATCTCTAATGTTTTGGAGAAGGGATGGTATATATCTGGAGAGGAATGCAAATTATTCGAATCAGAATTCTCTAATTATGTTGGAGTAAAGTTTGGGGTTGGGGTTGGCAGCGGAACTGAAGCTTTACACGTTGCTTTAAGGGCATGTGGTATTGGGCCAGGTCATGAAGTTATTACTGTTGCTCATACTGCTGTTGCAACAATAGCCGCTATCGAACTTGCGGGCGCAACACCAGTTTTAGTTGATATTGATCCAAAATTTTATGTTTTGGATCCATTGAAAATTGAAAAGGCGATTAGTACAAAAACTAAAGCGATTATTCCTGTTCATCTCTATGGTTTGCCTGTTGACATGATCTCTATAATTGACGTAGCACGCGCTAATAAATTGAAGGTTATCGAAGATTGTGCTCAGGCAACTGGGGCGATGTGTCATGGGCGACGAGTTGGTTCATGGGGCGATGCTGCTTGTTTTAGTTTCTATCCCACCAAAAATTTAGGTGCATTAGGTGATGGTGGTATGTTGGTCACCAATGATGGAGAGATAGCGCAAAAAGCAAAATTGTTGCGTGAATATGGATGGGCTGACCGTTATGTTAGTAAAATATCAGGCTGGAATTCAAGACTAGATGAATTGCAGGCTGCAATACTAAGAATAAAATTACGTACACTAGATAAAGATAATGAACTTAGATCAATGTTGGCATCTAAATACGATCAGTTATTAGTAAATCATAATATTATTTTACCAAAGAAACGCGAAGAATCCACTCATGTATATCACTTATATGTTATAAGATCTTCTGAACGTGATAAATTACAGCAATATCTCAAGGATAATGGAGTCGGCTCGTTGGTACATTACCCAGTACCAGTACATCTTCAGCCAGCCTATTTGAAGCGTTTAAAGGGTTCAGACGAGCTTGTGAATACTGAAAAAATTGCAAATGAAGTTCTTTCATTGCCGATGTATCCCGAATTGAAGACATCGGAACTAGCGACAGTTGCAGCCGTGATTCAAAGGTTTATGGAGAAAAAATGATAAGTGGAGTTGAATTTAAGGAGTTGGTGACGCATGCCGATGATCGTGGCTTTTTTCGTGAGATCATTCGTGTGACTGATGGATTTTTTAAAGATGGCTTTGGTCAACTTAGCCACTCTCTTGTTTATCCTGCAGTTGTAAAGGCTTGGCATGCACATAAAAAACAGACGCAGTGGAATTATGTTGTTAACGGACTATTAAAAGTGGTGTTATGTGATAATCGCCCTGACTCCCAAACATATAGGGAAAAGATGGAATTTTTGGTTGGAGATAATCAAAATACGAGGGTGTATTCATTTCCACCTGGAGTCTTGCATGGCTATCAATGTATTGGGGGACCAGCAAACGTGATTTATGTTACATCGGGTACATATGATTTGCAGGAGGAAATTCGTATTTCCTGTGATAAATTACACGATGTTTATGATTGGTTCACAGTTTCAATCAGATGAATTTCTTCAAGAACAAAAGAATTTTGATAACTGGTGGTGCTGGCTACTTAGCAACTAATGTGATTAGTTCATTGCGGAACTTGGATTGCTATATAATTAGATTGGATAAACCGGGTATATCATTTCAACAGGTCGCTGGAGTTGCACAAATTGAAGATGTTTGTGCGAATATTTGTGATAGCACAACCTGGAAACAGATATTAAAAGGTGTGGATATAGTTTTTCATTTTGCCGCACAAACCAGTGTTTATGTTGCAGAAAATGATCCAAGATCCGACCTAAATATTAATGTTATGCCAATGTTGAATTTGTTGGAAACGTGTCGTCAAAATCAATATAAACCTATCATTATTTTTTCAGGAACTGCGACCGAGGTTGGTTTGACACAGCATATTCCAATTGATGAGAACTACCCAGACAATCCAATTACAGTCTATGACATGCATAAGTTGATGTCTGAAAAGTATTTAAAACACTATATTAATAGGGGGGTTGTTTTTGGCTCAATTTTACGACTAGCAAATGTCTATGGCCCTGGCCCACGCAGTAGTAGTGCCGACAGAGGTGTATTGAATATGATGGTGCGTAAGGCATTGCAAGGTGAAGAACTAACTATTTATGGAGATGGAAAGTTTATTAGAGATTATGTCTATGTGGACGACGTTGTATTTGCTTTCTTGAGCGCTGCTTCGAATATTGATATGGCCAACGGTCGGCATTTTGTTATTGGTAGTGGTGATGCATATACTATTGCCGATGCTGTGAATCTGGTTGCGGAACGAGCAAGACTCAAAACTGGTAAAGAGATTAAAGTTACTCATATTGATCCTCCGAGTAATCTTTCACCCATAGAAGAGCGTAATTTTGTTGCCAAGACTGATTGTTTTACTGAGGCTACAAGTTGGCGAGCAAAAGTTTCTCTTAAAGATGGAATAGATCTAATGATAGATGTTTATTGCTAAACAAATCGACAGTTCAATTTGTTAGTCAATGAGGTGTATATGATCGAAAAAAGTGCAGTGTCAGGTATGGCAGGTAAAAGGGTTTTAATTACTGGAGGATTGGGATTTATAGGCAGTAACCTTGCTCATCGTTGTGTGGAGCTTGGAGCAAAAGTTTCGATCTATGACAACTTAGACCCTCACTCTGGAGGTAATCTCTATAATGTCAAAGATATTAAAGACGTTATTGAACTGCATTTTCATGATCTCATGAATTTTGATTTGTTATCTGATCATGTATGTTGTCAAGACGTAATTTTTAATTGCGCAGCTTCTACGTCGCATCCTTTTTCTATGCGTGAACCATGGTTGGACCTTGATATAAACAGCAGGGCCGTCGTAAATCTTATAGAGGCGATAAAACGTTTTAATTCGGAGGCAAAATTGGTTCACATTGGGACAAGCACTCAGTTAGGTCCGTTACGTTACAACCCTGCAGATGAAGATCATCCCGAATTTCCAACCGACATATATTCGGCCAATAAAAGTGTTTCAGAAAAATATGTACTAATATACGCACGTGCTTATGGTTTACGCGCAACAGTTGTTAGACTCGCTAATGTATTTGGCCCCCGGGCGTCTATCCATAGCCCAGAGTTTACTTTCAATAATTATTTTATTGGTTTATCACTTCAAGACAAGGATATCACAGTATATGGGGATGGAAAACAGCTACGAAATGTTCTTTATGTGGAGGATGCAGTCGACGCCCTGGTTACTGCTGCTGAATCACAGGATTCGAATGGTAAAACTTTTTTTGCAGTAGGCGATAATCATTATAGCGTGGCACAAATTGCAGAAAGGACTGTGCATAATATTGGTAGTGGTTGTGTGAAATATATCTCTTGGCCGAAGGAGCGCAAGTCAATGGAGCTTGGGGATGCGGTTATCAGTAACAAAAGAATCAAGGAATTTATGAATTGGTGTCCAAAATATAGTTTAGATGAAGGTCTTCAGAAATCTAAAACATATTTTAAAAACTGCCTCAGTGAATATGTTTAGTAAATAAGGTAAAACGAAAACAACTCAAGCAAAGGACGAAAAATGAAAATTTTAATAACAGGAGCTTTAGGTCATATTGGATCTCGTTTTATCCACTCTATTAAACCTGGTGAGTTTGAAAAAGTTGTTCTATTGGATAATTTATCGACACAGCGCTACAGCTCTCTATTCAACCTTTCCAAGGGAGTGCCATTTAAGTTTGTGGAGGATGATGTTTGTACTGCTGATATGGTGCATTATTGTGATGGCATAGATTGTGTAATTCACTTAGCGGCTATCACAAATGCGGCAGGAAGTTTCGATATTCAGGATCAGGTTGAAAAGGTTAATTATGAGGGGACGGAACGTGTTGCGAAGGCATGTTTAGAGACTGGGAGTAAAATAATGTTTTTTTCAACAACGAGTGTTTATGGAACTCAAGAAGCGGTCGTTGATGAAAATTGTTCGATCGAGGAATTAAAACCACAAAGTCCATACGCGTCAAGCAAGCTTCGTGCTGAACAAATGTTGAAAAAGTTTGGTGATGAGCATGGTTTGAAGTACTTTGTTGGACGTTTTGGCACGATCTTCGGTACGTCTTTGGGGATGCGTTTTCATACCGCGATTAACAAGTTCTGTTGGCAGGCATGTCTTGCTCAGCCAATAACCGTTTGGCGGACCGCATTGTACCAGAAGAGGCCATATCTTGATCTTGGTGATGCAGTTAGGGCTATAGATTTTGTTATTAAAAGAAACATGTTTGACAAACAAACTTATAACATTGTTACAGTCAATTCCACTGTGAATGATATTATAGAGATCATAAAGAAACATGTTTCTGATCTGAAGATTGAATTTGTGGATTCTCAAATAATGAACCAGCTTTCATATAATGTTTCGAACTCTAAGTTTAAATCAAGGGATTTTCTTTTTAATGGCAACCTGGATATCGGCATATCAGATACGATTAGTTTAATTAAGAACATGCGGGTATAATGACTCTAACACACCGAACCATAAAAGCGGGAAGCTGGCAACTTGTGGCTGTTGTCGCAAAGGGTGTCTTGCAATTATTGGTATTAGCAGTATTGGCGCGATATGTTTTGCCCAGAGAATTCGGCTACATAGCCATGGCCAATATGGTGATGATTTTTGTGGATATGTTTGCCGATGCTGGTATTGGCCCGGCAATAATTCAAAAAGAGGAATTAACTGAAAAACATATAAGGGCAGGTTTTTTTCTATCGATAATATTGGGTACCTTCTTTGTGTTGATATTATGGTTGTGCGCACCACTAATTGCGACCTTTTTTAAGGCTGAAAGTCTTATAAGTATAATAAGATGGATTGCGGTTTCGGCGTTGATTACCAAAATAGGCATTGTTTCCCGTTCTCGCATAGAGCGGGAGATGAGGTTTGATATCCTAATGTGGATTGATGTTGGTTCATATGTGTTTGGGTATGCTCTAGTTGGTATTTTAATGGCAATGCATGGATCTGGGGCATGGGCAATTGTTGTGGGAAAATTAACTCAATGTTGTCTGCAAACAGCGTGTTTATTGTTTATAAGACCAGGCTCCTTGAGGCCATTTATAATTGGCAGCGAGTATAAAGAACTTCTGACTTATGGTGGAGGTCTGACGTTAACAAGAGTATTTGATAGCATTGCCTCACAAGGTGATTATTTCATTATTGGTCATTTTTTAGGTTCTACATCTTTAGGCTTCTATGACAGGGCGTCTTCAATTATGTCGATGCCCGGTCAGCATCTTAATCTTGTCCTGGACAAAGCTCTTTTTCCAGCAATGTCTCAAGTTCAAAGCCAAGCAGGAAGGTTAGAAAAAGCTTACTTTACTTCTACGAGCATTGTAAGTACTGCTTTAATTCCGCTAACTGTGCTGATGTTTCTAATTGCACCCGAAATAATTTACACTTTATTGGGTCCTAACTGGTCAGCTTCCATTTGGCCATTCCGCATTTTGTTACTCACTATTGTTTGTAGAATATTTATAACCATCTCCGATACTCTTGTGCGTGCAACCGGTGCCGTATATGCAAGTGCCGTGCGAAAGGCAATAACTGCACTCGTAATCATATCATTTAGCTGGGTGGGAACATTTTTCGGTTTGAAAGGCGTGGCCATTGCGGTTGATATAGCTAACGTAATTGGCTATATTTTAATGATACAATTAAGTAAATCAATCGTCAGATTCAGATTGAAAGATTATTTTAAACTATACACACATGGAATTATAATCGGTAGTTTATTGTTACTAACTATTTTACCAATTGTTACAACAGTCCGGCAACTAACATCATCCAATATGATGTTTCTTTGTGTTGTTCTTGGCAGTAGTGTAATTTCGGTTTTATTAATAGTCTCGTTTGTTCCAAGTCTTCTCGGAGAATCACTTGTAGGAATAATTAATAATACTCTAACTTCACTAGGAATTCGAGTCCGTATTCAACTTTTCAGACCTGTGCTTGTCTGCGAAAGTCAAACCAACTTAGCCGGAGAATAGGTATATGAAAAAAAGAGTTAATAACAAAATAGAGCTTAACGATGGGTCAGTTTGGGTTCTTGCTAACGGAAATACGATAAATTACTCAGAGGGTCGTTTCTTTGAGAATTACCTCGAAAAGGTATTTAGGAAAGCGACTGATTTGAGCTCAAAGTCGTACGAACTAGAACGCTACATTAGGGATTGGTCAAGCGAATATCATTTGTCGAGAAAACGAACGCAACTTCTTCGTGGTTTTGAGTATGATAGAACAAAAAAAGTGTTGGAGGTTGGTTGCGGTTGCGGAGCAATCACTCGCTTTCTTGCAGAAACATTCGATGATGTTGTTGCCGTTGAAGGTAGCGAGAGTAGAGCACGTTTGGCGCGTTTGCGCACAAAGGATATGAACAATGTTTCGGTGCTTTGTGCCCCATTTCACGAGGTGGATTTTAAAGAGCCTTTCGATATAATTTTTTGTGTCGGCGTTTTTGAGTATTCAAATGCTTTTGTGAATAAAGATAATCCTTATGATTACATTCTTGAGTATTTTAAAGATATTTTAACACCAGATGGAGTAGTCGTTCTGGCAATTGAAAACCAGTTTGGATTGAAATACTTTTCATCGAGTAGCGAAGACCATACGGATGTTATGTTCGATGGCATAGAAGGGTATCCCCGTTTTAAAAACAGAGGACGGACGTTTGGTTATTATGAGTTGCGATCAAGACTTAAAAAATACTATGAAAATGTCGAATTTTATTTTCCGTACCCAGATTATAAAATACCATCATGTGTTTTAGCGGAGAGGGCTTTCAATAAAATAAAAGCGGGTGAGCTTGCGGGTCTTTATAGGCCGCGAGATTACTCAGGCCGTAGAAAACCATTATTCGATGAAAATATCGCTCTCTTAGAACTAGATAAAAACAACCAACTCCCTTTCTTTTCTAATTCATTCTTGGTTATAGCTGGCAGGCATAACATATCATCGATTAAATTTGACCAACTTGGTTTGGCTTATAGTGAAAATCGAATTAGCGAATTTCAAACAGTGACCAGAATTCTTGAATGCGAAAATAAAAGAATATTTGTAAATAAAGTACCTCAATGTGGTCTTGAAGTAGTGACGTTGGGAAAGATGTCACTTCATACATGTAAAGATGAATGGCTGAACGAGCCGACGTTGCATGCGCAGATATTGAAGAGGGTTAGAGAAATAAATGTTTCTATAGAGGATATATTTGCTCCATGCAAATTGTGGCTTTACTATCTTAAATCGTTATGCACGAAGGAGATGGGAGTGGAACTACTTGATGGAAAGTATTTGGATTGTTTGTGGAGTAACTGTTTTATATTTGATAATAAATGCATTTTTATTGATGCTGAGTGGGAATGGCGCGATAAAATTGATCTTAATGTGATGGTGATCAGGGCTATATATAATTTTCTTGTAGCGTTGAAGAACATTCCTGATGTGACATCGGCTTTAAAAACCCATTCGATGAGATTGTTAATTATAAGAATTGCATCAAGTCTAAATGTTTTGCTTAACAAAAAAGATTTTGATCGTTTTTGTAAGTTGGAGAGTTCTATAGCTAATGCTGTGTATGGAATAAGTGATTTTCGACACGCAGTAAGTATAAATATATTATTGTACTGCAACTCATATTTTATTATTGCATTGTTAGGTTGCATTCCGCGTAAATGTAGAAGCTTGTTTAGACGAATCCAAAATAAGATGTTTGTGCTAAGAGAAAAATTGTGTCGGGGTAGACCATGAGTTTAACGGTCATTATAGTGGTTTATAATTGTGTAATTGAGAATAGTAAAACATATATTTCCCTGTTGAAGAATTATATGAGAGATTCTCAATCATTTGAGAAAATAAACTTTATTGTCTACGATAATAGTCCATCAATACAAAGTCTGGATTTCACAGTATTTAAATGCGAATATGTTCATGACAACACCAACAAAGGCTTGGCAGTTGCGTACAATTACGCGTTGAGTAAAGCGGTTAATGCTTTCTGCGACTGGTTGCTTCTTTTGGATCAAGATTCATCATTGCCGGATGATTTTATTGTCAGCCTGATGGATAATCTTTCCAAGGTTGGTGATAATGACGAGATTGCCGCCGTTGTTCCAAAGATGTGCTTTAAGAATAATATATTTTCTCCGACAAGGATTTGGTTTGGCGGGATAGTCAGGGCGATAGACAGGCGACACAGAGGTATTTGTATGTTTAAAAACGCCTGTGCCATCGGTTCTGGAAGCACTGTCAGAGTTCCCGTTTTGCAAAAAATCGGTGGATTTAATGAAGTGTTTTGGATGGACTGCTTAGATAGATGGATGTTTTATTCTATCAACAAAATAGGCAATAAGATTTATGTAATGGATTCGATTGTTGAACACGAGCTTTCCGTAAGAAACTATGATAAATTCATGAATGAAAAAAGATATTTAAATATTCTCAAAGCTGAAACACTTTTTATGAAATCTTATGGATCGAAAATGGAAAATTTCATATTCTATATTAGGCTCATAAAGCGGGCTGTCTGTCAATTTTATACCGTAAGCGACAAAAAATATTCTTTAATGACACTGCGGCATTTGAAGGATATCGTGTTTTCGGCAAACAGACCATAGAATTAATAACAAGGGGAGTTAGGATGGCGATCACAGGACAGCCTTTTTTTTCAATAGGTGTTCCAACTTATAGGAGAAAAGATTTATTGAAACAAACTCTTTCATCTATTTTAGCGCAAACCTTTACTGATTTTGAAGTTATTGTTGGAAATGATTTTGTGGACGATTCCCTTTCGCTCGAGATGTTGGGAATTGACGATCCAAGAGTTAAAATTATCAATCACAAACGGAATATGGGTGAGTTGGAAAATATGAATTATTTGCTCACCAGAGCTAATGGTAAGTATTTTACATGGCAGTTTGATGATGACCCATGTGCGCCAACTTTTTTAAATGAGTCTTGTGCTGCTTTGACTAAGTTTGATTTCCCAATATCTGTGTTTACATCATATTTTGGTATTTATGGTTCCCATGTTCATAAGTTCAAAAGATATAATGATGGACGGGCCATGTTGTTTTCAGGGAGAGCTTTTCTAAGGGCTTATTTGTCAGGTGGGTTAAAAGCGATGGGATGTTGTGGGTTTTATAATACAGATTATCTTAGAAGTATTGGCGGTGTTCAACGGCTATCAAGCGGGCCAACAGCTTTATATACAGAAGATTTACTTTTAATTAAAACTGGTTTGTTGCCTGAAGTTGTTTATATAGATGCTCCATTGGTTTCGACTCGTATGCATGAAAAGTCATGGACATGCTCAAGTAGTGATGTAGCATTGTTTAAAGAAGCAGGGGTAAATCTAATTCGAGAAAGTATTACGGTTTTGTCAAAGGATGCTCTGAAGGTTGATTTCCAAAAAAACTTATCTTCGATATTGAAATCGGTTATATGTGCTGTTGTTGTAAGAAGCATAATGCATAATAAAAAGTTAGTTATGGACGATATGCTGAAATACCGTCTTTTGGTTGAGAAGGGATTTGATTTTCTGAGAGGTTCAACTTTATATGATAATGCTGTTTCTGAATTGAATATTGCGTTTAATGCTATGCCTTTGTATATTGCTAAAGCGAGGCTTAAAATGTTGGTACCTCTTAAATATCTGAAATATGCTCATATAGTAACATCCACTTTTTCGCGTTATATGAATAAAGCTTTTTAATCGGAGGTGGCTATTGAACTGCTCATGTGAAAAAACAAAGGCGTCAGTCGGAGAAATTAGATCGAATTCAAGAAAATTTGCTTTGATTCACATAGGTAATGATATGGCTTACGGTCTTACATTTGTGGCCGGCGAGCTTGAAAGACATGGCTATGACGTAAAATGGTATGATGGTGATGATCCTGATGTGGTTTCAAGAATATCGGAATGGAAGCCAAATTTTGTCTGTTTTTCTCCGTTATCAACATTTTTTTCAAAGTCAGAAGAGCTTGCAATGAAGATAAAATCGGCGTTACCGGAAGCTTCGACAGTATTTGGCGGTGTGCATGCATTTGCCGTTCCAGAATGTATAGAAAGTAAAGCAGTCGATATTTTGGTCAGAGGGCCGGTGTACGGAACAGTGGAGAAAATTATAAAAAGTGAGCGCAAAGGCACTATCATAGGAAAACCTGTAGATAGCCAAGTAATGTACCCGTCTGTACGTGATTATTACTTGTCAATTCCCCGTATGGCAAACAGACATCGCAAATACATCATGTCGCATTTTGGTTGTTTATATAACTGTTCTTATTGTACTACTTCATTACTTCGGAAGCATTATGGTGCTACTGAATATAATAAGTACTGGATGATGAGACGTCCCGTAGAGGAGCTTATTAAAGAAGCTAAGGTGTTGCTTGAATTTGATACGAGAGAAGTGTCGTTGGAAGATGATGATATTTTTGCAGGTGCCGAGGCTGAAACATGGATCGAATCATTTGTGGACGCTTGGAATAAGGAAATTGGTTTGCCGACATATGCCAATGTGACGCCTCAAACTGTAATGAAGGTATCTGATAAGGCTTTGACCACTTTGGCGAAGATTGTAAGTTCTGTTCAAATGGGGGTACAGACTGCGCGGCCAGAATCGTTAAACCTTTTCAATCGAACTTTTCAAAAAGAAGAGCAGGTTAAAAAAGCTTATGAAAGGCTTCGTAGTTTTGGTATCAAAGTAAAATTAGAAGTGATAATCGGACTTCCCGTCCAAGATCCACTTGGAGACGCCCTTGATACAATCAAACTTTGTCAACGTGTTGCTCCAGGCGGCTTTACTACGTGTTTTCCTTTGATGTTATATCCCGGCACTTTACTTTACAACAAATGTCTCAATGATGGGGTTTTGTTAAACGATAAATGCGAGTACGAGTGGCATTCTGGCGAAGGATCTGTTAGATTTGATCGGGAAACAGCAAAAAAAATTAGAAATTTAACAAAAATGACCACTTTTTTTGTTAAGTATAATGTAGATGAACGCTGGATGCGGGCGCTTATCGATATGAGTTTAACTGAGTCCGCGTCAAGACAGCTTTCTGAGAGTTCTTATCTGGAGAGTCTTGTATTTCGGTTAGGGAAAGATGTTGAAAAGGACTTTAATAGTATTCTTGCCGACATGCATTTCCGGTATTAACTATCAGTAAATTTTATCATGAAAAATTGCACTTGTATAAATAACGATTCTATAGAAATTGCAGGTGATAATGTTTTAAGTAAGATCTTGCATATCGTGATAGTATTGCTCGTGTTCGTATGTGTTTTTGATCCCGCTGATAAACTATTTCATTTAAAAGTGCCGCTGTTCGTTCTTACATGGTTGGTTTTTATAATGAAACATCTATGTGACAAGGGCATGTTAAATGTTCCTTTTTCCATGGTCATTTATTTTATGTTGTTCAGTCTTGTCCTGCCGGTTCTGTCGATATTTAATTTTGCGGTAAGCAACCAAACACTGGCAAACTACGACGGTTTTGGATATTTTAAGGCATATCTTTTCCTTTCACTTATATTCATATTGTTCACAGAGAATATCGATCTTACCAGGACGTTGAGCGTTATTTTGACATTATTGTCCATGGCAATGATTGCGATATTGTTCGTCGTAAAGTATAAGATTGTTGATGGTTTGGCAGTGTGGGATTTCGGTGAACAGTATGGTATGCTTGGTGGGAGCATGCGTAGTTACGGGGGCTATGATTACCTGACGGTAGATATCTACACTTCGCCATTACTGGTAATACCGATTGCATATTTTACTTATCAGTTTATGAAAAAAAAAGGCTTTGCAAAAATGGGCGCAATGTTTATTCTTTTTGTTAATGTTTTTGCTATGTTTATTGTTGGAACAAGGAGTAGTATTATGCTGTGTGTTTTAACACCTCTTGCCACATGGTTTACATATACAAAGAAGAAACTTTTTGTCATAAGTATCCTATTTGTTTTTTTAATAATTGTTAGTGTTTTAATAAAAGATGTGCTCCTAGACGCGCTATCAATGAAGGAATCATCTAACGCATTAAAAATAAGTTTTTTAAATGATTACTCAGTTGTGTTTGAAAGTCTGAAGAATTTACTGGTTGGGCAAGGACTTGGGGCTAGATTTTATGTGGCAGGCAGAGGGCAGTATTTATCTATTGTAGAGCTGACATATGTAGAGTTAATCAGAAATTATGGATTGATATTTTCAGTTTTCTATTTCGTGATGCTGGCATACCCATTTATAAGATATAAAGCGTATTATTCGGCACGATACTTGCTTGTTGCTTATGCTAGTTATTTACTTATAGGTGCCCTCAATCCACTTATTTTTTCATCAACTGGCATGTTGATTTTGTCAATTGTTTTGTGTAAGGCTTTCAAGTCTGCGCCTTTGGAGAAAGAGGCGCCTAATTCAAATCAGTTACCTGTGAGGTGCTAAATGTTTTCCGGTAAAAAATTGCTTATCACTGGTGGTACTGGCTCTTTTGGTAATGCCGTTATGCAAAGGTTTTTGCATACAGATATAAAAGAAATACGAATTTTTAGTCGTGATGAAAAAAAACAGGAGGATATGCGCATTGATCTTAAAAACGACAAAGTTAAATTTTATATTGGTGATGTCAGACATTACGATAGCATTTTAGACGCTGCTGAAGGAGTTGATTATATTTTTAACGCTGCTGCATTGAAGCAGGTCCCGTCTTGCGAATTTTATCCAATGGAAGCAGTTCGTACTAACATTATAGGTACGGAGAATGTTTTAAATGCAGCTATAGCTCAAAAGGTACAAAAAGTCATAGTGTTGAGTACCGATAAATCAGTTTATCCAATTAATGCCATGGGTATTTCAAAGGCAATGATGGAAAAGTTGATGATTGCCAAGTCGAGGGTGGCAGATGATAATAAAATCGTATTGTCCGGAACTAGATATGGGAATGTGATGGGCTCAAGAGGTTCTGTAATTCCACTTTTTATAAAACAAATAAAAAATGGATCTCCGTTGACCATAACTGATCCGAACATGACGCGTTTTCTCATGTCGCTTGATGATGCGGTTGACCTCGTGATATACGCATTTAAAAATGCAAAACAAGGTGATATATTTGTCCAAAAAGCTCCCGCTGCGACAATTGGTGATTTGGCACAGTCTCTCAAAGAACTGTTCGAATGTGATAATGATGTAAAAGTTATTGGGACTCGTCATGGTGAAAAACTTTTTGAAACGCTGCTTACGCGGGAGGAATTGGTGAAAGCTGAGGATTGTGGAAAATATTACAGGATTATTCCAGATGATCGAGATTTGAACTATAATAAGTATTTTATTGATGGTCAGCAAGAGGTGTCACATAGAGATGATTACAATTCCCATAATGCAGAGAGATTGTCGGTTGATAAAATTAAAGAGGTGTTGATAAAGCTTGATTTTGTAAAACGCGAATTATCCCTACGTTAGCGGATTTTTTATGCTTGACCATGGTACAGTAATTTGTTGAAGAAATATCTAGATAAAGGTGGCATTATTGGTCTTATGAACAATGCCAAAATATATTCATTATTTTGATCGATGAAAACAATTCTAATTACAGGTTCAAGTAGAGGTATTGGAAAGGCCGTTGCTATGCTTGCCCATAAACAAGGCTATAAGGTTATAGTTCACGGTAAATCGCACAGTAGTGAACTTGAACTAACACATAAGCAGTTAGATGGTTCACTAAAAACGGTTTTTGATATATCGGATAAAAGTGCCACACACAAGGCAATTTCTGAGTTACTCAAAGAAGTTATTACAATTGATGTGTTGGTAAATAACGCTGGTATTGGTCTTAATTTGATAAAAGATATTTCGGAAGTAGATGATGATAAAGCAATTGAAGAATACAAAGTCAACGTGCTTGGTACGCTTCATTGTATACAGGCAGTGCTACCCAAAATGCTTGAAAAGGGAAACAGTAGTGTGATTAACATTAGTTCCATTAAGGGAGATCCAAACATGGCTACTATGAGTACGCTAACGTACGCCCCAGCAAAAGCCGGTATTATATCGCTGACTAAGGCACTAGCCAAGGCATACCCGAGTGTACGGTTTAACGTTATTCTCCCAGGTTACGTTAGAACCGATCAAGTTAATAAGTGGGACAAAAAAATTTTTAATCGGATTAAAAATAGCACTATTCTTGGTAGAATAGCTAATCCAGAAGAAATAGCACCGCTCGTAATGTTTTTGGCATCTGACGAATCAAGGTATATCACTGGTTCAGATTTTTTAATTGATGGTGGTTATTCAATTAAGGGAAAATAATTAGAAGTTAGCTCGAAAAACCGTAATTGCACGAAGAAATAAAGGTTGAGATTTTTGATTGATTGTTATAAGTGACCTGCTCACACTTTATGGTTAAAGGAGGTGCTGTTGAGTACTAAAGATAATTCAATTGGGAAGTTTAGAAAATGTGATACCTGCCGATTTTGCCATGGGACTTATTTAACTAAAGTGCTTGATTTGGGAAATGTCCCTTTAGCTGGAGCTTTTCTTAAAGAAAAAGATTTTTCAAACGAAAAACGTTATCCTCTAACGCTTAATTTCTGCCAAGACTGTAGTCTCGTGCAGGTGGGAGAAGTTGTTTCAGGGGATGTTTTATTCAACGAAAACTATTTCTTTTATTCTTCAGCGATAGGAACATTAGTTAACCATTTCAAAAAGTTCGCTCAAGAAACTTATGATTATTTTCTAAAAGACGTGCCTCAACCATCAATATTAGAAATTGGATGTAATGATGGTGTCTTGCTTAAACCATTTTCCACGCTTGGAGTTCGTGCTATCGGTGTGGATCCTGCTACCAATGTTGTAAAAAAAATCGATTCGAAGAATATTAAGGTTATTAACGATTTCTTTACTGAAAAGTTAGCTATCCAGATTAGAGAGAGGTGTGGACGTGTAGATGCCATTTTATCCAGCTATTCATTTGCTCATATTGATAATATGGTGGATGTGATGAAAGGAGTAAAGTGTTTACTGAAGGATGATGGGGTGTTTATATTTGAAATTTATTATATGGGTACTCTATTAGAGGATATGCAGTATGACATGATCTATCACGAACATATGAGTTATTATTCTATTCATGCATTGATGCCGTTTTTAAAACGGCATGGTATGAAAATTTTTGATGTAAAATTTATTCCAAGTGTCAGGTCAGGATCTGTTAGATTTTATGCAAGAAATATTGGTCAAAGAAAAGAGAAGATTTCAGTTGCGGTTGTTGATTTGATAGCATTTGAGAAAGAAAAGGGATTTAATGATATTAATGTTTACAAAGAATATGCAAAGAGGGTTTCTTCTACAAGAAATCAGATTATAAACCTACTTGATCGATTAAAAAAAGAAGGTAAAAAAATTATTGGATATGGCGCGTCGGGAAGGGGAACGACCATTATGAATTATTGTAATATAGATGAAAAATATATTGATTATGTGGTTGATGATGCGCCTGCCAAACAAGGATTTTTTACACCAGGAACTCATTTACCTATCAAAACTTGGGAGCACGTAACCCAGTCTCAAATGCCGGATTATATTGTATTGTTTGCTTGGGCTTTTGCGGACGAGGTGATCAAAAAGAGACAAGACTATCTGAAACAGGGCGGGAAGTTTATCGTTCCGTTGCCGGAGGTTAGGATTATATCAGAATAAAAACATTCACCAATAAATGATAGGAGAAACGAATGAAAGTAATGACAATAATGGGAACACGGCCTGAGATGATTAAGATGTGGTCTGTATTGAAAAAGCTAGATAGTCTTAATTTTGACCACATCATGGTTCATACAAATCAAAATTTTACAAAAGAACTGAAAGATTTCTTTTTTCAAGATCTCGAATTGAGGCAGCCGGATTGCAATCTTCAAATTGATACGAGCTCATATGGCAATGAAGTTGCTGATGTTATACGAAAAAGTGCAGAATTGTTTAAAAAGGAAAAGCCGGATGCTTTAATTGTTTTGGGGGATACATACAGTGGGTTGTCTGTTTTGCCGGCAGCCGATCAAGGAGTAAAAATATTTCACATGGAGGCCGGCTTACGGGCATGGGATAAACGAATGCCGGAACAAAAAAATCGTATTTTGATTGATCATATATCAGATATTTTGCTTCCCTTTAACAAATATCACAGAGAAAATCTGATAAGAGAAGGTATTCATCCGTCGAAAATATTTGTTTCGGGTAATACTACTTTTGAAGTTATGCGGGCTTTTCAGGATAAAATAGAAAACAGCCACATATTAAAGAAATTGGATGTTGCGCATGGACAGTATATACTTGTGACGGCGCATAGAAAAGAAAATGTGGATGACATGGAATCTCTTCAGGCGATATTCAAAGGACTTTCTTTGGTTTATGAAAGATTTAAGAAGGAAATTATCTATCCAATGCATCCAAGGACAAAGAGCAAAGTTGGAAACCTTCAGGCGCTGAAAGGTATCAGGGTTATCGAGCCTTTGGGATTTTATGATTATAATTTTTTGACTAAAAATGCTTTTTGTCTTCTTTCAGATTCGGGGACTACCCCCGAAGAAGGTTTGTTTTACAAGGTTCCCTGTGTCAGTCTGCGCAAAACTACTGACAGGCCGGAGACAGTTGAAGCTGGTGCACATATCGTCGCTGGACTCGATCCTATCGATATATCCGAGTCGGTTGAGACTGCTGTAAAGATGGAATGGAGTGCAAATTATGATTTTTGTGAAAGTACTAGTCCCTCATCAGTTGTAATTAATGCTTTAAGAAGCACAATAACGAATTACTTCTAATCTAATAAGTAAAATGCGAATTCTTTTTCTTTCTCAATGGTTTCAACCTGAACAGTGTTTCAAGGGTTTGCCGTTTGCCAAAGCTCTGACTGATAGAGGACATCGGGTTGAGGTGTTGACGGGTTTTCCAAATTATCCTACTGGGAAGGTCTATCAGGGTTATCGTGTGCGTCTCTTTCAACGCGAAACAATGGAAGGTATACGAGTTAATAGAGTCGCTCTTTATCCGAGTTGTGATAGATCTGTATTACGGCGCGCAATTAATTATCTTAGTTTTGCATTTTCAGCATTTTTTATTGGCACTTGGATGGTTAGTCGTCCTGATATTATCTATGTTTGCAATCTTGTAACACTTGCACCTACAGCCTTTTTGTTTAGGTTTCTTTTTGGTTCCAAAATTGTTATTGATGTTTTGGATATTTGGCCTGAATCTATAGCCAGTTCTAGGCTGCTTAATAATAAATTCACATTACATATCCTTGATGAAATATGCAAATGGGTTTATCGCAAAGCTGATAAGTTGGTTGCGCCATCACCCGGCATTAAACGTGCCCTTATCAATAAGGGTGTTTCTCCTGAAAAAATAGACGTGATTTATCATTGGTGTGATGAATCAAGTATTCGGAAAGAGATGTCAAAATCATGTTTGGTGGAAGATTTAGAACTTTCTGATAAGTTTATTATTTTATTTGCAGGGACAATGGGGTTGGTTCAGGGGCTTGATACATTACTTGATTGTGCAAGAATTTGTATGGAAACGCTTCCGAATGTTCAATTTCTTCTGGTTGGAGGTGGTTTTGATCGGTCTAGACTTGAGCAACGTAAAATAGAAATGGGTCTAGACAATGTTACGTTTCTGCCTAGTAGATCGATAGAGTTAATGGGTGAAATATTTGCAATTTCAGATGCTTTGATTGTTCATTTGAAAGACAGCCCGTTGTTTCGTGTCACAATTCCTTCAAAGACGCATGCATATCTTTATATAGGCAAGCCAATTATTATGGCCATTCTAGGTGATGCAGGGGACCTTGTAAAACAAGCTGGTGCTGGGGTTGTCTGTGCTCCCGAAAATCCTAAAGATATGGCCAAAGCTATTGAAACATTGTGGTCGATGTCCGATGAAGAGAGGAATCTTATGGGGTTGTCAGGTTCACAGTATTATAACAAGTTTCTATCATTTACTTCAGGTGTTGATAAATTTGAAAAATTAATGCTTGGTTGGGATGTAGCCAATTGAAAAGGTTTTTAGATATACTATTGATTGTTCTGCTAGCCATTGTATGGATACCACTTTGTATTTTATTGGTACTTATGTGTAGAGTTTTTAATAGGAGTTCGGTTTTTTTCAAACAAATGCGTTCCGGACAGAGTGGAAAGCCGTTTGTGCTTTATAAATTTAGGACGATGTCAGATGAATATGATAAAAACGGGAAATTATTGTTTGAAGATGAGCGTCTTACAAAATTTGGTCAGTTTTTAAGAAAAACGAGTTTGGATGAATTGCCCGAATTGTGGAATGTTCTAAAAGGGGATATGAGTTTGGTTGGTCCAAGACCTCTATTGATGGAATATCTAGATCGATACACGAAAGAACAAGCGCGACGACATGAAATGAAACCGGGCATTACTGGTTGGGCACAGATAAACGGTAGGAATGCAATAAATTGGGAAGAAAAATTTATCTTAGATCTATGGTATATTGATAATTGGAGTTTTTCTTTGGATATAAAAATTTTAATTAAGACTATTTTTAAAACAATTATTCGAGAAGGGATTAATCAACCTGGTAATGCTACGATGGAAGAGTTTAAGGGTGTTATAAAGGATTAATTTAATGATTAATGATACGAATCAAATAGCGATTTATGGAGCAGGCGGTTTTGGTAGAGAGGTTGCTCAACTTCTTATGCAAATAAATGAAGCAGGTTCAAAATGGGATTTTATAGGATATTTTGATGATAATAGGAAAAAAGGAGAAATGGTTAATGGGCATCCAATTATAGGAAATATTGAAGATCTTAATAGCTGGTCTGACAATTTGTATTTGGTTTTTGCTCTTGGTATTCCAACAAATAAAATCAATGTATTGAATAATATCAAAAACTCAAAAATAAAATATCCTGTATTGATTCACCCATCAGCGATAGTAGGCACTAGAGAATTTGTAGAGATTGGTGAAGGATCAATAGTATGTGCTGGGAATATTTTAACAACCAATATTACAATAGGAAAACATGTAATTATAAACCTCTCTTGTACTATAGGTCATGATGTTATTATAAATGATTATTCATCTCTAATGCCAACATGTAATATTTCTGGCAAAGTTGTCATTGGTGAGATGAGTTTTATTGGTACTGGAACTAAAATTATTAATAATATTAACATCGGCGAACACGTGATTATTGGTGCTGGTGCGGTTGTAACTTCTGATATTCCAAACCGGGTAACTGCGGTAGGTGTCCCAGCAAAAGTAATTAAAAATGAAAAATTTTAAGGATTTTTTATTAGCTGGAAGTAAGGAGATATCATGAGCGATCAGATTGATTGTATTGGAGTTATTGGTGCAGGAGTGATGGGAAGTGGAATAGCACAAGTTTTTGCTATGTCAGGATTTAACGTCGTTGTATGTGATATGAATCATGAGTTATGTCAGAAATCATTAATAAAAATTAAAAAAGGCCTAAGTAACTTGCTTAGAAAAAGTAAAATTTCTAATGAAGAGCTATCATTAATAGTAGAGAGAATTGAATATTCTATTGATATGAGTGCTCTTTTAAAGGCGAATATTGTTATTGAGGCCGTGTCTGAAAATCTGTTGCTAAAAAAGAAAATATTTTCTGAGCTTGACGCTCTTTTGGATAAAAAGGTTATTTTCGCTTCAAATACATCCTCACTTTCAATAACAAATATTGCAAGCGCAGCAAGCAGGGCTGACAAAGTTATTGGAATGCATTTTATGAATCCTGTCCCTGTTATGAAATGTGTTGAAGTAATCAAAGGTACATATACTAGTGATGAGACATTTCAGCAGGTTTCAATGCTTATAGATAAAATTGGAAAAGAAAAAATTGTAGTAAAGGATTCACCGGGTTTTATCATAAATAGAATACTAATGCCTATGATAAACGAGGCCATTCACGTTTTTCATTCTGGCATTGCAAATATTGGAGATATTGATCTTGGCATGAAGTTGTCGTGTAATCTTCCGATGGGTCCCCTTGCTCTCGCTGATTTGATAGGGCTTGATACTGTATCGTCGATTTTGAGTGTATTACATCATAATCTCAAGGAAGAAAAATTTAGACCATGTGAGTTGCTTGGTGATTATATCAGCCTTGGAAAATTAGGTAAAAAGGTAGGAATTGGATTCTATGAATATAAATAATATTAAGAATTGGCCTAATTTTGATGAGGATGAGATAAATAAAGTCGTGGAAGTGCTTCGTTCCGGTAAAATCAATCAGTGGACTGGCCAAGAAGTGACGCAGTTTGAAAATGAGTATTCTGCTTATCTAGGTGTTGAGCACGCTATCGCACTTGCAAATGGAAGTGTTGCCTTAGATCTTGCATTGGCCGTGCTTGGAATCGGGCCGGGAGACGAAATAATTGTAACACCAAGATCATTTGTAGCGTCAGCAAGTTGCATTGCTTTACGAGGGGCTATCCCTATATTTGTTGATGTAGATCAGGATACGCAGAATATTACGTTAGATTCAGTTAAAAAAGCTGTGACTGCGAGTACCAAGGTTATCATTGCGGTTCATCTTGCAGGGTGGCCATGTGAATTGGAGGAATTGCGGCAATTTTGTGACGATAATCATCTCTTTCTTGTGGAAGATTGTGCACAAGCTCATGGAGCAAGATATAATGGCAAACCTGTTGGAAGCTTCGGGGACATTTCTGTATTTTCATTTTGTCAGGATAAGATAATTACAACTGGTGGAGAAGGCGGTTTACTGGTTACAAGTAATAAGATGATATGGGAAAAAGCGTGGAGTTATAAAGACCATGGCAAAGATTACGGACGCATATTCAACAAACCTAATGAAGTGGGGTTCCAGTGGGTTGTGGAGTCGTTCGGTACGAACTACAGGTTAACTGAAGTGCAGGCTGCGATTGGAAGAATTCAACTTAGGAAACTTTCTTCGTGGGTTGATAAACGTAGAAAATTTGCTCAAATGTTGAATGATGCTTTTTGC
The DNA here is from genome assembly GCA_043818055.1 of Pseudomonadota bacterium. Lineage (GTDB taxonomy): Bacteria > UBA10199 > UBA10199 > 2-02-FULL-44-16 > JBDRGF01 > JBDRGF01. Next base: position 8,923 of record JBDRGF010000159.1, on the reverse strand, counting down.
GATAGTCCTGTTTTCAGGGTTACAATTCCATCTGATAAATATTTTCATGCCTACTACAGGTATTATGTCTTTGTGCGCCCAGAAAACCTAAAACAGAGTTGGTCGCGCAATAGGATTATCAAAGAATTGGTCGAGGTGGGAATACCTTGCAATAGTGGCTCATGCCCCGAGGTCTATATGGAAGCGCCGTTTAAGCGATTTTGTAAAGAAAGACTTGCTATTGCTAAAGAATTGGGAGAGACATCTATAGCATTACTTGTCCATCCCACGCTTGAAGAAGATGATATTAATTGTGTAATTGGGATAGTAAAAGACATACTCAATAATGCAACTAAATGATTTTTTATTTTGTCTGGAGCGCCAAATTAGGGAATTGAAAATTACTGAAATTTGAAGAAATGATAATAAATCGTGAACATTTGAGAAACGCAGTGCTGATGACAGTGGATGCTTTCATTATACTTCTGTCTTTTTATACAGCTCTATTGTTAGCAGGCAGGGATTTTGCGGACATTCATTATCAGTGGTATGAGTATCTCTGGATGTTTTCTGTCGTTGTTGCAGTTAAAATTTTTATCTTCCACAGAATGGGCCTTTATAGAGAGATCATCCGGTTTGCTAGCATGGGTTTTGCGGTAAAGGTAGTAAAGGTTACGGTATTTGGTTCGCTCGCTTCTGTTATCTTAATTCACATTGTGAGAACTGAAATAGGACTGCCTGTATTTACAGTTGATTGGATGGGGAGCTGTATTTTAATAGGTCTGTCACGTTTTGGAATGCGTTATGTTATGGAAGGGAGATTATCTCCCATCTCAGGGAAAAGAACTCTTCTTTATGGTGCAGGCGATCATGGAGCTGCAGTGGCAAGACATTTGAAGCTCACCCCTCGTCTTGGATATAGGGTCGTCGGTTTTGTGGATGATAATCCTGAAAAAAGTAACAAAAAGGTGCATGGAATTCATGTGGTTGGTAATCTCAACACATTGCCGGAAGTTTTGGAAAATATGAATATTGAGGATGTAATTGTCACTTTTTCAGATATCGATGGAGATATTGTTAAAAGGATAGTGCACATCTGTAAAGAGCGGGGTGTCAGGACTAAAATCGTTCCCGGAATGGCCGATGTGATAACTGGTAATGAATTTGTCAGAAATATCGATATTGCAGATCTCATGCGTCGTCCTCAGAGAAGCCTTGATAAAGGAATGATTGGTGAATTTTTGCGTGGAAAACGCGTGCTGATAACAGGAGCGGCAGGATCTATAGGTTCAGAGATCTTCAGACAGGTGCTCGAATATGAACCGGCTGCTATAGGGGCGCTGGATCATTCGGAATATGGTTTGTACAAGTTAGATGAGGAATTTGCCTCACATCCGTGCAAGAACCGCTGTTTTTTTTCGCTTGTCGATATCAAATTGTCTGAACTGGTGGATGATACGTTTGATAAGTTTAAACCGGATATTATTTTTCATGCAGCGGCTTATAAGCATGTCCCGATCCTTGAACAGGATGTCAGACAGGCAATTCTCAATAATGTTAAAGGTCTCATGAATGTGATAGCAGCTTCAAAGAGTTATGGAGTATCAAAGTTTGTTTTTATCTCTACAGACAAGGCTGTGCGTCCAACCAATGTGATGGGGGCTACTAAGCGCATAGGGGAGCTGCTTGTTCAGCAAGCCAACGGTGATAAAGATATGAACTGTATGAGCGTCAGGTTTGGTAACGTCCTTGGTAGCTCTGGCAGTGTTGTGCCGAAGTTTACCGCGCAGGTCAGGGCTGGTGGCCCTGTGACTGTTACGCATCCGGAAATTACGCGTTACTTCATGCTTATACCAGAGGCCGTTGAACTTGTGCTGCAGGCTGCAAGTATTGGAAATGGTGGGGAAATTTTCGTCCTTGACATGGGAAAGCCTGTGCGCATAAAGGAGATGGCTGAGGATTTGATATCTCTCATGGGTCATGTTCCGCACTCAGGTATTCCTATTGTTTATACGGGGTTAAGGCCTGGTGAAAAGTTATATGAAGAGCTGTTTCTTGGGGAAGTTGAGCGGGCAACTCCATTTAAGGATATCCATATTGGAAAGATGATTAAGATAAATGAAGATGTGTTTCATGTCGACTTGAATAAATTGTTTCAAGCAGTCTCTACAGGGGATTCAATGTATGTACGCGAGGCAGTTAAAAATCTAGTTCCTGAATATACGTTTGGGAGGATTTGAGGGTTGAAGGCCGCGATATGACAGAGTTATTATTATGGATTTAGTTTGTTTCTGACACATAGGAGGTTCAAATTAAGGCAGTGATTGATGTTGACAATATAGTAAAAAGACTCGCCGAATATTTCTCTTTGAAGGATGAAATTGTCATGGCGTTTTTGTTCGGTTCTGTGTCCAAGGCAAGGACGCATTCGGAATCGGACATGGATATAGCAGTTTATTTCAGGCGGGAGCTGAGTGATGCGATGGAAAGTGCGATTTGGGCTGATGTTGAAAAAATTGCCGGTATCAATGTGGACTTTGTAGTTCTCAACAGAGCGTTTCCTTTTATTGCAGATAGTGCGTTAAAGGGGATGCCGATTGTCATTAAAGACAGGCGGGTTTATCTGAAATTTCTTCTCAGGACGGTTTCAGAAGCTATAGACTATCAGGCATTTCTGGAATCGTGTTGGCATTTAAAACAAAGGAGGGGGAATGTCGATTGATCAGACAGAAAAAAGAGAGCTCATAAAGCATGTTATTTTTCTGGAAACTGAGCTGTCCGATTTTTCTTATTTCAAAAAGGTCGATTGGAAAAAATATAACGAAGATAGAAATACGCGAAGAAATATTGAACGATGGATAGAAAATATCATAAATTGTTCAATCGATATCGCAAAGCTGCTGATAGTTATTGAAAAATTAAACATCCCGCAGACTTATAGAGAGATATTGCGTGCGCTTGGCGCGACACCTTATTTCGATGAAAAATTCGGCAATGAAATTTCGAAATGGACAGAGCTGAGAAATATAGTCACACACGATTATTTGGATATTAGCTGGGCAAGAATTCAAAGATTTCTTGAGAGCGCTGAGCCAGTCGCCAGGCAGTTAGTAGGTGTGGTTAATAAAATTGTGAAGGCTTAATGCTTTTGCCGTTGTCGGATGCCGTAAAGTATACGATGATAAAAGGGTGGTGCTATAATGATTTTGGCCAAACTTAAGGTCACGAAGCTCTTTGCAAATAAAGGAGAGATATGAATAGCGAATACAATAACAATGCCGATGAAATAAATCTGCTGGATTATTGGCGTGTGATCAATAGACATCGAAAAAAGATTGGCCTTTTTGTTTTTTTTGCAACATTCTTGACTGTTGTTATTAGTTTGATTATGCCAAAGTATTATAAAGCCGAAGCCCTAATTATGCCGATAGGTGGTGGGAAGGGAGGAGGGTTATCCTCTTTGGTTTCACAATTTGGTGGACTGGCCGCCCTTGCAGGGATTGGAGCAAGCTCCAATGCCCCCACGCTACAATTGATGGCGATTTTAAAGTCAAGGACGTTGGCTGAAGAGATGATAAATAAATTTGACTTGATAAAGGTGTTTAATGAAAAGGGATTGGATACAAAAGACGAATTCAAAATGCAGCAGGCCATGGAAAATACTATAAAATCCTTATCAGGATATGTAATTTTTATAAATGATAAAAAGGGTGATACTATTAAAATTACAGCAGAATTTAAGGATCCTGATCTCTCTGCAAAAGTTGCAAATGGATATGTAGAGGGACTTCAAAAATTTATCAATGAAAATAATCTGACAGTGGCCAAACGCAACCGCATTTTTGTCGGAAAACAATTAGTGGAGAACAAAAGGGATTTGCTTGAAGCGGGTAAAGAACTAAATGAATTTTATAAAACAGGAAAGGTTTCGAGTGTAGAGTCAAAGATAGATGTTTCTCTAATTGATGATAAGTTTGTTGAGAGAGAGATTGTCGATATAAATGATCCAGATGGAAAATATTTGGCCGCAAAATTAGATGATTTACAAAGTAAGAAGAAAGAAATAGATAATAAAATGAATCAAATTAGCAAGTCAGATGTGATAAAGGCTGTTCCGCAGCAGATCTATCTCCAATATCTCACATTTAAAAGGCAGATGCTTACACAGATCAACTCCCTTTTAACTCAGCAATATGAGATGGCAAAAATTGATGAAGCAAAAGAGGATCTGGCTTTTCAGATTATTGATAAGGCAAAGGTGCCAGTGCAGAGGAGCAGGCCCAGACGCACTCAGATTGTCATGATGGCCTTCATGGCCTCACTCTTCTGTGCAATTTTTCTTGTCTTTTTCCTTGAATATGTCGAGAGGATGAGGCAAATGACGAAGAATAGCTGTTCAGGTGGATAGGCTGTAGGTATTTAGGTAATATCAGGGGTCTGGAAACGAAGCATTCTATTTGACTTCTCAAACTGATGGATATTGGAAAAGAAACGCAGATGAGGGGGGATAATGAAAATAGAATATGACCCAAAACACGATTTGCTGAATATCGAGTTTATTTCAGGGATAAATATTGTGGAATCGTTAGAGATTGATGGCATTGTTATCGATTATTCTGATGATAAAAAAATAGTCTCAATTGAAATTTTAGATGCAGGCAAACGCACTTCAGGAAATCCGCTGGAGTTGATTGATTTTAAAATTCTGAAAGAAAAGACAGCTGCCTGAACAAGAATGGTAGAATAACAAAGGAAATAGAATGAAGAAATTAATAAACATATTATTGTTTTTGGTTGTGATTTTGGTCTCGGTAAGTTCGATTGCCCAGTCATCTGGTGGTAGATTTCAAAGACCGATGGTTGAGGAGAATTCAAATATGAGTTTTAGAAAGGGAGACGGCAAGCAGGTAATGCCCGGTGTCCCGGTGGGGATGGATGATGCAAATATGATGGGTAATGGAAATTTTATATCGCAAGGAGTAGGCCTAACTTATCAAGTGCATGTTTTAGGCGAAGTAGAAAACCCCGGTACTTATCGAATAACTGCCTCGGACAGATTGTCCGAAGTGTTGCAAAAAGCAGGTGGAGTGAATCGGGGTGGGTCAGAGAGAAATATCGAGGTTCGAAGACAGGGTGAGGGGAGCAAGAGGATAGATCTGTTGAAGTTCAAATTGAATGGCAATTTGTCGCAGAATCCATATCTTCTTGATAATGATGTTGTCTATATCCCTCTGAAGAAAAAGAGCATACAGGTGGTTGGCGCGGTTAATAGGCCGATGGAATATGAAGTAAAGGGTGAACGTAGTCTTTCCGATGCGATTAATCTCGCAGGTGGTTTTAGCGTCGGTGCTGCCGCTAATTCCCCTATCCGCGTCGTGAGGTTTACTGCTGGTAAGAAGGAGGTTTCAGAGGTTCCTTCTTCAAAGGCTGAGATGTTAAAATTTGATTTGCAAAATGGCGACGTGATTTTTGTTCCACATGTGATCACGGAAAAAAATACATTCGATTATGATGTGCCGAAATTACCCGGAGACAACATTTTCTATCCCTCTTTTGAGGACAGGGTGTTTGTTTTGGGGGGCGTCAATTCACCTGGAGCATATCCATTCAATCCTTATTATAAGATGTCACAGTATTTGAGCCTCTCCGGTGGATTTTCTAAAATGTCCACACGAAAGATCTCTGTAGTATCTCCTGAGGGAAAGGAGAAGAAGCTCAACACAAAAAATATGGATAAATTTGTGATCAACCCCGGTGATACGGTTCTCATAGGTGAACGAAGAATTCTCCCAGAAGGATGGGTCGGGATTGTTCTGGGGGTCGCCAGTTTTGGATTGTCCGCAACGTCGACTGTTCTTGCTTTGACTAGGTGAGGCCGTCAGGTGAGTAGGCTGTAGGTTTTTAGGTGGATAGGAAGAACCTTTAGAGGAAATAGAGTTGTGAATTTAGATAATGAAAAGAAATTGATAGTTGATATCTGTAGGAGACTATACGATAGAGATCATATCGTATCCCGTAGTGGCAACGTTTCCTGTAGAATAGACGATGATAAAATATTGATCACTCCATCCCGGTTGAGAAAGTGTTCCATTAAACCTAATGATCTATGTGTAATTAATTTGGAGGGGAAACAATTATCCGGGGCTTTTCTGCCCTCCTCTGAGTACAGAGTTCATCTTGCGATATATAAAAAGCGTCCCGATGTGATGGCTGTTGTTCATACGCATTCTCCGTTTTCTATTGTTTGTTCTCTAACGACGATATCTTTTGAATATCCCATTTTACCCGAAACAGCGCTCTCTTTGGGGTCGATCCCCACAATACCTTACGCACCTCCTGGGAGCGAAGATCTTGTTAAAAAAGTTGAACCATTCATCGAAGGTCATAACGCATTTATACTGCAAAGGCACGGTGTGGTAGCGTTGGGAGCTGATTTAGAGGAGGCCTTTGACCGATTGGAAGAGGTTGAACATGCGGCGAAAATAGCATATTTTGTCTCCCTCAAGGGAAGAATCCCGCGGCTAGGTCGTTCGCAACTGATGAATGTGGCCAGCTTTGCCAAGCGGCAGGGCTTTCCGGTGCCTGATCTTGTCATGAAATGGCTTCACCAGATTTTGGCTAAGTAAACTTTTATTGTTTTTTCGTTATGCAGTGGAGTTGACGATGTTTTTTGATTTTATTGAATTAAGAAGATAAACTGCTAATCCTGTAAGAGTGACTGGGAAAAACTGAACGGCGTGATACATCAGTGCGATGTTGAGCGCCGTTTCTTTTTGTAAGCCGAAGATGGAGTAGATCATGAGGAGCCCCGCTTCCATCGTTCCCAGGTGGCTTGGCGCTGATGGTATCATGATTGCAAGATTCACTGCTAAGAATGCGAGCACTGTCTGCCAGAATGGAAGCTCGATGCCAAGACTCATCTGCATCCATTGAAGGATGAGTATCTGCAGGATCGAACTGATGATCGTCAATACGAGGTTTGAAAAAAAATCTTTTGCGTTGTGCAATGCCTTAAATCCGTCGGTCAATTTTTTTATGAATGCGTGTTTTTCAAATAACTTAAGAAAGAAGGATATGCCGACAAAAACTGCAGTGATAGCTATTACTATGAACGCTCCCTTGTTGAGCCAAACAGGTTTGTCTGGAATTAAAAGTAAAAATGGAATCAGGACAACGATGCCGATTGCGTCAAAAAGCTTTTCCAAAAAGCTGATGCTCGCCAAAGAGAGCTTCGACCTTTTTCCATTTTCGCTAAGCATTTGGATTCTGATAAGCTCTCCGCCACGCATTGGAAAAATATTATTTGCGGCAAAGCTAATCATGGTCGCATTTAGAACTTTGCTAAATTTGAGTTTATCCCCAACCTTTATCAGCCATTTGAATCTCAAAGACTTAACACCTATCACGATGAAGTTGAAGAGAATGGCTAAAACAATGTAGTTGATACTTGCCGCTTTGAACCCCTGAATTACAGTTTGCCAGTCCATTCTAAATGCGATGAATCCGAGCAGTGTGAGCGTTATCAACCATCCTGTAATGTGAAGTAATTTTTTCTTCATGCTATCAACTCATGAGCTCTGATATTGTTAAAAACTGATAATGTCTCTTTTTATATTCTTCGATGATCTTTGGCAACGTTTTAACAGTCGCGCTTCTGTTGCGCGATTTTGCGTTCATATCCTCTCCGTCATGGAGGAGGAGTATCTCGAGGTTTGAAAACTTTTTCATGAATCTTGCGAAAATCTTCTCCGGCGAATCTCCCTGAGTATCCCAAATCCCTTTTGTCCAGGGTATAATAGTAAACCCCAGCTTATGAACTCGACGAACTCCAAAGATGGTTCTGAAACCATGTGGCAATCTTACGATCCTTGCTTTTACAGAGTTCCCTTCCAAAATCATATTTGTATCTAAAATCTCTTTTTTAATTTCATTCGTGCTCAAGAATGTTATCTTCTTGTGACTGAATAGGTGATTCCCGATATCATGTCCCTCTGAGGTAATTCTTTTTATTATGTCTTCATGTAAAAGTGTTTTTTTCCCGAGAACGAAAAAGGTCGCCTTGATATTTTTCTCTTTCAATATATCGAGGATTTGCTCCGTATAAGGCTCATCCGGCCCGTCATCGAATGTGATACAGGCAATCCTTTTCCCTTTCCACCTTCGCCTCATCCCCCACAACCAAAAATCAAATTGCGGAACAAAGACAAAAGTAAAATAGACGCCGCCTATAAAGACTAATAAAGCTATGGTGATGATGTAATATATCATAGGTTTTGACTTACAGCTTACAGCTTACAGCTTTTTCGTAGCAATTGATGATTCTCTCCGATACATTCTCCCAGTCGTATTTCCCCACGTCTCTAAAGGCTCTCTCTGCTAATTTAAACCTTAAATCTTTATCAGCAGCGAGCCTTGACATTGCCGACGCGATAGCTTCCGGCGAGTCGGGATCGACCAAAAGCCCGCTTTCATTATTTTTCAAAAGTTCTTTGAATGCGGGTATGTCAGATGCGATAATCGCCTTTCGCGCAGCCATCCCCTCTATGATCGTAATTCCGAATGATGCAATGTGAGGCGTAAAAATAAAAATATCCGCCGTCGCGACCACGTCGGGGCGCGTCTCCGAGAGCGCACCATGAAAAGTGATGTATGGCAAAAGATGCTTCGCCTGATTTTTAAATATCGACAGCAACGGCCCATCCCCGATGATCGTCAATCTGACATTCGGATCGGTTTTTCTGACGATCCCGAAGGCCTCGATGACCTTGTCGAGCCCATTTCTGATATCAGCCCTTCCCATATAGACGATGTTCACTTCGTTACCATTCTTTTCATTCTGTTCCCTGTGCCACCATTTCACATCGACTCCATTCGGAATCACCTCGAAGCTTCTTTCCGAGATAGAGGCTATTTCATCTGCACACGCTTTGGAGACAGCGATTCT
>JBDRGF010000158.1:0-41134 GCA_043818055.1 Pseudomonadota bacterium | reverse complement strand
ATTTTCGCAGACTGAATCAGAAAAAAACGTCTTTGGAAGATACAAAAGAAACATACACGATGCTATGATCTGCTCTATCCAAGTTGTATCAACGGGGCAACTTTTTTAAGCATCTGCCGATAAATATATATATGAGGAGAGGCTAATTATATGTCGATGACAGTGGCAAAGGGTCTCATAACGCCTTATTTGGGACAACATTCTTCAGAAAAGATGGAATCTCAAGTTGCACTCAAAGCTGAGCAATTTGAAGGCTCTGTAAAAAACTGTCCTGATAAAACACAGGGTATGCAGGATATGCTTTGGCTCTCTTTGAAGATTGCTACACAACATACTCGTTCAAGAGATTTCCAACAAGTATTTTACGATTACACAATTTTATTTCAGTCGTTATGCAAAAACGACTTTCAAGAGGCTATCAAGAATGGATTTAAAAGTTGGGCTTTAAAGAAGGGGTTTGGTGTAAGAACACAAAAATATCCAGTTGAGGATGATTGGTATGATGCTTTGGAAGATTATAGCAGCTGGACGACATACGAGAAGGATATCGATGATCGAAAATACAATGGTTCATGGATTATCCCTTCTGTGCTGTTGGCGTACTCGGTAGCTGATAGGTATGACGCCTTTATTGGTGTTGCAAGAGATGGTCTCTTTGTTTCCTATCTCTTTGAACTCTTTGGCGCTCAAGTTTTTATCGTTCGTCCGAATAGTTATGAAGAATCCTACGATGATGGGCTAGGTATCAGTTATACATCAAAAAAGAGAAGATTTTCCTGGCTTGAAGTGTCTGAGTCGAAGTTGATCAGGGGAGCGAAGGTTGCGGTTTTAGATATTGATACATGTTCGGGAGATACTGCGAAATTCGTTGGGGACAATCTACGAACTTTGTCGCCTGGGCGCCTCGATCTATTTAACGTTCTCTTGCGCGATTATGCAAAGATTCCTGACAATTACGACGCCTTCTATCCAGCTGAATGGCTGGATTATTTCCATATACCGGATGCTTTGGAGATGTTAAAAACAAAATTGAATGTTAAAATTGTTTAAGTTCAAACTCATTGAAATGACATGCGAGATTCTTATCAAAAAAAGCAACAAAATCGAGTGAGTTGCCGATAATAATATATAGGTAAGAGAGGGCTTAATATGAAGATTTTCAGCACATTAAAGAGCATTTTTACAGCAAAGTCTGTTAATGTCGCAGATGATAATATGACCACCTTTGGTCGTAAGAGGTCTTTTCCAAAGGGGTCAAGTGTTGCGAATACAATTTATTTTGGTGATGATGGAAAACCGAGTTTTAACAATTCGGAAAAGGTTCCCTTCATTGGAAACTCAGAAATTACTTATATGAATTGCCATCCGGATGATCATGTCATTCAAGCAAAATATCATTATCCACTTAGATATGGAAAAACAGAGGATGGAAGACATGTCATGCAGCAACTTGGAACGAGGGGCTGTGTTGCGGCGAGTTACGCTATGCTGGCGCTTGATCAAGGAGTTGAGGTTAATTGGCAATTTGTTATGAATGCAGATTTAGCAAGAATGGACGGTACAATAACATTGTTTGAGCAGGGAGGACTTTTCGCATTCAGCGAGAGACTCCCGCATAAAGTTTATAGCGACGAAGCTCGGGCGAAAAAAATAAAAGGGCTCACCGATGATTTTGGACCGGCTTTGATTGGAATTGGTGGTGAAATAGGCTCGCATTGTGTGGTTTTAGATTCGATCTCGTTGTCTGCTGAAAGAGCGATAATTAGAGATCCGTATCACGGTTGGAGTATCGAAATTACGCTAAAGGCTCTTTTGGATAGGGGGCCCAGTCAAATTGTTAATGTTGTTAAGTCCTAACTTAAAGGGGATTGTTAGTTTCATGTAATTCTACTTAACTTTTGTTGGTAATAAATATGATGAAAACAAACATGTTATCTAAACATATATCAGGGTTTGGCATGGGTCCGGGGGGGAGCGTTGATTATTCGAGGATGATCGGTGATAGTCGATTGCTTTTTCTGGGAGAAGCTCATTGTCAGCCTGAAATCAAAAGAGAGTTTCAAACAGAATTGTTTCCTGCGATGGTAAAAAAGGGTTTTACTCATTTTGCTATTGAGTCATTTAGTAGTTGTCATCAACAGTCTTTCAATTCGTTTGGAAGGGGGGAGCTCTCTCGCAATGCACTAAAATCGATTTTAGAATCCGGGATCGCTAGTCACCAGAGCGATACAGCAGATTTTTATCTCGATATTGCCCAAATGGCTATTGCCCAAGGTTTGAAAGTCGTTGGTATTGAGAGGCAGGCAGAGATCATCCCGAAAGAAGATTTAAATGGTTTTGATTGGCCAGCTTTTAAAAAGGAATGTCCTAAAAACGAGGCGGGTTCATGGAGCTCATTTATTTTCTATAGAAACTGTTTTGCAAGCATGATTCTACAACAATTAATTCAATGGCCAACGGTTAAAATCGCTGTTTTTGGGGGGATGGTGCATTATGGGTATTTTGAAGAAAATTATCTAAATATCTCCACACTCAACTATCTTATGAAAAAGTTAACATCGATCGATGGTGCAGTGATATATCTGATGTCGACGAACTCCGATAGTCCATTCAAATGGCAGGGGAGTGGACGTCCAGCGATCATCGAAGATATGTATGACAAGGTAGATAAAGCCTCGCTTGGTGACGAGCGATTCTGTATCGATACCTCTGGATATGGAAAATCTCCTCGTCCTGATTTTCTGGTTCATATGCCATAATAGTGAGAGGGAATTTATATTTTTATGGGAACTACACTGATAACTTGAGCTACAATGTTAAATGATAGCGCTTATGTATATACACATTATATGATGATTGATGGTGAGACTTAGTCTCTGGCGCCATCACGACGATTCGACTCACCTTTCAAGATAGGAGCTTTCTTAGGAATTTAATAATTATAGTTCAATATTAATCAAAACTTATCAATGACGTAAATCTCTGGATTCTTTGTTTTGAAAATCTGCTGCCAGATGATCATCAAATTTCCAGAGGCATTGATGCTAACATCTGGAAACAAACCATAACTACTACCAATAACTTGATTGAAGTAATCGTTCAAAGCTGAAGGAGTGATCCATGGTTTATTTGGAATATGTTTAGACATAAACAGCTGCTCTTCTCCACGAATATTATGTTGGGCCCACACAACAATCAGCTCTCCGTTATCTGAAATAGCTGTTGTAGGCTTTAATATCGTAGAAGATGGAATCGTGCTCGAAATGTTTTCAGTTTGACCCCAAACTTTAAATTCTTTTATCGCTGCATAGATGTTGTAACTACCTACGATTCGCTCTTGAGTCCATGAGAGAATGAACTTGCCACTCTTATTAGCTGCAATAGATGGATATAATGCCTCAACTGAACCACCACTAGAAACAGAATCAGTTAGATCCTTTGGCGGAGTCCAATGGTTTCCTTGAATGCTCGCATCTGTTTTATAAACCTGCGTCTTTCCATTATTGTCCTTCTGCGTCCATGCTACTACAAGATTTTGATTTTCATCAATTGCAACGATAGGTTCCATAGGATCAGCGCTTGAAAAGTTTTTCTGCACATCGCCTAAATCTACCCAGACACCTCCAAATCTACCAACTGCGGCTACCCGATTTGATCCGTTGGCAGCACTCTGACTCCAAACAACAATTGTATCACCATAGCTTGCCATCGAAAGATTTGGATTTGCTCCACCAACACCCCATTTGCTACTCCTATAGTCACTGAGGTTAGCTGGAAACGTCCACACATTCTTCCTTGCAGAAAAATCCGCAGTATAAACTTGCTTCCTATTTTGTCCATCCCTCTGTTCCCAAACAAATACCATTCCGCCCCTATCACTCAACTTAGCTTTGTGATGCAATAAATCGACACTAGAGGGAAATCCAGCAGGTAAAAGCCTTGTATTATTGGACCAAATTAAACCTTTTTTTGTCTTGTAATATAGGTCGTGCTTACCTCCTGCTAATTCTTCACTCCAAACAATCAAAAGATCACCCTTATTATTTATTGATATATCAAACTTGGAAGCTGAAATACCATTTGTAACTCTTGAAAAATACTCATCCTGATTGACAGGGCGCGTCCAGGTCATATTTTTTGAATTGAATTCACTCAAATATAGTTGCGGTTTACCATTATAAACCTGTTCCCAAACTACATATGCATCACCTGTATCAGCTACCTTCACCTTGGCTTTGGCTAATGCATCGTATGCCCACGTTGGGACTCCCTCCATAAGATTATATGCCCTACTCCATTCACGTTTGGAGCAATGCACATCAACACTCATTTCATCTGCATTGAATATTCTCCCGGAAGCATTTGAAATTGTACAATCCGAATGTATTGGATCCTTCACAAACTTTACAAGATAATTGGTCTGATCAGGTAACTTACTTGAAAATGTGAATGGACCACTCTTTGTAATTTTTATCGGATGTCCCAATCCATCATCCAGATCAACATATCCTGCCAGGTTAAACACCTCTCCACCTAAATTAAACATATCAACAGAACATACAACATCAATATCGCCAACATCTCTATTGAAGAGAGAACCTACATTATTATGCACTGCACAGATTTGGGCAACAGGATTACTTAAAACAACAATATCATAATCGTAGGTTTTGCCTTGCATAAAAGGTCCAACAAAATCGTAATGTCCATTTTTATCCACACGCAACATTTCACCATTTTTCTGTTCTTTAAGCTCAACTCTTTTTCCTGACTGTAAGCCAATCATCTCTCCACCCAATTTATATTCCCTGTCACTACACTTTATCTCTATATTGTTAATATCAGCGCCCTGAATAGTCCCAGAGGCAAGCGAAAGCTTACATGTTTGAGTCGGAGGTTGTTGCAGTATTTTTACATCGTAAGGAGATGTATTTGGAAATGTCGTGCCAAAAACAAATGGGATTTCAACATTTCCTACTCCGTTTAGCAGCAAAGTCTCACCAATATTACTCTCCAAAACTATATCACCCATGAGAGCCATAATTTTACCGCCAACCTTATATGAATTCACTGCACAATTGACCTCAATATTATTCACATCACTCGCTGGCATCATGCCTTTGCCATTTACTACAGCACAAGTTTGGCCAGTTGGCTGTTTGGCAACAACTACATCATAAAACTGCATATAATGGACGGCGTTTTTATAGAGGATAGGGCCATCTCTAGTGATGGTAAGAGTTTCACCCAAACCATTGTCAAGCTCAAGTGTGCCAACAAGACCATTTACCATTCCGCCAAACCTGTAAGCATTCAGCTCACACTCAATATTGACATTGCTAACGCCCGGTGCAGTCATCTTACCAAACTCGTTTTTGATAATACAACCCTGCCCCATAGCGAAAGTTTTTTGTTGAACATTATATGTTGTACCATCTGCAATGATATCTTTGAATTGAAACGGGCCATCCATTAAAATTGTCAGGACCTCCCCTGTGCCACTTGTTATGTCGAAAGGAAATGAAACACCCATCGCATTGCCACCGAGAATATACGCTGTATCAGCACATACTACGTCAACATTTACATTAGTACCTGAGACTTTTCCACTGCCATTAACTACTGAACATGCCTGATTCTGAGGCTGAGAGAGAATATTGATACCATAAGCGGTGCCATCTGCTAAAGGGTTAGAAAATTTGTATTGCATTGAACCAGCTGGCAAATCGACTTGTTGTCCAGTGCCATCAGATAATTTAAGCAAACCTTTAAGCTCATAAACTACGCCACCAATGGCATAGGTGTCCGTTGAGCAAACAACCTTTGCAAGAATATTTGTACCTTTAATTTTCCCTGAAGGATTTATAATTGAGCAGGTTTGAGTTGTAGGTTGTGAGACTATCTTTATATTATAATAATCATCATTCATATACTTGCGGGTAAAAATGAATTTTTCATCTTTATTAAAAATAAAAAGCTCACCAGCTTCATTTTGCAATTTCAAAGAACTCTTAAGCCCGCTGATTTCTCCTCCAACAGAGTATGTAAAATTAGCACAGTTGACGCGAACATTATCCACATCCATGCCAGAAATCTTTCCAAGACCATTGACCACAACACAACTTTGAGTGCCAGTTGGCTGTTTTGAAACTGTTACCATGTAATTTGTTTGATCAGAAATCGGATTGTCAAAAGAAAAAACTCCATTCTGCTTTATGGTAAGGCTCTGTCCCGTGCCGCTATCTAAAACAATTTCACCTTTCAAGCCATTTACCTGTCCAGCGAGCTTTAAAAGCTTGCTGGTTATTGTGGGAACGCTATCCTTTCTTTTAGGTTTTTCTGCAGTTGACGACTTCATCCCACTCTCACATGCACCAACTAAAATCGCTAGAGCTAAAGTGAATAAAATAAATGTTTTTCTCAACATAAAACGCCTCCATGCTTTAAATTTAGTGGAAAATAGCACATTATGTTCTCAATCACAACCACCTTATCACTGCTTTATAAAAGCCTTTTTAGGAGGTAAATTTATATCTAAACTGAATGGTTGATATACATAATTTAACAATATGTGCGCTTCGACAAGTTTGTAAAAATGAGTTTAGTTTGTGCCTTCAAGCCATCAAAGAAGCGATCTTTTCATATGAGGGGTGGCAGAAAGTTCCAGCCCTTTTAAGAGGGCAACCACGGGGGGATGATAAAAAAAAGTGAATTTCCCGACAGGTACTATCTACTTATTTTTCACGATCGGGCTTGCAAGTGTGGAATTTGGTTGTTATTAACTCTTTATGTTCAGACTTAGTATGATCATTTGCGCCTTTTTCGCCCTTTTTTTCATCTTTTCGCCAAATTCAGTGGCAGACGATGATGATCAGCTCGTAAATAAGCTTCTTAAAGGCGAAGAATTCTCCTTTATGAGGAAATATGATGAAGCCTTGGCGCTCTTTAAAAAAATCGAAAAGGATTATCCCAACTCACCTGCAGGCTATTTCGGCGAACTGATGATCTGGGAGGTGAAAATGCTGGAGAGGGAGGATATGAGCGCTGACAAAGAGTTTCTCGATGTCATCGAAAGGTCCAGAAAGGTTGTCGACGATGTCATGCAGAGATATCAGATCACAGCACTTGATCTCTTTCTCTGTTCCGGCGTTATCGGGATGGAGGGGATGCACTCAGCGAGAAAGCAGAGCTGGTGGCATGCATACACGAGGGGTACCCTCTCGCGTCAGCTCCTGAATAGATTGAAAAAGGAGTATCCTGATTTTATCGATGCTGATTTAGGTCTGGGATTATACCTCTATTGGAGGAGCGTATTT
This sequence comes from Pseudomonadota bacterium, assembly GCA_043818055.1. Lineage (GTDB taxonomy): Bacteria > UBA10199 > UBA10199 > 2-02-FULL-44-16 > JBDRGF01 > JBDRGF01. Next base: position 33,818 of record JBDRGF010000158.1, on the reverse strand, counting down.
TCCAGCACCATTCCAGTTCTTTCGATGTTTTTCAAGGACAAGAGGGAGGAAGGTATAGCCCTTGTCGAAAAGGTTGCTTCTAACGGAAAGCTTGCAAAAAAACTGGCCAGGGTCAATCTGGGTATCATCAATATGGAGGAGAAGAAATATCAAAAGGCTGTGCCAATTTTTTCTTCGTTCATAGACCAATATCCGCAAAACGCTATAATCAGGAACTTTCGTGGCAGGGCATATCTGCTGGATAAAAAGTATGAAGAGGCGATAAATGATTTTGAGAAGATTCTTCAGATTGATGAGTCGCTTGTTAAGGCACACTATTTTATAGGACTTTCGCACTTTTTTATCGCAAAGGATCCGAAGAAGTCGGAACATGATAAGATAGCCAAAGTTGAATTCAATAAGCTGCTGGAAAAAGAACAACACTACCTCTGGCGGTCGTATTCATATTACTGGCTAGGCCAGATCGCAGAGAGGGAAGATGATAAGAAGGCCGCTATCAGCTATTACGAGAAGGCCTACGCGCTAAACAAGGGACTAAAAAACGCCAAGTTCCGACTGCACGCACTTGGGGGAGGAATATGATTAAGAGCTTAGGTGCTTGAGAGCTTGGGAGCTTAAGCTACAAACTTAAGTTCTTAAGCTCCTAAGTTCTTAAGCTCTCATGGAGTTATGGGAATAACAATAGTTCAAAAGAGTGATCTTAAGGCTGGTGCCGCAAAGAGGAAGGCCCTCAAGGCGCTTGTGCTTGCGGGTGGGGCTGTGAGTGGCGGTTCGTTCATGGCAGGTGGCATCAGGGCGCTTAGCAGCTATTTTGACGACTTTCGTGTGAGGGATTTTGATATCTTTGTCGGGATCAGCTCGGGGAGTATGCTTGCTGTGCCGCTATCGGCTGGTATCTCGCCGGAGTCGCTTCTCAGGACGCTCGATGGAACCTCCAGCCACTTCACGCCGCTCAAACCGTGGCATTACTATCGTCCGAATGTTGAGGAGTTTCTCTATCGCCCCCTTTCATTTATATTCAAAGTCGGTTCATTGATTCCCCAGTTGCTTGTGAAACTCACAGAGGATAAAAAATCGAAGAGTATGGGAACGAAGGTTGTGAATTTTCTGCAGGAGCCGTCGGTGGGGAGCTATCATGAGATGGTTGAACCTTTGCTCTCGGCGGTCGATGAGGCCGGTTTCCCGAGCATCTTCTCGCTCTTTCCCACTGGGATTTTCGACAATAGGCCGCTTGAGGAATATTTCAGAAAAAACATAGAGAGAAACAATCTCACGAACGATTTTAAAAAGGCCTTTCAGCTCACGAAGAAGAGGCTCTACATCTGTGCGATGACGCTCGATGGTGCAAAGAGGGTCGTGTTCGGCCCTGATGAGGTGAACGATATCACTATCTCCGAGGCGATTCAGGCCTCTACTGCGCTGCCGGGATTTTATCGTCCTGCGCGAATCAGAGGTGTTGATTATGTCGATGGCGGTGTTCAGGAGAGCGCCAACATCGATGTCGCAGTCGATAAAGGGGCAGGGCTTATCATCTGCTACAATCCATTTCGCCCTTATGACGCGAACGAATTCGTCGATAAATTTCGCTTCAAGGCGGAAAAAGGGAAGAGGATGTCGGAGCGAGGACTCCTCTCAGTCATCAATCAGATCTTCAGGGCGATTTATCACTCGCGCCTCGAGGTCGCGCTCGATCGATTTAAGCGGGATCCTAAATTCACCGGGGATATAATGCTGATAGAACCTAAACCCGACGATGTCGATTTCTTCATGCTAAATCCGCTCTCCCTTTCTACGAGGGTAAAGGCTGCCAAATACGGATACATCTCCGTAAAAAATTCGATAGAAGAAAAGTTCGATGAGATGAAGAAGATTCTCTCATCATATGGAATAAAGATTTCGCGGAGAAGGGTTGCAAAAGAGAGCGATATATTTGAGAAGATACAAGATACAGAAAGAGTGAGAGAGGTTTTGGAGGGGAAGAAGTCTCGCTCGTCATCCTCGCGAAAGTGATTGTTGTCGAAGTTGTTTGTATATTGACTTGTTGTAGGGGCGGGTTTCAAACCCGCCCAAAAATGGAATAGGGCAGGTTTAAAACCTGCCCCTACACTAATATGGTTGTTTTTTCACAAATTGCAGTTCGACAACAGCCTCGAACGCTTAGGATCCGGAAAAGGAAAATAATTTTTCATGAAGCAATCAGGATTTGATTTCGAAAATATAACGGTGGAGAAGGCTCCGGCGAAGAAGCCTGTTAAAAAAACAGTTCCGCAAAAATCCGTGAAAATAGAATCACAGTCTGCTAATCCTGTTCAACAGGCTGAACCGACCGAGTCTGTAAAATCACCGCCCGTGCTCACCGTCACCGAGCTCACGAGTATATTGAAGGAGAGCCTCGAGACGCAGTTCATCGATCTGTGGTTGTCAGGCGAAGTTTCGGGCTTTCGCAATTCGAACGGCAGACACTACTATTTCGATATCAAGGATGCGTCGAGCAAGATTCGCGCAATCATCTTCGGTGCTGGCAATAGAAAATTTCCCTTTGAACTCAAAGATGGTCTCGAGGTGATCTGTCACGGAAAGATCTCTCTCTACGCCCCCGCCGGCCAATACAGCTTTGTCATAGACAGCATCGAACCGAAGGGTGTGGGTGCTCTGCAACTCGCCTTCGAACAGATGAAAGAGCGTCTGCAAAAAGAGGGGCTCTTCGATGCAAAACATAAAAAGCCGATTCCTTTCATGCCGAATAAGATTGGCGTCGTGACATCGCCGACGGGCGCTGCGATCAAAGATATAATAAATGTGCTGACAAGACGTTTTCCAAATATCGAAATTTTGTTAGCGCCTGCAAAGGTGCAGGGTGAGGGTTCAGCTGAAGAGGTTGCCAGATGCATAGAGATCCTCAATCGCTTTGACGATATCGATGTGTTGATTGTCGGGCGCGGTGGCGGATCGCTAGAGGATCTCTGGGCGTTCAACGAGGAGGTAGTCGCGCGCGCAATTTTCAACTCGCGCATCCCTGTCATCTCCGCTGTAGGCCACGAGATCGATTTTACGATTGCAGATTTTGTAGCGGATAAACGAGCACCGACTCCATCCGCTGCTGCCGAGATAGCTGTCCCTGTGAAGGCAGATTTGAAAACATTTATCGAACAACTTCAAAAGCGCCTCTCATCCGGGTTGTATCTTCAGTATAAGCGTGGCTCAGAGAGGGTGAACTCCTTTAAAGAACGCCTCAAGAGTCCAGAGAGAAGGCTCTCCGACCTGATACTCAGGGTCGATGAATTTTTGCAGCGACTCACTCGTTCGACGCAAGTCTATACTGATAAACGCTCATCCGAACTTTTAAAACTCGTGAGTGAATTAAAACATCTCTCACCACTCAATGTGCTTGCGAAGGGCTATTCGGTTGTGCAAAAAGGAGATGGAACAACTGTGAAGCGAAGTGCAGATGTAAATGTCGGCGAGGAGTTGAAAGTTAGATTGCATGAAGGGGAACTGGGAGTGAAAGTTGTAAGCAAAATATAATATGGAGTGCTTTGCGCTGTGAGCTATGCGCTATGCGTTTTTAACGCACAGCCCACAGCGCATGACGCACAGCAATCCGATAAGGAGTTTACATGACCAAAGAACAAAAAAAATCCACATTCGAAGAGGAACTCAAATCACTCGAAGAGGTTGTAAGAAAACTTGAGGCAGGCGATCTGACTCTGGACGACTCCCTGAAGGCCTACGAGACTGGTATCAAACTTGTTCGAAGCTGTGAGGCAAAATTAAACGAGGCCAAGGGAAAGATCGAAAAACTAACAAACACCCTCGATGAAAAACCGGCAACGACTTCGATGGAAGGGTGATTTTAAGGTAAGTTGAGAAGAAATCTGTCTGCCGAGATGATCGACGAATCTTCTTCTCTCTTTTTGAATATGCCGCTCTGGTGAACAACCTGAAAAATGGGAATGTTTCCTAAATGCTTGGCAAGTTTAAGGACGTGAGAATCAATATCTGTTTGGGATAGCTTTGCTTCAACCAATGCAAACGGTTTTGAATCGATCAAAATAAGAAAATCGACCTCCTTTTTTTCAATCGTCCTGATATACTGGATTTTACATTTAAAGAGTCCCATCTGCTCCCAACACTTTGCAGCCCTCAATAATGAGACCGCCAGCATGTTTTCAAACCTGAAAGAGGGCTCCTTGACTCTGGTCCAATCATAGAAATACCACTTTTTTTCTTTTCTAATTGAGCGTGCGATCTTTTTTGAATATGGTGACAAAGGGAAGGTCAGGTAGAGTTTTTCAAGGATTCTTAACCAATTGCTGACAGTTTCGTGTGCAACTTTTAAATCCTCTCTGATGGAATTAACGGATAGAGGTCGCCCGACTCTCAACGGCAATAAATTCAGAAGATGCTCCAGGCCATCTATATCTTTGACACTTGTTAAATCTTTTAAGTCCTGTTCAAAGACCAGATCCACGTAGCTATGTTGCCATTTGTTATGGAAAGATTCCTCTCCTTTGGTAAACGGTTCTGGGAATCCGCTCAAGTTGAAAAGATCTTTGTAACTGCTTTTCTCGTTCTTGTGTGTGCATAGATCCATCATAGAGGAGAAGGGGTTTTTTAGCGATTCACGATCGATCAGCCAGAGCTTATTCAAGTCCATGTTTTCACATTCGCTTAAAGCCAGCGGCAAAAGGTTGTATAGAAAAAACCTCCCTGAGAGGCTCTCGCCCTTTTTGCGGAGCATGTCGAGTCTGGCGCTGCCTATGATGATGAAATGGAATTCATTTTCAAATTGATCAAAAAAACCTTTTAATCTGTCTTTCCAATCCCTTCCCTTGTGGATTTCGTCGAAAGTGATAAATGTGATTTTTCTTTCTCTGTCTCTGGCAATGTTTTCGAAAAAGGTTGGATCCTCTCTGAACATCTGGCGTGTCTTTGAAATATCCCAGTTGAAGTAGAGATCCTGACAGTCCATCTCTTTTAAAAACTCTCTGGCCAATGTCGTTTTTCCAGTTTGACGGGGGCCACATATGAAGACCATCTGGCGATTTTTTTTTGCCTCCTCGAGGCCATATTCCTTTAGAAATCTCTGTATATCTTTCATGTGATAATTTTAGATGTATATCTAAAATTATCAAGTTTTTTTTAGATGTACCTCTAAAAAAATCGATATTTGTATAGTGATAAAAGCACGATAATGGATAACTAACTGTAATTGCAGAATATTTACAGATGTATTCCCGCATAGTGTCTGTCGGGGAATTCGGTTTTTTGTCATCCTGAGCGTTAGCGAAGGATCTTGAGTGTTTGAAATAGCGGGATTCTTCGCTTCTGCCCCGTCAAATGACTGGGGTCGCTCAGAATGACAACTTTGGTGTTTTTTGGCTTTTCCCGACAGCCATTATTTAAACCCCTTTAAAATATTTGCTCAGAAAGTTTTAATACATGGAAATAAAAAGGGCTGGTATTTCAAACCAGCCCTTTTTGTGATTCGAACCGAAAATTTAGAATTCGTATGATAGTCCAACCCTCAGCGTTGCCTGCGGTTCAGTATTTACGCCTATCATTATCATTCCATGAGGAATCATAGTGGGTATTTTTTGAATACCACCTTTATCTATCAGGATTAGTAGCTGTGCGCTTACCTCAAGCGTCAGCTTGCCAAGGAGGCCTTTGTCTCTGGCAGATCCAATTCCAATAGCAACATTTGGAGCTGCATAAATTGATTGATTTGCACCTGCCAGTCCCATCGAAATGCGTAAAGTTGGGCTGATAATTGCATTGGGAAGGAACCTGGTCTGTGTTCCTAAGAGGTGCATAACAAAGAGAGGATTTATGACATTAAAAGTTTTTGTGTTTGAACGACGATGTGCGACTTGTTGTACTCCTGCATCGATTCCCATGAATAGCTTATGCGAACTATATTTGCTGCTATCGATTTTAAGATAATAGACCCTGGCTGAGATTCCGCCTCCTACTACCGACATTCGACTATCAGATGATAGGAGTTTAATCGGCGTAAAGACACTCACACCAAACATCTTCATCTTCTCCTTTTTTGCAGTACATTTGAGTACAGCTGACATCACCTGTTTGGCACATTTATCTTGACTGGACTTGCATGCTTTTGGGATGTGTTTTTTAAGACATTTTACTGCGCTTGGCGGGAGATTGCTGATCATTTTTTGTGCTGCGCTTTGCTGTAAAGCTTTCACCTTTGAAACTGAACCCATGTAGCCTCCTTTTACTCCCCACCCTGGGTTAATAAAAGTGACTTGTTTTTTGGGGTTTCAAATTAGATGTCCATTTCTGGCCTCCCTTCGCTTACACTGATATTATCGGCATTTGCGGGGAAAAGGTTGCTAAGAAAGTTAAAGGCTCTAGCTTTTACGAAAATCTGTCGCAGAAAATGTTCTCGTCGGGAAAGCCGATCTTCTTAAGCGATGTGACGGCGGCGTCGATCATGTTGGGAGATCCACAGAGATATGCCTCTTTGTTTGAGGCGTCTGATATGTTTCTCTCGACCACCTCTGTTATGAGACCTCTCTCTCCAGACCATACATCGTGATGGGCCGGGTTGGAGAGGGCGGGGATGAATGTGAAGTTGTTGTATTTTTTCTCCCATTCGGTCAGTTCGTCCATGAGGAAGAGATCATCTTTTGCGACGGCGCCGAAGAAGAGTGTGATTCTTCTTTCAATACCATTTTCAAAACACCATTTTAAAATCGATTTCATGACAGCGAGCCCCGATCCCCCTGCGATGAGGATGATCTCATTGCCTGAATCGGTCTTGAAAGTGAAATCGCCACAGGGTCCCAGGAAGCCTAGCTCATCGCCAAGCGTAAGCTGCTCATGAATATATGTGGAACAAAGGCCTCCGGGTACCTGTCTTATGATGAGCTCGATGTTTTTTTCTCTCGTGCTGGAGGCGATCGAATATGCTCTGTACTCCTGAGTCTTTGGTATTTGAATCTGAATGTATTGTCCCGGTATAAATTTAAGCGGCTCTTCCGGGTCGAGCACGATCGATTTAGTATCGTAGTTGAGGTCGTTGATTTCGATCACCTTTGCAAATCTCGGCTTTAAATTCAGTATCCACTCAGGGAGCGATATCTCGAGATCCCTTCTCACCTTTACCTGACAGGCGAGTCTTATGTTCGATTGCATCTCTGATTTTGTGAGGTGAGGGATCTCGGTTGGGAGTATATCTCCACCACCTTCATTAATTTTAACTTTGCACAGTCCGCAGCTTCCTTTTGCTCCACAGCTAGATGGGATAAAAATCTTCTCTTCCTGTAGCGTCTCCAAAAGGTTTTTTCCGCCTTCAACTGTTATGATCTTATCGGCGTTGATTTTTATCTCACAGCTTCCGTAATCGGCGACGAACTTGTCGACGAGGATGAGGATGACCCCCAGAATCCCTGCGACACTCCCACCGATTATCGAAGCTGTCAGAATATTCTCTACCATCCTGCAAACCCCATGAAAGCAAAGGCCAAGAGCCCGCTGATTATCAGTGTGATTCCTGCTCCCTCTAAGGCAACCGGTACGTTGGCGAATTTGAGCCTCGTGCGAATGCCCGACATCGCCATAATTGCGACGAGCCAGCCGATACCGCTACCCAGAGAAAATGCTATCGTCTCAAGAAAATTATAATTTCTGATTATAATGAAGAGGGAGACGCCCAATATAGCGCAGTTGACGGTGATGAGTGGGAGAAAGATTCCAAAGCTTGTATAGAGCACAGGAGAAAATCGATCCAGCAGAACTTCAGTTACCTGAACGGAGGCGGCGATCACGAGTATGAAGAAGAGATATTGCAGAAATGGAAGGTTGTATCCTGTCGTAGGTGAGAGCAGATAGTGGTAGAGCGGCCAGTTGATGGCAGCTGTGATGGTCATCACGAGTGTCACGGCAACACCCATGCCAAAGGCTGTTTTTAGCGATTTTGACAACGAGACAAAGGGACACATCCCCAAAAAATATGTGAGCGCGATGTTGTTTACAAATATCTGTCCGAAGAAGAGCGTGAAGAATAGCTTCATCTACATCCCTCCCTCTTTTCGCATTTGGTGATGAGCCTCAAAAACCAGATGTACCCGGCCAACATGAAAAAGGCTCCGGGGGCCAGCACCATTATATTCCAGTTCGTCCAGTTTTCTCCCATCACGGGAATATTGAGGATGGTGCCGAAACCGAATGCTTCGCGGATGATCGCAATTATGATGAGCGAAATAGCATAGCCAACCCCGACGCCAAGGGCGTCTAAAAATGCCAGGATAGGGTTGTTGTGGATGGCGAAGGCCTCTGCGCGTCCCAATATAATGCAGTTGGTGATGATGAGTCCGACATATGGGCCTAGAGCAGAGCTGATCACAGGGAATTTGGCCTGAAGAAAGATGTCGACGGCCATCGTGTAAGTCGCAATCACGATCATGTTGATAGCGAGTCGGATTCTTGGAGGGGTAAATTTTCTCATCAGCGATATCGTGACCATGCTCGATGTGAGAACGAATATGAGACCCATACTCATCGCAATCGTGTTGGCGAGTTGGTTTGTTACTGCAAGCGTCGAGCAGATGCCAAGAATCATCCGAAAGGTCGGATTGTTTCGCCAGATGCCGTCGAAAAAGGTCACAAAATTCTTTTTCTTCAAAAATGTCGTCATTACTGTTTAATTCCTAAATATTTTGTAGGGGCGGGTTTTAAACCCGCCCGCGTTACTATTTCTGGTCTATTCCTGGGCAGGTTTGAAACCTGCCCCTACAGAAATAATCTCCTCTTGCAGCAGTTTTAGCGCCTCGAGATTCTCTTTGATCGCGTTGTTGATTATATTTACAAATGCCTTGCTCGTCTGAGTAGCACCGGTTATCGCCTCGACCTCGTTTGGTCTTGTCGGCTTGAATGTCGTAATGATGAGTTTTGGAAATAACGAGGCCCCTTTGAAGCGTTCCAATGTCTCATATTCGTCGAGCCGTCCACCAAGCCCCGGGGTCTCCTTTTCACTTACAATCGCAACACCTCTTAGCGTTTTAAGATCGCTCTCAATCGCGATCACGGCCTCGATCATATCCCAGAAGCCGGGGCCTTTGATCTTGAAGGCGATAGTGCCGTCATCCTTCTCAATGTAGAATTTTTTGCCGAGCACCTCGCGAATTTCGACAGTATCGTTAAACTTCTTTTCAAGAAATGCCTTGTTGATTGGACATATTACTTTAAGCGCATTCATGACTGAACATATCTCAACGAGTCTCTCGTTCTCCTTTATATCACTCTCCGAGGAGTAATAGATGAAGGCAAGCAGCGCTGCCGATATTGCAGCTGCTCCGACGAGAAATGTGATCATCCATAATCGTTTCATGCGATAAAATCCTTGCCGTATTTTTGTTTCAAAATGATGTGGTCAATCAATGGTGCAAATGCATTCGCGAAAAGGAGTGCGAACATAAATCCCTCTATATAGCCGGTGAATGCCCGGATCAAAACTGTGAGCGTTCCGACTATCGCACCGAAAAAATATTTCCCTGTCTGTGTGTGTGTCGATGTCACAGGGTCGGTCGCCATGAAGAACATTCCGAATAAAAGTCCACCGCTCAAAAGTTGGAATAGTGTGGGAGCAAATCTGTCAGGGAGAAGCGAGTTTCCGATCCATGATGTGATGACCACAGAAACGAAAATTGCAAGAACTGTGCGCCAGTTCGCTACTTTAGTCACCAGAAGAAAGAGGCCGCACGGGATGATGAGTAGCTTGGATGTCTCTCCGACGCTTCCACCGATGTTGCCGATCAGAAGTGGAACAATGTTTGTCAGCTCGTGTCCTCTGGAAAATAATGAGAGAGGAGTTGCGGAGGATATTGTGTCAACAGCGTATTGATGCAGCGCACCCGGCCACGCGAGTGTTGGCTCGACCCAGCCTGTCGTCATGGCGAGGCTAAAGCTTATCGCCAAAAAAACCCTACCGACCATCGCGGGGTTGAATATGTTGTGTCCCGTTCCACCGAAGACCTCTTTTGCAAAGATAGTTCCGAAGGCGATTCCCACGGCCGCCATCCAGAGCGGAATGTGCGGTGGAAGGATCAGCGGATAGATGAGGCAAGTAACGAACGCCCCTTCGTTGATCGGGTGCCTTCTGACCGCCGCGAAGATCGCTTCGATGCCGACACCGACAGCGTACGATACTGCAACTAAAGATAGCATCCTCCATCCGAAGAGATAGATCGAGAAAAAGAGAATAGGAAAGAGCGCGATCATCACAGTGAACATGTATCGCTTATTATCGCACCAGTCTCTCAAGATAGTATTGCCACAGGAGATCCCACCCGCACGGAACAAGAAGCTATCAGTCGCATCAATGATGGGAGTTGCAAGGCGATCAATAATTGCATTTTTGGATGCAATTTTTTTCGTAATGCTAATTGTCTTTTGCAGTAGTTTCATAAAGGCTTAATCCTTACAGCTTATAGCTTACAGCTGACAATACTTTTCATCAAATCAATCTTGCTCGGACATGCGAATGTGCAAAGCCCGCACTCTATGCATCTCTCCGGCTTCAACCCCTTTGCCTCATCTTCGAAGCCGTGTTCGATTCTCTTGTAGATCATCGCAGGGAGAATTCCGACCGGGCAGATGTCATCGCAGCTGTTGCATGCGATGCAGTTTCTCAACTCGCCATGTTGCTCGGCGTTGTTCTCAGCTAACTTTGGTCTGATGAGAGAGGATAGAAAGGTGTTTGTGTAGGATATCCTTCTCTTCCCTAATCTCAAAAAACCCAAAAACTCCCTTTTTTGTGGTTTTTCCAACACCATGACAGCGTGAGTTGTGCTGTCGATTAATCCCTTCTCAGTATCGATCATGCATCCATTGAGAAGGCTGTTTTTTACATATACCCACTCGCCGGATTTGACGCGTTTATTTAAGAGTACAGAAATCGGAGTTCCGGCTGGAAGGGAATATCCCATAGGATTTTTAACTCCCGGTCCTGAAAGTGCGACGACTACATCCGAATTTCCGAATTCCTCGAAGCATGAGGAGACGATCTTCATGACCTGCCATCTGTCGAGTATTAAAATCCCCTCCCTTTTGATATCATCCGTATTGAAAAAGTTTTTGTCAGCAAGGGAGGATGCCAGAATTTCGCTGAAGTGCTGCGGGTAGATATCCTTCAGCTCAACGACTTCCATCCTGTGCGGAGTGGCTATGACAGGCTTTTTTGAGATAGCTAGCGTTATCGGTTTTTTTGGATAGATGAGCTCTAAGATCGTCTGGATCTCCGCCAACAGATTCGGCCGCAGCTTTAAGAATGCGTTAAACGAGAGTGTGAGGGGCTCGCAGTCGATCGCGTTTAGAATTATCCTCTCAACCTCACCCGACGGTGGCAGAAATCCGATTCGTTCTACGACTCTGAAGAGCTCGCCCGGACGAATGACAGGGGTGTGGTTTGAATTTACCTTAGGGAATAGAGCGATGATTTCATCTGAAGGACTCCCCTCAAATGTCTCAAACCTGTATCCCCCTCTGAACGGTCGACAATGAATCAAAAATTCCCCCTGTTTGGGAAGTGAGATTGCCGTGAAAAGACCCTTAAGTCAACACCGGGTGTTTCAATATTAAAATTCCTATTGATCGATCTCCCAAAGAAGTTTACAACTGTAGTTCAGATGAATTCAGAATATACAATTCAAACAGCTAAAGAGGAGGCGCTTCGCTGCCTCATGTGCTCCGATGCGCCGTGTAACAGCGGCTGCCCCGCCGGCGTCGATGTCCGTAGGTTCATCCGCAAGATCAGGATGGATAATATCAAAGGGGCTATTCGTCAGCTGAGACGTGGGAATGTCATGGCAGGGTCGTGTGCATACATCTGTCCATCAAGCGACACGTGTTGTAAGGAGTGTTCGATCAAAGGTTTAAAAGAGCCGATCGACATTCGCGGCCTGCAGCGCTTTCTCATGGACTATGAGCGAAAGTTCGGGATGATAGAACCGATTTCACATCATAAAAAAAGCAAAAAGAGTGTGGCGATCGTTGGGGCGGGGCCTGCCGGGCTTGCATGTGCTGCAGACTTGAGCATGAAGGGATATGAGGTTGTCATCTTCGATGCTGCAAAAGTTGCCGGCGGAATGCTTTCGCAGGTGATTCCGGAGTTTCGTCTGCCAAAAAAAGTGGTCGGGTTCGATGTCGAATTCATCAAAAAACTTGGCCCAACATTAAGGCTCGGCAAAATGATAGATGATCCCAGATCCCTAAAAAAGGATTTCGATGCAGTCTTTGTAGCCTGCGGTCTCTCAAAGTCAAAAACCCCGGAATTGAAAGGTGTGAAATTAAAGGGGGTCTACAAGGCGCTCGATTTTTTGAGGCTTGCGAAGGCAAAGAAGTTAAAGCTTAAAGGGCGAGTCGTTATCATAGGGGGCGGAGATACGGCGCTCGACTGTGCGAGGGTAGCTAAGGAATTGAAGATGGAATCATTCCTTTTATATCGCAGGACTCAGGGTCAGATGCCGGCCTCACATGAAGAGATTTTGGGTGCATGGAACTCAGGTGTTGAATTTTATTTTCGCTATCTTCCCAAGTCGATTCTTGGAAATAAAAAGGTAGAGGGGATCAGGGGCGTCAGAATTTGTTGGCAGAACAAAAATAAATTCGTGGAGGAGGGGACTCCATTCGATATAAAATGCGATAGCGTGGTTTTCGCAGTCGGTCAGGATGTGGAAGATCAATTCGGGTTGCGCTGTGCTGTAAATAAAGTGACCACATCAGAGCCGGGCATCTTCGCAGGTGGCGATTTTGTCTATGGCGCATCGACCGCTGTGGGCGCCGTAGGCTCCGGCAAACTCGCCGCAATTGAGATTGATAAATATTTAGGTATGTCATCCTGAGCTTTGAGACTGTGTCGCAATTGACTTTTGGTGTCATCCTGAACGTAGTGAAGGATCTTAAGTGTTCGAAATAACAAGATTCTTCGCTTCGCTCAGAATGACAGCATATACAGAATCCTAATTGTGACATAGCCTCTTTGCGAAGGATCTCGGGTTTATTATTTGTTTTCACGCTTCACGAAACCCGCTTCACGGAATTTTTATGTTTAAAAAACCGAAATCAAAACTGAATATAAATTTCTGCGGTGTGGAGTTTGAAAATCCATTCATCCTCGCCGCAGCTCCGCCTACGGATAAACTCGATATGGTGAGGGAGGGTTTCAAGGCCGGCTGGGCTGGTGCGGTTTTGAAGACGACCTCAAAAGAGGCCACACCTGTCAGAATAACATACCCAATTATTCAAGGTTTGGATTTTGAAGGCAGGCGGGTCTCGTCACTAGCCAACATCGATCTCATCAGCGAATACCACATCGACGAGATCGAGAAGAGGGTCATCTCTCTCAAAAAAGAATTTCCAACGAAGAGGGTGATTGTCAGCATAACGGGACAGGACGAGGCGAGCTGGAAGGAACTCGCACGGCGGGCGTCGGAATCAGGCGCAGATATGGTAGAGTGCAGCTTTTCGTGTCCACAGGGGACGATCGGCCTTAAGCCCGGCGCAATGCTTGCACAGGATGCCGCACTTTCAGCAAAAGTCGCATCATGGGTGAAAGAGGGTGCGCGAAAAACGCCGGTCGTCATCAAATTGACTCCGCTTGTAAATGATATAGCTGAAATAGCGATGGCCGTTTGCGATGCAGGCGCCGATGCAGTCTGTGTCGGCAACTCATTTCCATCGCTCATCGGTATCGATATAAATAACTTTATTCCCTTTCCGAATATCGGGGGAAAATCAACATATTCAGGGCTCTCAGGAACTGCTATCAAACCGGTGTCGCTGCGCTGTATAGCTGAGGTGGCTAAGGCGGGTATAGCAATCTCCGGCAGTGGCGGCCCAGTCACATGGCGCGATGCTGTCGAGTTTATGCTTGCTGGTGCAAGCGTGGTGCAATTCTGCACCGCCGTCATGCGACACGGCTACGACATCATCGAGGATCTAATCGAGGGACTGCACGACTATCTCGATGAGAAGGGAATTTCGTCGCCATCCAAACTCGTCGGTCGAAGCTGTGACAAGATTGTCTTGCACGATGAGCTTCCTTTTATAGATGATGTGAGATCGAGGGTCGATCTCGATCTTTGTGTTCGCTGTGAGATGTGTCATATCGTTTGTCGCGATGGAGCCCATCAGGCTATTACTATCAATCCGGATCGTACGCCAAAAGTCGATGATGAAAAATGCGTCGGGTGTGGACTTTGCGCGTCGATCTGTCCTGTAGAAAATTGCATAACCATGAGGAAAAAGAATGGCTGAATATATTTTAAAATGCATCGATTGTGATAAGGAGTATCTGCCGGGAGATGTCGATTATCTCTGTCCCGAGTGTGAAATTAAGAGAGAAGAGGGGAGATCTCTAAAAGGGGTATTGAGGGTAATATACGATTACGATCGTGTGAAGAGGGATTTTAACGAGGATAAACTCTCAAAGAAGATGGAGGAGGGTTTTGTTCGTTATTTTCCGCTCCTTCCAGTTCATGATCAGTCGAATCTGCCGGAGTTCATCCCGTATCGCACGCCTCTGAGGCGCGCCGTCAATCTCGCGCATGAGATAAATTTGAGTGATCTATGGCTCAAGGATGATACAGTTTTGCCAAGCGCCTCATTCAAAGACAGGGCATCCTTGTCGGTCGTATCGATGGCGCGTGAATACGATAGAAAGAAGATCGTCGTAGCCTCGACGGGAAACGCAGCATCATCGCTTGCCGCAGTCGCCGCTAGTGTCGGAATGGAGAGCATTATCATCGTTCCTGAAAGTGCGCCCAAAGCCAAGCTTGCACAGATAGCGATTACAGGTGCGCGTCTTATTCCCATAATGGGAAGCTATGATGACGCATTCGAATTGTCGTTAAAGGCGAGTAAAGAATTTGGATGGTACAATCGCAATACAGCTTACAACCCGTTTACGATCGAGGGAAAGAAGACCGCCGCTCTCGAAATTTGGGAGCAGCTGGAATATTCGATCCCGGATAAGATCATCATTCCGGTCGGCGACGGTTGCATTTTAGCCGGCATTGAAAAGGGGTTCTCTGATTTGCTGGCGTTGGGTTTTATAGACAGGTTGCCGCAGCTGATAGCCGTGCAGGCAACTGGTTCTTCAGCTATAGTGGATGCATTTGAAAAGGGTGAGGGTGATGTGACACCTTTGGAAAACGCTTCGAGTATAGCTGATTCGATAGTTGTGAATGCTCCAAGAAACGCCCGTTGGGCGCTAAAATCCCTTAAAATTACGAATGGCATGGGAGTGCTTGTGAGCGATGAAGAGATATTGGAGGGGATGAGACTACTCGCCTCGACAACAGGCATTTTCGCAGAACCAGCCGCCGCCGCGACAATCGCAGGGCTTATAAAACTTGAGAAGATGAAAATGCTGGAACCGGATGATCTGATCGTCGCTCTCATAACCGGACATGGACTCAAGGATATCGTCAACGCTCAAGAAGCAGTTTCAATTCCCAAAGCGATCGAACCTGATATCGATGTTTTGAAGCGGGTTTTGGAATAATGCTCATTTGAATCGCCAGACTGGAATCCAGATCATAATTTGATCAATCTGTCCCTGATTATTTCTCTTATCTTTCTGAGCGCATTTCCCCTGTGGCTGATCTTATTTTTCTCATCCATTGTGAGTTCGGCAAGCGTCTTGTTGAGGTGCGGTATGAAAAATAGTGGGTCGTAACCAAAGCCGCTGTCACCTTTTAACTCTCTCAGGATCAACCCTTCACAGCGACCTTCAACATCAAACTCCTTTCCATCGGGTGTGATCAAGACCATAACGCAGAAGAATGCAGCTTGCCTTTTCTCATCCGGAATCTTCTTCATCTCTTCGAGCAGCTTTTGATTGTTTGCTTGATAATCCTTATCCCTTCCCGAGTATCTCGCTGAATAAACGCCAGGGGCACCACCCAGCGCATCGACGGCAAGGCCAGTATCATCCGCAAGCGTCATCTTTCCTGTAAACGCCGCAATCTCGCGAGCCTTCTTACGCGCGTTTTCAAGAAATGTTTTACCATCTTCGACGACGTCGGGAATGTTGGGTAAGTCGAGAAGGGAGAACATCTTGAGATCAGCATCATCGAACAGCTTTTTAAGCTCCTCAACCTTGTGCTTATTTTTTGTAGCGAGTATTAGTTCCATAAAATACAATCTCCAATTAACAATAATCAATTAACAATTATTGGAAATTGTTTATTAATTATTGTAAATTGCTGTTAGTTACTCCCACACCGACTTTCTTTTTTTCAATCCGATATCTATCATATGTTGAACCTGCTCTTTTACTTTCAGAGTGAGATGGTCAACGGTCTTTTTATCGAATCGTGCTTTCGCAGGTTCTTTAAAGTGTATCGGCTTGCCAAAATATATGGTCCATTTTGTTGGGAAGGGGATCAGCCCCAAAGGTCCAAGCCATGGGAACGTGACAGTTATGGGAAAGAAGGGGAGTCCAAAAGCCTTTCCCCATTTTTCAGATTTCCAGATGATCGGGTGTATCTCCTCAGCTCCGATAACAGCGCACGGTATGATTGGCGCCCCCGTCTCGAGACTGAGTTTAATGAATCCTCCCTTTCCAAACTTCTGTAGCTTGTATCTCTCCGAGAACTCCTTTGATATTCCTGCAACTCCCTCCGGAAAGACGCACACGAGCTGGTCCTGGGAGATCAAGCGTTTTGCGTTTTCAGGGCTCGCCTTCACAGCTCCCACATGGTCGAGTACCTTTCTCAAAAGGGGGATTCTGTACGCGAAGTCATCGACTAGCATTCTGGATAGGCGTTTATGTTTATGATGATTGTAGATGCCGAGATGGATCATTACTGCGTCATATGGCAGACATCCGGAGTGGTTGGAGACGATGAGCGCGCCTGATTTCAGCGGCAGGTTGTTTATCCCCTTGACGGAGACCCTGAAATAATCGTGAAAAAGAAATTGAAAGAAGGGACGGATTTTTTCCATCAGATGTTCGTCGATGCCGAAATTGTTCGGCATGCTGAAATTGTCGATAAATTCTTCAGCGGGCAGAAGTATGTATTTTTTTAAAAATTCGATGAAGAGCCGCGCGAATAAGACAGGATCCTCTTTCAGCAGGTGTTTGCAGTCTTTGATGATTTCGAAAAATTCAGGAGTTAGGTTTGGATTTCGAGTTTCGTGGTTCATGTTAGCGGCTTCTTTTCGCTGCGTTATAATAGTAGGTGGTTGATATGAATATCAACCCGCTCGTGACGAGAGCTGTCAGATAAATGAATTTAATATCCTTCAAAAGGCAGACAAGAGATGCCAAACAGGCAAGAAATGCATATAGAATGAGAGATTTAATCATGCCTAAATTTCTAAGGCGATTTCCCTGCGCGATGAATGATATATAGGCTAGCGTGAAGAGGGAGACGATTGTCATCAGCATCCAAATCGGTGTGCCGGAGATTTCAAGAGGCGTATCTGTCCATCCGAATATCGAATGACCAACCCCTGCTATATACTCGATCGTAAAATTGGGGAAGAATAATAACATCAATCCCAAACCCAAAAAGATCGTTCCCCAGATCCTCAAGAGTACTATAATGTGTCGTTCCTGTTTTGTGTAAGAAGAATCGAGACCCATGTCAAAGATGCTATAGCGTGGAAAATGGAATGTCAAAAGTTAATAAAGGCAAAAAGCGTATGTGGCATGTAGCATGTAGTAAAAAGCCCGTTACATGGGTCTTAGTCTTTTCTTACAGCTTAAAGCTTATAGCTTACAGCTCTTGCGTATTTTTCATCGCGCAGAATTTGGGGCCGCACATCGAGCAGACCTCGAGATTTCCTGAACAGGACTCTGGTTTTCTCCCTGCCTCCCAATATTCGCGGGCACGTTTGGGATCGAGCATTAAGGAAAATTGTGTTTCCCAGTCGAAAGCGAATCTCGCTTTTGAAAGGGCGTCATCCCTTTGCCGCGCACGTGGTTTTTTGAGCGCGATATCGGCTGCGTGTGCAGCGATCTTGTGCGCGATCACGCCTTCGCGAACATCGTTTGAGTCGGGCAAGCTCAGGTGTTCCTTTGGTGTCACGTAGCAGAGCATCGCTACACCGTAATAAGCGGCCATAGTCCCTCCGATCGCTGAAACTATGTGGTCGTAACCTGCGCCGATGTCGGTGACGAGCGGTCCTAAGACATAAAATGGTGCGCCGTCGCAAAGTTCTCTCTCCATCCTCACGTTCATCTCGATCTCATCGAGTGGAATGTGTCCCGGCCCTTCGATCATCACCTGTACATCCATATCTCTCGCTCGTTTTGTAAGTTCACCCAGCGTCTTTAGCTCTGCGAACTGCGCATCATCCGATGCGTCAGCCAGAGACCCCGGCCGCAAACCATCCCCAAGGCTAAGGCTCATGTCATATTTTCTGCAGATTTCTAGCAGCCGGTCGAAGTGTTCATATAGAGGATTTTCGGCATTTCTCTTTTTCATCCACGTCGCTGTTAGTGAGCCTCCACGGCTTACGATGCCGGTGACCCTACTCTTGATAAGCGGAAGATGCTTTCGCAAGAGGCCGCAGTGCACAGTGATGAAATCGACGCCATCCTCTCCGTGCTGCTCTATCACATCGAAGAATTGATCGACTTCGAGCTCTTCGATGTTTTCGACTAACTGAGCAGCCTGATAGAAGGGGACTGTACCGACCGGCACTGACGAGTTTTTGATAATTCTCTCCCGAATCTCGTGAATATTTTCACCTGTCGAAAGATCCATAACCGCGTCCGCACCAGTCTCGATGGCGACTTGCAATTTTTCGAGCTCGCCACCTTCGTTTGAGGCTAGTGCCGAATTTCCGATATTGGCGTTCACCTTGCACTTAAGCGACGCACCTATTCCTATCGGTTTTAGATTCTTGTGATTGATGTTGGCAGGTATGATGAGATGTCCTTTGGTGATCTCCCCCCTTATCTCTTCGGCATCGCGGTATTCAGCATCCGCGACATATCTCATCTGATCCGTGACGATGCCTTCCTTTGCATACGATAGCTGAGTTTTTGTCATATATTATGATCTCCTATTTGTTTTGTAGGGGCGGCCCCCTGTGGCCGCCCTTATAAGAGGGCAACCACGGGGGGTTGCCCCTACATCTATTATAGTTCCCAATCCTTCCACACCGGATCGAAGCCGCTTCTTCGGATGGTGTTGATGATTTCCTGGGTCGTCCTGTTGTCTTCCAGTTCAAATTGTTTTTCACTAACGTGCACCGACGAGTATCCACCCGGAGAATTTTTCGAGCCTGCGCTGATCTTTGTAATGCCGATCCCTAAAAGATGGTCGCGAAGTTCTGTGGTCTCCCTTGTCGATAATAGCAGATCTGAATCTGGAAAATTTATTCTTGTCAGACAGATCATCTCTATGAGTTCATTGTCGCTCACTGGGTTTAAAATTTTAAATCCCTGTGGCGCGTGTTTTAATCTTGGAAAACTAATCGCGATTGACGATCTCCAATATTTCTTCATCAGGAATCGTGCGTGTTCGAAAAGCCTTTTCATGTCATCCTGCCAATCGGAGAGTCCAAGCAGAACGCCGATATTTATCGATCGAACGCCGATTCTTGCTGCCGCTTCAATCGCATCTAATCTCTTTTGAAATTCGGCCTTGGGACCTGATGTGTGAAGCCTTTCATAGAGGGCTTTATTATAAGTCTCCTGATAGAGCGTAACTCCATCCAAGCCCGTGTCGATCAACATCCTGTAATCGGGCTCTTTTAATGGTTGTACTTCGATCGATACCTCAGAAAAATCACTCTTTAATTTGCTTATTGCATCGCCTAAAAATTTAGGCGTGATCATCGGGTCTTCCCCCGAGACTAGAAGAAGGCTCTCATGACCCTGATCTTTTAGAAATTGTGCCTCAGTGATAATCTCATCCAGTGATAATCGTTTTCTTTCGTTTTTGAAATCGGCATTGAAATTGCAGTAAGGACAGGAGTTGATACAGATGTTCGAAATATACAAAGGGGCGTAGAGCTTAATGGTGCGCCCAAAGCGCCGAATCGTCAATCGGCAAGCCTCGTGAATAAGTTTTTCCAGCTCGGTATTGTTTGGTTTTATAAACATATTTTTTAGTACGGCGTGCTGCGAATCAATTCAGTCTGCGCGGTACGCAATACGCCGTACGCCGTACGATGATGTCGGGCTCGATGCGCTCGCCTCATCTCTCGCGAAAGCCCTTCCTGCCAGATATGCCTCTCTCCCAGCCTCTACCGCCTTTGCAAAGGCGCATGCCATGGCGGTGGGATTCGTAGCTTCTGCAATTGCTGTGTTCACAAGTACCGCATCCGCACCCATCTCCATCGCCTCTGCAGCGTGCGAAGGCATGCCTAATCCCGCATCCACTACGACAGGAACGCACGCCTGCTCGATTATAATCTTTATCGATTCCCGCGTATTGATGCCTCTGTTAGATCCGATGGGGGAGCCCAGCGGCATGACCGTCGCACAGCCGACATCCTGCAGTTTCAAAGCGAGCAGCGGATCGGCGTTCATGTATGGCAAAACTTTGAACCCATCCTTCACAAGAATCTCAGCCGCCCTGAATGTTTCAACCGGATCTGGCAGGAGAAAGCGCGGCTCAGGTGTAACCTCGAGCTTAACCCAGTCCCCCAAGCCCGCGTCTCGCGCGATCTTTGCTAGAGTCACTGCTTCGTTGGCATCGCGCGCGCCGGATGTGTTTGGAAGGAGAGTGAATCGCGATCTGTCGATGAATGAGAGTACGTTCTCCTCTGGTCTTGTGAGATCGACTCGCCTCAGCGCAACTGTGACGATTTCAACCTTCGCGTTCTCGATGCTCTGCCGCAAGATCTCGTGCGACCCAAACTTCCCTGTTCCGATCATGAGTCGCGATTTGAAAGTTCTATTTGCTATCGTAAATTTATCGTTGTTTGGCATTTTTATTTACCTCATAATAAAGTACGGCGTAGGATTCATTTTGTTTGCGCTGTACGCCGTACGAATTCATCCCCCCCCCACTGCGTGGATGATATCTAGCGAATCTCCATCCCTAAAATTATAAGCAGCACGTCTCTCTTTGGAGATGATGTTGCCGTTAACTACAGTCGCGATGGAATTAAAGGGAAGATTATTCTCTTCGATGATATCCTGGATTGTTTTGGATGTGTCTGTTGAAAAGGGTTTTCCGTTGAGTGTGATTTGCATCTTCTCCCTCGTATAAGAAAGTACGGTGTACGGCGCAGGATTCATTTTGTTTGCGCTGTACGCCGTACACCGTACGCCGCACGAATTAAAGCTCAAGAGTCGTTCCCGGTTCGATGATGTGTATCCTAGACGCGATATTCTTGTCACCATCTAATACTCTTTCAAGATCTTTTTTCGGGTCTCGCAATCCTTCCAGTGAAAAGCTGAAGCTTCCCCAGTGGATCGGTATCATATTTTTGGCCTTAAGATCTTTGAAGGCATTTACGGCCTCTTTTGGTGTCATGTGACACCCCTTGAAGAGGAATCGGGGGCTATATCCGCCGATGGGAAGGATCGCCAGGTCTATTTTATAGAGGTCGCCAATCTCCTTGAAGTAGTGCGAGTAGCTGCTGTCAGCGCAGAAGAAGATGGTTTTATCATCTATATTAATGATGTATGAGTTTGAATGATAAAAACGTATCCTGTCGAAATGGCCGCCGTTGTGTTTTTGTGGGAGCGATGTGATCGTAGTCCCGTTTTTCAGTTGATGGCTGGCATAATGAGATAGCTCGATTGTAGGATTAGTTATCAAATGTTCTATCGATCTCGAACATTTTTCCGGAAGTATCACAGGGATGTTATTTTTTATGAACTTGAAGCTCTCCGTGTTGAGATGATCATAATGTGCATGGCTGATGAGAATTGCGGAGAGATTCGGCAACTTCGTCGGATCAAATGTTAACTCACGCTTCCGTTTGAAGAAGAGTACCTTGCTGCTGAAGAGGGGGTCCGTGAGAATCGTCGTCTCCCCGATTTTCAAAAGCAGAGTCGCATGGCCGATAAAAGTGCATGTGATATGATTTTTCATCAGGCTGTGTAAGATAATTTTACATCTTTTTTAATGCAATGCATTTCTGTTAATTCTACGGGTGTAAAAGTAAAACTTATTTCATTTTGACAAGTTACGAAGCAATTGGTAGTTGCTTCACCGATGGGAAAAACTCACTTTGAACATTTTTTTCGACCGACCATGGCGAGGATCGATCTCAAAGCGCTGACTCATAATTACGATGCGCTTAAAAATCTTCTTCCAGAGGGTGTTGAGATCATGGCGATGGTGAAGGCCGATGCCTATGGGCACGGTGCAGTCGAGGTCTCCCGCGCCTTAGAGCAACTTGGGGTTAAAGCTTTAGGTGTGGCAACTGTCGAGGAGGGGCTCGAGCTTCGTTCATCTGGGATTGAGACTAGAATCCTGGTGATGGGCGGTCTCATGGGTGTGGGTTCGGCCGCAGCTTGTGTCATGGTCGGCGCCGATCTGACTCCTGTTATCCACTCAGCAGATGTCATAGGGGCATTGGAGACGGCAGCGCGTGAGAAGAAGAAAAAACTTCCTATTCATGTTAAGGTCGATACGGGGATGAATAGGTTAGGGATCAGGATCGAATCCCTTCCCAATCTTCTGTCACGCATAAAATCATCAGAGAATCTCGTTGTCGAAGGTGTCATGACACATTTCGCACAGGCAGGTCATAATTCCTTTACAGATGAACAGATCGATCTGTTCAAAAAAGCCAAGGTGAAAATTGAAAGTGAGCTTGGAAAAATTCGTCTATGGCATATGGCCAACAGCACGGCGCTTATCGAGCGCTTGATATCATTTTCCGACATGGATGAGATCTGGGTGCGACCCGGACTCTCTCTTTATGGGACGGTCTCAGATGCAAAAGTTCCTGATGGAGTGAAATTGATACCTGTCATGTCTTTGGTGAGCAAGGTCGCGCTGATAAAGCATGTTCCCAAGGGAGAGAGGGTCAGCTACGGTTCAACATTTGAAGTGAAAAAAAATTCCCTTCTGGCAGTTGTGCCGATCGGCTATGCGGATGGATATCCGTGGGCGCTTTCCAACAAGGCTAAAGTTTTGATAGAGGGAATGAGGGTGCCGGTGGTAGGCAGGGTGACGATGGATATGATCATCGTAGATGTGACCGATCTGTCAGGCAAGGTTGAGGTCGGATCGGAAGTGATTCTGATGGGCAGACAAAAGGATGCTTCGATAACAGTCGATGAAATAGCATCATGGGCAAACACCATACCATATGAAATTTTTTGCGGCATCTCGAAAAGAATGCCGAGAATATATATTTAAGGCAATTAACAATTCACAATATCCAATTTTCAATAATTGTTAATTGGTTATTGTGGATTGTTAATTGATTTTAGATGGAACTAACTATTTACAGATTGATGTTTGCTTTTTCATGGCTTGGCGGAAGAGTCATTGAGGCTTTTTTGTCGGTAGGCGATGGGGTGCTTTTCATGTGGGAAGTGATCTCATCGGCGATTCGTCCTCCCTTGAGGTGGCATCTCTGGTTCAAGCAGATGGAGTTTGTGGGCATCAAGTCGATCGGCATCGTTGCACTCACAGCATTTTTTAGCGGAGGTGTTTTTGCGCTTCAGACGGGGAAGGTCTATGCGCTCTTCAATATGGAGATCATGGTCGGTGCGACAGCGGCACTCTCTCTCACTCGTGAGCTCAGTCCTGTGTTTACAGCGCTCATGGTTACGGCCCGGGCATGTTCTGCTATGGCGGCGGAGCTTGGTTCGATGAGGGTGACAGAGCAAATAGATGCCCTTGAGACTATGGCAGTCGATCCGATTCAATATCTCATCGTCCCGCGCGTCATCGCAACGACAGTCATGGTGCCGGTGCTTACTATGTTGTATAACATCGTCGGCCTGATAGGTTCTTATATCGTCAGCATCTATCTCTTAGGCATCATGAAGGGACCCTATCTCAATAAGCTCTATTATCACCTCGATCCGGACGATATCTTCGGCGGTCTCATCAAGGGAATCTTCTTTGGATTTGCCATTTCAATTATCAGCTGTTTTCAGGGATATTTCACCTCCAAGGGTTCTGCAGGAGTTGGGCTATCGACAACCCGCGCGGTGGTCATATCTTCGGTGACGGTTTTGGTGATGGATTATTTTTTAACGTCGTGGATATTGGAGTATTTTGCCAGATAGATGTAGGGGCGGGTTTCAAACCCGCCCGATGTTATGAAGAAGGGCAGGTTTAAAACCTGCCCCTACAACATTATGATTGAAATCAAAAACCTATATAAGTCTTTCAATTCGACTCCGGTTTTAAAAGGGGTGAACCTCAACATTCCTGTGGGGAAGATCACCGTCATCATCGGGCCGTCGGGGTGCGGAAAGACTGTGCTGCTCAGGCATATCATAGCTTTGGCCAAGCCGGACAAGGGGAGTGTCACGGTCGAGGGTGTAAATATCCACGCCCTGCCTCGTTCGGAGCTTAGTCACTTTAGAAAACGATTTGGAATGTTATTTCAAAATGCGGCGCTCTTCGATTCGATGAGCGTCATAGAGAATGTGCTCTTTCCACTCAGGGAACATAGAGGTGATTTGGCGGATGATGCCCTGCTGAAAATTGCGAGGGAGAAACTGAAACTTGTCGGCCTGTCCGGTGCCGATGAAAAAATGCCCTCGGAGCTCTCTGGCGGTATGAAGAAGAGGGTGGGGCTCGCCAGATCCCTGGCGCTCTCCCCAAAGATTATCCTATATGATGAACCGACGACCGGTCTTGATCCTATAATGACACGCGCAATCGATAATTTGATACTATCGGTCGAGAAAGAGCTAAATGTCACATCCGTCGTCATCAGCCACGATATCGAATCGATGTTCAGGATTGCGGATCAGATCGCTATGCTCCATGATGGGGTGATAATCGAGTGTTCAGAGCCTGACAAATTCAGAAACTCATCAAACCCTGTTGTTAAGAGGTTCCTGGAGGCGTGATTTTTTTTAATTTTCCCGTTTGATTTTAGATGATTATGTTATACAGAGGGCCACTGTGAAGCGTTATACGATAGAAATGAAAGTGGGGATTTTTGCAGCCGTCATGATCATCCTTTTGGCCTGGCTTACGATGAAGGTCAATGAGAGGGGTGCTGTGATGGGTGGCGGATACAAGCTCAACGTCGAGCTTGCTGATGCCACAGGCCTCAAGAGAAAGGCGCCAGTGCTATTGGCCGGCGTCGAGGTCGGAGTTGTCGATAAGGTCACGCTGACTCCCGAGAGACGGGCGCTTGCGGAGCTGATGATAAGCAAGAATGTCATCCTGCCGACCGATACTGAGATTGTTATAAGGACTAAAGGGTTTCTTGGTGAGACTTATGTTGAGATAATCCCCGGAGGTGCTGCCAATAAGCTGGGAGATGGTGATAATATAGGACTTTCAAAGAGGACAGGTGATATCAACACGCTCGTCTCGCAATTTGGTGATATCGCAAATGACATCAAGGCGATCACAGGCGCTATGAAGCAGCTCATGGGGGACGCCAACGATTCCAAGGTTGCTAAGATGATCAACAACTGGGAGCAATTGAGTGAAACGCTAAACCTCATGGCTTTGAGGAACGAAAACAACATCGACCGGATCACAGCCAGCATGGCCGATTTTAGCGAAAATATCCAACACCTGATTGCGCAGAGCAAGGACGAGGTCTCCGAGTCGATGGATCACATAGCCTCGATCACGGCGAAGATCGATCGGGGTGAGGGAACAGTCGGGAAGCTCATCAACGATGACGAGACTGTCGAAAAGCTAAACGCAACCCTCGATAACCTGCAGGATACGTTGGGTGGATTTCGAAAGCTCGAGATGGAGATCGGATATCATAATGAATATCTGACCCGCTCGAAGGATTTTAAACACTACGTTTCGCTGGCATTAAGGCCAGCCCCCGACAAGGCCTTCATGTTCGATCTTGTTTCCGATCCTAATCCAAATCCAACGCATATCGACAGGACTACAGATATCACAGTCAATAATAACACCACGACAGTCTCGACGACCACAGCTACGACAGATCGCTCAAAATTGAGATTCTCCGCCCAATTGGCCAAATCGTTTTATGATTTCAGATTCAGGGCAGGCATCATCGAATCGACAGGAGGCATCGGTCTTGACTATATCAAAGGCCCGATGGGTCTGAGGTTTTCCGTATATGATTTCTCGACGCGCTACGGCGAGAGGCCTCATCTGAAGATGCTAGGCGATGTCGGTGTCACTAAGAATTTCTACCTGCTCGGTGGAGCGGACGACTTCATCAATCCTAATCAGAGGGTCGATTGGTTTGTCGGTATCGGACTTCGTCTCATCGATGAGGATATAAAGAGGCTAGCGAGCTTTGGCGGCGGATCCCTATTAGGTAAATAAGCATGAAAAAAACCGATTTTTTTGATCTTTTTGAGGCCAACTAACATATCTGAATAAGTTTCAGCCTTTCTCTTAATCATTACACAAGGGTACCTCTAAAAACTACTTTGTTTTGTTTTTTTGTTTTTCGTGTCATCCCCGCGAAAGAGCTTGTTGCCGAAGTCGTTTGTATATCGAATTATTGTAGGGGCGGTTCGCGAACCGCCCGAAATCACAATTAGGGAAGGTTTTCAGCCAAAGGCTGATCCGTCTCTGGCGGAAAGACACGCCCTAAGAACTTTATCGGGATCAATATCTTCTATGTGAAAACCAGGAGACTCTATAGCTATTATCTGTTCTCTATTATATCCACTATACCAATGTTGAATGCTTATTTTTGGATGAACCAAAACAGAGACCTTTAGATGATCAGCATAATAAGCAGCTGTGCACGCAATATGAGCAGGGCCTGTATCACTAGTAACTACTAAATCAACTTTTTTAAAAACCTCAAACAACTCTCCAACAGTAAGGACTCTTTCAGGATATCTAACCCTTTCTGATATTTGTGGATTAGTAATTACAGTTTTGGCTCTTTTTTCATATTCATCTTTCAACGCCGATTCTTTAGGCCCCCATAGGATAACGATTTTAGCCTCTTTATCTGCTTCGAGTAACTGTTTAGCCAAATCCACAAATTTTTCAACTGGCCAGCGCCTTTCAAAATCATAAGCTATACCTCCACCTCCTAAATTAAAGGCTATATTTCTACCTCTTGTATTAAGATTTAGGGATTGAAAAATATCGGAAGCATTATCAACTTCTTGAGCAGCCGGCCATATATTCGGTCTTATTTCCTGTGAACTGTTAATAGTATATTGTCTAAGAAATTTTTTCCAGTGGTTCAAGCCAACTCCATACTGCAATTCAGTATCCAAAGCAGAATGAACCAATTGTCCTCGCTCACCATTCATAATCACATCAATGAGTAAACCACTTCTTAAATCACGACCAAAAATTAAATCTCCGTTGAGCGGATCAGGAACAGTTCTTTCATAACCAGAAGAATTGCCTATAAGTTTAAATAAAGTGTGATACATTATAGCATCCTGCATCATGTATTTTCCCTCACTAAAAGAGTTTCCAGCATACAAATGGAGTGTTGATTGTGGAAATGTCTGTAGTGCCAAATTGTAAATTGGTGTGAAGACTCTTATTAAATCACCAATATAGTTCAAACGCCTGCCAAAAGGGACCTGAACATATATATTTCTTGGTCTTGGAAGCAATTCGGAATAATTCTTGTTTGATAGTTTCGCCCGCCGGACAATATCTATCCCATCTCTTCTTTGGCAGGACCAAGCTCGAAAATGTATGTTGTTATTGTTGTAAATATTGCTAATCATAAGTTCTCTTAGTCGATTGCATAATATATTCTGAAGTGTTTATAACCTGAAACATTATCGGATGAATTGGATATAAGTTGCTCAGTAAATATCCCAAAAGCGCCTTAAATATGGCGCGTGATGCAGGGTTTGATTCCTTCATCGACTGCCTCGGCTAGTATTTTATAGATGATTGGTGCTTTATTTTATCTTCTTTTTATCAAGGTATGCTGGTTTTTTTGTTGAGCGTATTTTTAAAAATCAAATTGATATGTGAGATTGAGAAGGGGTGAGGAAGTTATTTTTTCGCCCAAAAAGACTTTTTGTCCAGTCAAAACAAGTCCTGCTCCGAAGCGGATATTATGATTCAGGTATTTTCCAAAGCTAAACATATAATAACCTATCAATTGTGTCTCGATGCTAAATTTCCCTATGTGAGAGATGAAACCAGAATTAACATTTCTAAATCCAAAGCTATGATGTTCCTTGATATCGATCGGAAAGTTAATGTCCATGCCCAATCCAACTCCAAATCGCCATGATTGATCCGTTGAAAAGTTGCCCTTTCCGTTCAAGAAGAGAGATAGATTTTTGGAAACATTATATCTCAACTCTAATCCCAACTCGCTTCCAACTTGAGAAAAGTTTTGTGTGGAGCCTTTTATGTAGAGGGTCCCATGAAGAATTCTTTTACGAGGGAAACTATTATCGTAATTGTAGGATTGAACTAGTACATTATATAGTAAATTAGTATAGCTCATCCGCTTCTTTCTGATTTTATCGAAGAGGTTCATCCTTTTCAGAAGTGCTTTTGCCTCGTTTCGCTTTCCCTGCATGATGAGCGAATAAAATTTGTGATCATACTTTTCATCTGCTGAGATACGATTCAATTTGTTTAGAAATCTTGAAGCTGAATGATATCTTCTTTGTGAATAGAGCTTGGCGAATTTTTCTGTTAACCCCTTTGCATATGTCGGCGGGTTTTTGAATATCTGTTTGAGAAGTTTTTTTCCGGTGACAAATTTGCCGAAGCGAAAGCATATTGAAGCGATGGTAAGTTTCTCTTTTGTGAGTTGGTCGTGCGTGATGTTGAGTCTTTTTTGAATATCAAGAGGGCGTTCTTTAAATTTTGCGATCAATTTTTTTGATGCATGAGCTCTTTTTGTAAAGCTTACAATGATTAACGCCCACGGGATTATGTTATGGCGAATTATGGAGTCGATGTTTGCATTCTTTTTTATCGATGATTTTATCGTAATCAATAGCTCCTCAAGCGCTTTATCGAATTTACCCTCATAAAAATAGGACTCCGATATCCACTTTCTGAGCAGCGTTATATTTGTTCTTCCCCCCATTTTAATTGCTTGTTTAAAAGAGGATCTCGCCTTTTGAAAATTGCCTCTGACCATCATCCTAACGCCATCTGATACTATGATGAGCTGTCGATCGGAGCGCGAATTTAGCGAACGTGCTGGAGAAGAGCTGTTTATGAGATTGGATGAGGGCTCCTTAAGCTTAACATCCTTGTAAAACGAGGTGCTCTTAGGTGAGGTGCTTTCATTCTGAACGGAACCCAGTCTCTGTAGCAGCTTAATCGGGATTCCGACTGCAGGTGTTTTTTTAATCGTCATGGTCATGTTATCGGTATAAGCCCCAAAAAAGTTGTGTCTTAATTTGAACTATTTTCCCATTAAAAACATGCTTTTTTAAGGGATAATTTGAGCTAAATCTTCGTGACAAATAGCTGGAGATGTTCTACGAAATCCCCCCTATGGACCTCAAAAGTTACATAAAAAACAATGAGGCTTTGGTGGAGAAGAGGTTTGAAACCCTTGTTCTCGATGAGGATATCCCTGAGCGTCTTCGGGAGGCTATGAATTACAGCTTGAAGGCAGGAGGGAAACGTCTTCGTCCAACGCTTGTGATAGCCGGTGCCGAAGCAGTCGGCGGTGAGGCCCAAGCTGTGCTTGATGTCGGAATAGTCATGGAGATGATCCACACCTTCAGTTTAATTCACGATGATCTGCCGGCTATGGATGACGATGATTTAAGGCGCGGAAAGCCAACAAACCACAAGGTGTTTGGTGAGGCCATTGCAATTCTTGCAGGCGATGCCCTTTTGGCAGACGCCTTTTATCTCCTCTCGAATTCCCTCAAAAACCTTAAGGGTGAGAGGGGTTTGGGAATCATCTCCGACATAGCATTAGCCACAGGATCTCGCGGTATGACAGGTGGACAGGTCCTTGACATGGAATCCAGCGGTGCTATCACTTTAGAGTCACTTGAGAGGATACACAAATATAAGACAGGCGCCCTCATCAGTGTGTCAGTAGTATCCGGAGCAAAGTGTTTTACCGATGACGATGAAAAGATAGCGGCTCTCGATGAATATGGAAAATCCATCGGGCTTGCGTTTCAAATCGCAGACGATGTTTTAGATATAGAGGGTGATCAGGATAAATTAGGCAAGGATGTGGGGAGCGACCTTGCAAATGATAAATCGACTTACCCTGCTATCTTAGGATTAGACGGTTCAAAGAAAAAAGCCAGGATGTTGGTCGAACAGGCATTAACAAGTTTAAGTTCATTTGATGAAAAGGCAGACCCCCTTCGAAATCTTGCGAAGTACATTATAGAAAGGGACAAATGATGAAGGTATTCACAACCGAAATTGATTTTTCGACAAACGAACCAATCGAGCTAATAGACATCACAAAGAAGATCAGGAAGATCTGCAAGGAGAGCGGTGTGAACAATGGGATTTTGAGCATCACGACGCAGCACACTACAACCTCAATTATTGTGAATGAAAAATGCGAACATCTTCAAAAAGACATGGTTAACCTGTTGAAAGATGTTGTGCCCGAGGCCGAATATCATCACGACAGGCAGCCGGCGGACTTGAGATCAAATGCTCACAGCCATCTCATGTCGATGCTTCTTGGAAGCTCAGTGACGATTCCGGTTTCAGAGGGAACGCTTGAATTTGGGGATTGGCAGTCGATCTTTTTTATTGAGCTGGATGGCCCCCGCGCGAAGCGCCATGTGAAGATCAAGGTGATCGGCGAAAAGTGCTGACTGAGTCAGGTCTATAATTTATGAAACCAACAGAGATCAAAGCCTTCTTTACAGATGAATCCTCCTTGAATGTGGACGATTATATATTCTTAACCTATTGGCTGGAGACGGATATCGATCCGGTGCAAGCTGTGGCCTACCTTTGCAGTGAATCTTCCACAGCGCAGTGGTGCAGACCGGGTGTCGATGAGGATTTCAGGCCTCTTCATGCTGCCAAGGTTGTGGAACTCAAAGTTTTGGAAACATCTAAAGTTCCCTCATTTCCATCACAGTTTAATGATGCGGACCTCTTTCATCGTTGCTTTGTTCGGATAGCGCATCCTCTGCATAATTGCGGTGTGAAAATTCCCAACCTCCTCACGATCGCCTGTGGAGAGGGGGCTTTTTTCAGCCACGGCATTTCATCTATCAAGCTTCTCGATATAGATTTTCCGAAGGCTTTTTTTGAAGAATTCAAAGGGCCTCGTTTCGGTTTGAATGGTTTGAGGCGCATGCTCGACGTTCATGACAGGCCTTTTTTCTTCGGAGTTGTTAAGCCGAACATCGGTTTGAATCCAGAGGATTTTTCTGAGCTTGCCTATCAAGCCTGGGTAGGTGGTTTAGATGCAGCCAAAGATGATGAAATGCTTGCCGATACTATCTGGTCACCTTTCTCAAAACGTATGGAGCTTTTGGGAATAAAAAAACGTGAAGCTGAAGATAAGACAGGTGTTCCAAAGATGTTCGTTGCGAACATAACAGATGAAGTTGAAAATCTTGTAACACTTCACGATATCGCCGTTGAGAACGGTATCAATGCGGTGATGGTGAATGGCATGACGACCGGTTTTTCCGCGATTAAGATGCTCAAGAAACGCTCTTCAGTTCCGATCGTCGCGCATTTTGATTTTATAGCTGCAGCATCCCGCATCCCCTTTTACGGAGTTGCGAGCGAGGTTTTCACAAAGCTACAGCGTCTTGTAGGATTTGACGCGATAATCATGCCCGGTTTCGGCAGGCGCATGCTCACCCCTGAGAATGAGGTGATTTCAAATGTGAAACTCTGCACTCAGAGTTGGGGTGGAATTGAATCTGCTCTGCCTCTTCCGGGTGGAAGCGATTGGGCTGGAACTCTGCCTATGATTTATGATAAGGTGGGCTCTGTCGATTTTGGAATGGTACCCGGGCGCGGTGTCTTTGGCCATCCTCAAGGTCCAAAAGCTGGAGCGAAGAGTTTACATCAAGCCTGGAGAGCTGTAAAAGAGGGGACTGAGTTGAAGGAGTTCTCAAAGAATCATGCTGAGTTGGCAAATGCTATAAAGGCATTTGGTTGATATTTGTAGGGGCGGTTCGCGAACCGCCCTTACTAGGATAATTTTTAACATGGGGGTAAAATGAAGAAATCAAGTTTTGTATTAACGCTAGTTCTTGCGGTGATCGTATCTCTTTCATCCTTTGCAGGCATTTCAAAAGAGACCCTTCAGAAGTTCAAGGATTTCTACAGGCCGGCCGTTTGGAACGATGGACTTCAATATGCCTATACCGATCCTGATCCTTCAAAACTTCGTGGTTTTGTAAAAATAGTTAGAAGTGGTATTCCAGCCCAGAGGGCGGAGCGTTTTATCAATTGGGCTGATTATGATTATAGAGGAGTGGTGGTTAAGGGGGATGGCATGAAGACAAGGGTGGGTAAACCATATACCTATTTGCGTCCCGGCACTGTGATGATCGTCGCTGCCGTGGAGAAGTTTGGCAATACGATATTTTTTAAACTCCTCTCCAGGGATATTTACAGACCGGAAAATGTTGATCCCAAAAAGCCGGTCTCCAGAGTCTCTCTAAAATTGGGAATCAAAATGCCTTCAGCACTTGTGAAGAGCGGCGATTTCAATGCTATGCAAAAGATCCTTGATTCATGGTTTGTGACGATTGATTCGGGTAGCAAAGAGTTTTCTCAGCCGGTTGAGAAGTCTTCAAAGAAGGGCAAGAAAAAGGATAAAACTTCTGATACGAGCGATTCCACTGACGATCCATACTCCGATTTGTCGGAAGATACTTATTAAGATAAAAGCGCATGTAGCATGTAGCATGTGATCGAATCCTCTGATATCAAAAATTGATTTGGAAATTTGTGGATGATAGGGCTGAAAATGTTTTTTGGTGGGGGCAGTTCTTTTTCTACATGCTGTTTTTGCAAACAGTTACGAGTCAATGAACAATTTTCTCCGGCTTAAGAACCGATTCAATGAGGTTTTGAACATATGATTGATCCATTCCTCCGACATTGATCAATAGCGTTTTTATCTGTTCCATGAGTTCATTCACATGTAATTTAGCCCTTCCCCTGTTGATCCAGCGAGTTAATATCGATCTATAAGTTTGTGCTGGAATTCCAACGATTCGCTTTCCGTCGATTTTTGGAAACTGAGGCAAGTCGCCACCGAACTTAATCGCAACAACACGCCTCGATTCAAACAACAGTTTTTCCTGTGCGTTTTCAGGTTCTTTGTCCCATCCCTTATTTTTAAAGATGTCATCGATTATCAGTTTATCAACCTCATCTTTTTCAATATTTCCGACTTTCTCCAATAATGCCCTGATCTGTGTGTAAAACGAATGAGCTGGAGCTCCCTTTCCAAATCTGACACATTCCCCATTGATCCAGCGGGTCAACTTCGCTGTCGATATCTGCATTGGAATTTCAACAATTCGCTTTCCATCTATTTTTAAAAGCGTGGGCAACGCCCCAACGAATTTTGTGGCAATTACGTGTCTCGATTTATAGAGAAGTCTCTCCTTTGTTGGCCTTGGGTATTTGTCCCATCCTTTTTTTTCAAAGACAGTTTTGATCGTCAACTTATCGACATCATTTCTCTCAAAACTTTTTTCATCTGTTCCTTTTCGATTTATTTTTTTAAGCCGGGGTAATGCTCCATTGAACTTAATCGCAACGACTTGCTCCAATTCGCGAAGGTACTTTTTA
>JBDRGF010000157.1:0-5444 GCA_043818055.1 Pseudomonadota bacterium | reverse complement strand
GCTGAGCGCCCCCGTCATCGGCAATGAAAGACGTGTTGCACCTATCATTTGTGCTTTGTTAGCAAAAAGAGCGGCAGGCGCCTGCCATATTTTGATCTTTCTATCAGTGCCCGAGGTATATGCATATGGAACGGCTTTGAGAAAAGTGGCTGGACTTGTTACACCAGTCATCAAGGTTTCAAATTCCAGTCCGAAGGCTTTGGCATTCGCTCGCGTGCGATCCTTCCCCTTAGGGCGCTTAAGTCTGAACGACTCTTCAAAGAGGCGACCGATCTGCGGCAGATCCGCCGTGGGGAATCTTCGCATGATCCCGTACAACATCTTTATGACATTGCTAGGCAAATGCAGATTCGCACCTTTTGCGCGTTGGTTAAACTGGGCTAATACAAGCCTTCTGAGTGATTGATGAATCTGGGCATATGTCTGGGGAATGCTATCGACTCTTTTGTCATGACGAAGCGTGAGATATCTTTCTCTACCACCTCTAAATAGTGCCAGTATCTTTGGAACAATAACTCCCCACATTCTTCTAAATCTCACATTTGGATCCGATGCACGTCCTGCAACACGATTTCCTTCAAAGGCATAGATGTTGTAAATACGGGATTGCATAGTATTATACAGCTGCCAGAAACGATATCGTTGTTCCAAGTTCATACCATTAGTTGCAATTGTAGTCAGAGTGCCAACCCTTCGATCGCATGTGGTCTTTTGAGTAGCATTAAGACCTCCATTGCCACCCGTAGAAGTTGCGCTTAAGCAATGACGTCGCTTGCTCGCTGCAAGAGCTCTGTTTTTTAATGCGGTAACTGCTGCTGGTGTAACCATTTATTCCTCCTTAAAACCAAGTGATATTACAAACATTATTCAGCTATCCAATCTCTACAAATCAAATGGACTCGGCACTTTCTTTTTTGGTTCTATTCTTGGATCTGGCCTTGGATCTGGTGTTGGTGCTTTATAATTGCAAGCGCCTTTATAAACGCGAAGCCATTTTGTACGCTTATTACGTCTGTACTGTTCTACCCAAGAATATCTCGAGTTTGTGCGACTCTTTTTTTCACATGCTTTCTTCTTGTTCTTTGTGTCATCGGAGATACAACCCCTCTTATACTTCGCCATATCTAAATCTGCACATTTCGCTTTTCTTGGTTTTGTTCTTATTACAGGAGCTTTCGGTGTTTGAGCTTTACATTTGCCATCAACCCATTTCCATTTAGCGCCGGCATCGATACAGTTCTTTTGAGCCTCAGGAATGCATTTTCCCACATGAAGAACTGTTCCATCTGCACATCCTTTGCCGATTTTTACCCAGTTTGTACCATTTCCGTCGCCTTTTTTATACATGTCTCCAAAACCCAAGTCGGATGATGCGAAAATGTCGTTAAGTCGCTTGACTAAAAATTCCCTCAGCTTGCCCAAGCCACAGGCCTGTTTGTCGGTCAAACCTTCGAGTTGTGTTCCTATATACTTATAAGATGTTTGAGCCTCGGTAAAACCTCTAACTGAAAATTTAGAATCTGAAAGCATCCCTTGGACATTATATTCGCTTCCATTAGCCCTTCTAAACTGAAACATGCCAAGCCTGCGGTAGTTTTCGTTGGGAGAGATCATGATCGATCCTGAAATATTTATCAATTCAGTAACCAGTTGCTTTGCCTTATCCAAAACCGAACGAATCTCAATAGATGCCCTGAGACACTTCACCAGATAGCTCTCTCCCTTATACTCTTCTGCTACAGAGTTTTTCGGCACCAGAGGATTTTCACTGAAATAATATTGTGCAACATCGGTTGTTGCGCGGGGTTCCTGGTATTTTTTAATCCGCAAATTCATTTGAATAATTTTTTCATCACCCTGGATTGCCGGCCCGACATTCTTTCTTGTCGCAGCATAATTGTAGCTGATATCTTGTAGATATTTTTTATATTTTATCCATGATTCACCACCCTTTTGCTTTCTCGCCACTACTATATAGGAGTGCCTGTTGATGAGTTTTTTGATGCCGTGATGAAGGTTTAATTGGTTTAACTCTGCAACAAGCTTTTTTACAGCATTCGTATCAGTTACAAATTCCTTTTTTTCATTTGTTTTTAAAATTACAATCCTATTCGGATCGATTTCGCATGTGGAAGGGAGACAGGTTTTAGAACTTTTATCCTTTTCCCCAATAGCCTTATTATATGCTTGTGCTACAAAATATAAAGAGCCTAGTCTTTTAGATGCAGGCTTCTGTTCTTGTTGTGGTTTACAACCGTTCAACACCATAATAGACCCGATCGGAGATTTATTAACCCAACCGGTTGTGAATGTATCTTTTGGAATTTTTCTTCGAAGTAAAACTTTAAAAACAGACCAACTAAAAAGTCTAGACCAAATACTCGAAGAACTAGTCTGCATGCATGAATAAGAAGAAATAATATTTTTTCCAGATGAAACCACTCTTCTCTTTGGTGTTTTTTTCTGAACAGAATTGAATGAAACCGCTATTGAATTATATATGGCGCTTAGTCCTAATGAGGTTCTATCCATAACCCTTCTCCTTTCAAAGCGAGAGAAATGAAAATTTCATTTCCCTCAATATAGTTATCGGTTGCATTTCAAATAAGTTGCGTATTTTTTTGTAAAAAATGAATTTTACGATTTCACACTTTGTTTTCGGCTAGCCTAAGAAAAAGTTGCTAACTTTTTTGAAAAAAATGGGGGTTTTGATATTATCAGGGGTTACTTCTTTTCTTCCAGCATCTTTCTGACGAGAGAGACGAAATCGACTGCCATCTTGAAGAGGTTTCTGGCCTCAGTTTCGCTTATCATGCCCGCAATATCGTACATAGCCTGGTTTCTCTTGTTCCTGACACGATCAAAATAGGTGATCAAATCTTCATAATCTTTGCCAAAAGCCACCCGCATAAAGGCAAAGGTGTTTTTATGCCCTTCATGGCTGACCGGCCTAAAACCCTGTGAAAACATAAATGCCCGGGAGGCCTGCAAAACAGCGTTATACGCTATCGCAAAACCCCAATCCCAGTCTGAAGCCATCACATAACGAGCTGTTTTTAAATCTCTTTCAGCACGGGCAATGCCCCTCTCTATCTCATCGCCAGAGACTCTTTGCTTCCTGATCTTCCCCGATTTCAGCAAATCGTCATATTTCATCTTCATCCCCAATCAGCATGATTTTTTTACCGGAAACTATGCGATCCACAAATCCGTTTTTCTCCTTTTTTCTCTCTTTAAATTCGGCCTGAGTGAAAAGGGAATAGTTTATAGGTTTATTGATCCTCTTTTCGGCCTTATTGATGGCCTTATGCAACTCCATCTCGTTTACCCTGCCTATTACCATGAGATCGATATCGCTATCAGCCGCTGCCTTGCCAAGAGCCTGACTGCCGTAGATGAAGACATGATCGATCTTGCCTCGAAGAGGAACAAGGGCTTCTTTTATGATATCTGCCATGCCAAATGTCTTGATTATCAGGCTGTGCACCTCATCAAAAACGCGGGATTTTGTGTTAGCCCCGTAATAAACCTGTTTCCCCTGATTCTCTCTGACAACCAGATCTGCCTCGGTCAGCTTGGAGAGTTCCCTCTGTACCGTTCCAACTCCAACGCCAATCTTTCGGGCAATTTCACGCAAATAAAAGCTTTTGTCCGTATTATTATAAAGCAGCGTCAACAGCAGGACGCATGTTTTATTGAATAAAACAGTCAGGGCATTTTCCTTTTTTTTCGTTGTTCTCATAATGGCTACATATGTATCAAATTTGAGAACAGCTATCAATATTTTTCTGGTTGGACATCGCAACTCAAAGAACGGGCAACCACGGGGGGTTGCCCCTACAAAAGGGCGGGTTTGAAACCCGCCCCTACAAAAAATTGGTGTCGAAATTTCGTAGGGGCGGTTCGCGAACCGCCCTTTACAACAGCCTATCCCTCAATTGCACGAGATCCTTAGGCAGTGGGGATTTGATATCGACCATCGCCCCTCCCACAGGGTGTTTGAAGCGGATCCTGGCGGAATGCAGGGTGAGTCTTGGAAATCCCGCTGCCATACCGTAGATCTTATCCCCCATGATGGGGCAGCCTATATGCGCCAGATGCACCCTGATCTGATGGGTCCGGCCTGTAAAGACCTGTATGGAGAGGAGGCTCGCCTTTTTATACCTCTCTACGACCCTATATCGCGTCTTTGCGACATCTCCGCCGCTATCGATAACGACCTTTCTTCCATGCGAGTGGTCTCCCTTGGCGATCGAGAGTTCGATCACCCCCTCATCCTTCGGAGGATGGCCATCCACAAAGGCCTCGTAGTAGCGCTCTATTCTATGGTCTTTAAAGGCGCTGGATAAGCCCTTTCCGGCGCTGGAGAGGGAAAACAGGATAACGCCGCTCGTCTCCGCGTCGAGCCTGTGAAGCGCGGAGATAAAGGAATCGGGGGTCGTTGAGTATTTTCGCCTTAAGTATTCCTTCACAAGCCCCAGCATATGGGGTTTAGAGCTCCCCTCCTTTGGTACCGATAACATGCCTGCAGGTTTTTCCACGGCTATGATGTCCCTATCCTCATATAGGACGCGGACGCGAAAGCCCGAGAGATCAGGCCCACCAGAGAGGCTCACCCTATCTCCTTCGACAAGCTTCCACTTTGCCAGCCAGACATTCTTCCTGCCGACCATCACAAGCCCATCGTCGATCAGCTTCTTTACCTGTTTTCGCGCTATTCCAAGCTTCTTTGCCAAAAAGATATCGACTCGCTCTCCATCTTCCATGTCCGATACTACCCAACTCTTTTGTGTTTTTTTCATTATATATCCTTAAAATGTTATAAAACCGTCGACTGATAAGGAGGGCGGGTTTAAAACCCGCCCCTACAAAACCAATAAGTGACCAGCTACCCTTTTTAACTTGATATATTTTCCTTCGCCTGCTAGGAGATATGCCCTCATAACAAAGGAGCTAATCATGTCAAATATCGGTCTAGGTGAAGTCACAGCAAACATTCCCTCTGAATGGTCGGTCGAAGGGATGCTCACGATCACGCTGCCCTCAGATGACAAAAACGTCAAGCCAAACGTTATCCTCACGAAAGAATTTTTGCCGCAGCCTGTCGATCTCAACACATATTTCGGCCATATAAGAAAATCAATAGAGTCGAGAGGGATCAAGGATCTTCAGATCTCCGAGGAAAAGGATATAGCAATTTCAGGAGTAAGAGGCAAGATGATGCTTTGCAGCTGGGATGTCTCCTCGATGGCGGAGATGATGAAAAAGGAAAACCCAAACCAGAAAATTCCGGAGATCGAGCCGGGAAAGATGGTCAAACAGGTGCAGGTGACGCTTCTTAAAGACCGGCTTGCTATCAACATGACTGCGTCGTTCCCTGAGAAGCAGTTCAAAGAGTATTACAAACCGTTTCAGGATTTCTTAAAGACATTCAAGATCGCATA
>JBDRGF010000156.1:0-41017 GCA_043818055.1 Pseudomonadota bacterium | reverse complement strand
TTTCGTGATCATTGAGCCCTGTGTGACCTTTTTTTCCCTGCACACAGTCCGCCAGCTCTCACTGGCTTTACTCACTACTACGCCGCCCTGACTTCTTGCAGAACTTCGTCACTGTGTTGCCACAGCGGCTTACAGATCGGAGCCTTTGTCTCCCGGGCTTCGGGTGGTGAATTTCGGAATTCTCCAACCACCGGGGATTATTTGCCTTTACCTCCTTTCTCCTTTTCCGTTAAAGAAATCTGCCTCGCACACGCAACATTATGCGACTATCTGCCGATAATATAGATAGAGGAAATCTATGTTAAATGGACCCACTATACTAAAAATAGGCAATAACTCTTTAATTTCAACTGGTTCTAGTTTTTCAGGGAAAAACTGCCCCATTAAAACTAATAAGAAGTTGGCTTATCGCAGCTCCCGCAGAAAAACCTATACAGCCAGCGAAACGATCAGGCCATTCTGCAGGCTTTTTGTGCCTAAAAGATGCAACGTAAAGAGGGATCTGCCATTTTTCAGAGGCCCGGTTGGCAGGTTTTCAAAACGAGAACTCAACGAGCTTCTGTTGACGCTCTGGACAGAGGTCGAAGCGCTCGATATCCGCGATTTTTGCCATAATCCGGGCAAGCTGCTCATAATAAAAAGGCAGATTGAGGCCATCATCGCTACAGTCATAAGACGAAAGAAACTTATTATCCAAAAAAGAAGGGAAGTAAGACTCGTTCATATGGAATTTAAAAAAGTCCTTAAGCTCTCGACCATGGGGTTGAGACTCCATGCTGAATTTGTCAATAAACCTTCGAAATATGGTAAATTCGGTCGCAACCTGAAAAATCTTAAAAAATTTAAAACTAAATTCGCAGCCTTTTTAAGGCGAAACGACATCCCTCTCGATATAGGCAAAGCGAACAGCTTCGATGATATCACTATGAATCTCGAAGTCATGATGAGGGTCATCAATGACAAGCGAAGGGAAATCACAGAAAAACTGATCCAGACAAAAAGCAAGCTGATCGCTGCAGAGTCCTTTGCTTATAAAGGCGGGACTTCGAAAAAAGTGACCCTCGCACATATCGTAAGGGCTAAGACTCCAAGAGGCAAAACATGGCAATACGATGGCAGAAGACTCGCCAGAAAAAGATATAGAAATTACTGCCGCAAATCGAAAGACTCAAAAAAACTCTTTGTCAGAAGAATGGTATATAATCGAAAGTGGAGATTGATAAAAGAAATATTATCGCAAATCGCACGGCGAAAAACTTTAAATTGGCTAACGAATTATCCTTACTATTCATTCGTGGGAATGCGGATAAAGGCCAGCTACCCTCATCTTGCCTTCAACTGTATCGGCAAGAACTGTTTTACAATGGCAACCTCTCTGAATCGAAAAAAGTAAAAGCGGAATATGGCATGTAGGCGTGAAACGTCGTTCGTGAAGCGCAAAAAAGGCATTTTTACGTTTCACGCTTCACGGGCGGACGCTTCACGTTTATAGCCACATGCGATTTTTTCCCCCATACTATCGCTTGATTTTCTGAGGTAAAATCATCATAATCGACAACCAGTTATGAAGAAGATTACAATTATATTACTTCTCCTGTTACTTCCTGTCACGGTAAGCGCGAAACAATGCATCGACTGGCCAAAGACGATGACCATATTTGAGATCTCAAATATGGATCGGGGGAAAGTCGTCGTGATCGAGCCATTCGAGGACAAGACGAAGTGGCCCGGCGACGAATGGCTTACATTTGGCCTCAGGGATTTTCTCACCGACCTTCTCAGAACGGGTTCCGGTGTGAGAGTTTTGAGTGGACTTTCCGCTCAGTTCGATAAGGCCGCGAAGACCCCTGCGATAACAATCAGGGGTGCGTTTAATCACAAGGAGAAAAAGCTTGAGATCTATTTCAATCTCTACAGAGGAAATAGCAAGAAGCTCGTCCAGCAGTTCACTTACGAGATCACATATCCTGAGCATACCGATTTTTTCAACAGCATGAAAAAGGCCGCCAAGGGAATCCTCGATTATCTCACTCTAAAATATAATGAAGAAAAACTCTCTCAGATCGCAGCCCTCACAGATTCAACAGCGTGCTATACCAATTACGCAAAAGGAAGAAACGAGCTACACCACTACAACCCTAAAAATCTCGAGGTAGCATCGACATGGTTCAAGGAGGCGGTCAACGCGGATGTCCACTCCCCCCTCGGATATCAGGGACTCACCAATCTTCTGACATTTCAGGCACTATATAACAAACAGGCGGGCGAGACATATTCGATCTTTTATCAGCAGGCTCAAGCTGAATATCTTCTGATGATTCAGAGAAACCGCAAGAAGATACCGATAGAAAATTCGGCCGGGGTGCTAAAAACTATGGAAGAGATGGGACTTAGCAAACTTCCCAACAGGTTCCTCGCCGGAAATCTCGCCTACATGCAGGGATCAATAGCCGAGAAGAAAAAGGATTGGAAAAACGCGGCAAACGGTTTTGAGCGGGCAACAAAGCTCGTCCCTGAAGATGCTCTCTCCTGGTTTCACCTCTCTAATATGTTGAAAAAGCTCAAGAACAACAAGGGCGCTAAAAACGCCCTCAACAATGCGAAAGAGATCAACCCATGCATAGATTGAGAATAAAATATAGTGCTGCGGGCAGGTTTAAAACCTGCCCCTACAAAGCAATACAATGCGGGATTCTCATCCTGTTACTGCTCTGCATTGGCGTGACAGCCAACGCTAAGAAGAAAATCACGCAGCCGACAAACCGCGCGGTATATCATAATAATCAGGGGATAATATTTTTAGGGCAGGAAAACTTCGATCGAGCCCTGACCGAATTTCAGACGGCGGTTGAACTCTCCCCACACTACGTCGAAGCGTTTAACAACTTAGGGCTAGTTCAGAAGCTTCAGGGAAAATTCGGCGAGGCTATAACGAACTTTGAAACAGCGATCAAACTCGACAAAAATTACGCCCCTGCCTACGTACATCTGGGGACAATATATCTCGACCAGGGAAACCCCAAAGAGGCTGTGTCGATAATCAAAAAAGGGATAAAAAAGGACAGGACTCTTTCAGATGGATTTTACAACCTTGGGCTCGCTTATCTCGCCCTGGCCAAAAAGGATGATAAGCAGAAGAACGAAGCTTTAGCTGAAAAAGCCTTAAAACGGGCAACGGAACTCGATCCCAACCTCACACATGTGCATGAAGTGCTAGCTCACCTCTATGAAAGCCAGGGGAGATTTGATCTGGCCGCGATTCGTTTCAGATTGGCGCTAGGCAACTCGCCACAGTCCGATAAAGACTGGGTCGAGCTGGGAAAGCTCTATCTCTCCCGACACGATTCCACAAAAGCGATTGCGGCTTTCAACGCAGCCCTCCAGATCAATCCCTATTCAGCCGATGCACACAACCTGCTCGGGGATTATTATATGAATGAGGGTCGTGTTGATGATGCGATCAATGAATACAAGAGCGTCACCGTATTCATGCAGCAGGATGCTAACGCCTGGTTCAAGCTCGGCAGCGCATATCTCGAAACTGCTGACGCGATATCCGATCAGAATCCTAAATTAGCCTCACAAAGATACGAGGGTGCGATCACCGCACTTTCAAAGGCAAAGGATGTCAAACCGAATTTTGCAGAAGCGAGCTACAATCTGGGACTCGCCTATTTGAAGTTGGGCAAGACTGCTGAGGCCATTTCAGAATGGGAATACACGATCGTCGTCAACCCGAGATATTCGCGGGCTTACTATAATCTCGGGAATGCCTACAAGGCATCCGGCGATATGAAAAAATCAGCCAGGGCGTTTTGTAAATTTATCGACATCGCAAAAGATGAGTTTCCAAGCGAAGTGGAAGTTGCTAGACAAGAAATACAGGAGAGTGGTCAGAAATGTTCAAAGTAAAGATCACAAACAGATCGAACAAGGAATCGGTTGAGGTAAAACTCACAGATGCCGAGAACTTTATCGGAAGGCTCACAAGCTGCCGCATTCCTCTCCCTTCAAAAGGCGTCTCACGCCAACACGCAAAAGTTTTGATCGAGGGAGAAAACGCTTATATCATCGACCTCGGAAGCGTTAATGGAACTTTTTTAAATGGAAACAAATTACAGACAAATCAACAAACCCTTTTGCAAAACGCAGATCTCATCAGCATAGAGACCTTTGATATCCTCTTTCGCGTAAGCTCCGTAGATGAAGAGTTTGCTGAAGAGGTGACCAACAGCGAGGTGCTTGAGGTAAAGCTGCTCAAGAAGGTTTTGGGAGCGCTCGAGCAGGAGAAGGTACCGAGTTTAGAGGTCTTAAATGGCGCCGCCGAAGGAAAGCGCCTCGAATTCACCGATGGCAAGAGTGAATACGCGATCGGAAGGGATGACGATTGTGATCTCTCCATCAAGGAGCATGTGATATCGAGAAGGCATGCCACGATAAATATGCGATGGGGAGGGATTGCCATCCGCGACCTTGAGAGCAAGAACGGGACATTTCTCAACAGCAGAAGAATCGTCGAAGAGTTTCTTCACGATGGGGACAGGATTGCGCTAGGTACTATCGTGATGATCTTCCGCAATCCTAAAGATATAAATCTGTCGACATTACCTGAAAGTGTGGCGCCAAAAAACGCTCCGGCGAGAATCGACCCTGACAAGATCCCTCTCGGCGAACCATCTGAAAAGGAGATCCCCTCCGGCGAAGAGGAGGAGGAAGAAAAGACGCCAATGGGTGAAAAGATTCCCCCTCCCGATGTCAAAATTAAGGCAAAGAGCGAATACCCAGCCCCCAAAGCCAAGGAGTCCAAATACACAACAATAGAGATAGGCCTCATGGCACTCGGATTTTTAGTCCTCACATTTGCGACGATAACAATCGTGAATCTTTTGTTTTCTTAGAGTCCAAACATTGTTGATAGTTATATTTTTAATAACAAACTTACAGATTCGATGTGGAAGGTCTGGGGGAACATGTCGATCGGCTGAACCTTTTCAAGCTTATATCCAGCTTCTAGCAGGTGTTTTAAATCACGCGCTAATGTGGCTGGTTCGCAGGAAACATAAATGATCGCCCGTGGCTC
Organism: Pseudomonadota bacterium; assembly: GCA_043818055.1. Lineage (GTDB taxonomy): Bacteria > UBA10199 > UBA10199 > 2-02-FULL-44-16 > JBDRGF01 > JBDRGF01. The sequence continues at coordinate 35,937 of JBDRGF010000156.1, read as the reverse complement.
TCTCCTGACGATATCCTCAAGTATATCTTGGCACCCCTTTCTCGGGGGATCTAGCACCAGACAATCGGTGGGCTCTTTTAGAAGATTCAAACTCTTCCTGGCATCTGCGGAGAGAAATTTCAGATTTTCGATACCCTCTTCCTTCGCCCTTTTTTTCGCATGATCGATCGCCTTTCTGTCAACATCTGTCGCAAGCAGCTGTTTGGCGATTTTAGAGAGCTCGAAACTAAAATTGCCGTTGCCTGCATAGAGCTCCACGACATTTTCATGCGGCACATCTCTCAGCCAATCGCAAAGCAGCCCCTTCAACCTTTCGTTCTGGGCTGAATTGATCTGGGAAAAGCTCCCACCCCTCTCCTCTATCTCAATGGATATTCCCCGATCTCGTCCTCTCAAAGATGGCTTTAGCTCAGACAACTTTTCATTGATCTCAGTGGCAGCGATCAGACACTCATCGAACTCAACAACATCCTGAGACTTCGGCGCGTAGAAACCAACACGGCCTTCCCGATCTACATGAAGCTGAACACGATTGCGATAATGCCACTGATCTGTCGATGGAATGATCTTCAAAACATTCGGATCAGGAATTTTGCCAATCCTAACAAGAGCCTCTCTGACAATCTTTTCCTTCCAATAGGCCTGAGCATCGTAAGAAATATGCTGCCATTGGCAACCGCCGCAACGCCCGAAGACAGGGCACTCAGGCTCTACCCTATCATCTGAAGGTTTTACAATTTTCACTATCTTCGCCTCGTCGTAACCACGATGTGACGCGACTATCTCGATCTCGACCTCATCCCCTGGGACCGCATATGGAACAAAGACCATCTTCCCATCAAGAAGGGCTGACCCGCTACCACCATGTACAAGTTTTTCGATTTTTACTTTCATAAGGTTCCCTTTATCACATTAACAAAAATCTGCATATCCGAAGCATCAAAAATCATATTTTCTTCACAAACAAACAATGTTAGATTAATGATAGATGAAGCTGCTAAAAATATTCAGTCTCCTTTTAATCATTTGCGCGTCCTATATGCAAGGCTGCAATAGTGGCACGACTTATAGCTGGGATGAGATATCAACACAACCGATAGGCGATCTCACAGAGACAGTTTGGAATCTGGCGAGATATCCGTTTGGCCCATATGATAAAATCGGCGCAAGAAGGCTGGTTCAAAATGCGACGACTGGCACAAAGGCGGTTGTCGTCTATCTTCCACCATCCTTCACAAACGCAAAGCTATATCCCGACGCCTCTCTGACAAATTACGACGAAAATTATGATTTCAGACTCTACCTTGCAAATCGCGGATACGAGATCTTCAGCCTCGATTATAGAACGAGCTTCGTTCCATCGGGAGCCCAGGATCTCTCCTCAATGGCAACCTGGGGCAATGATGTTTTCATTGATGACATTCAGTCAATAATAGAATTCGCCAAGGTAAAGACAGGAGCAAGCAAGGTCTTTATAGCGGGACACAGCTCAGGGGGACACTACGTATATCTTTATGCTGCTGAGAGATGGAACGATGATCTTAGTGGAATGATAATCCTCGATAGCGCCCCGTGGGAGACTGATGGAGCACCAACTAGCCTTGAGAGTATAAGCTTAAACGAGATCCATGCAAAGCTTGACGCGGGAAATTCGGAAGCGAATCGCGCTTATTTTCAGGATATGGGAATCACGGCAGATCCTGTAACATATTACAACAACATCGTTCTGGTCTTTGGAGATGGATTTGATGAAGCGGTGAGACTCTATTACGATCAGGGGCCGACTTACGGTCCGTATGAAGGCTTCAATACTGTCACTGACTATCTCGCCGACCAGTATCAAAACGCGTGGGGAGATGCCCAGCTCACAAATGTAGAAAATAACTACTCGACCGTCGGCATGCTCCTTGCGTTCAATATGACAACAGATTCCTCATATTGGCCGCTGGTCGATTATGCAGAGGAGACCTATATCGGAAATTGGGATGGCGACACTCCGACCGGCCCCGGTTACCATCTCAGAGAAAATCTTGGAAAAGTCGACATTCCGATAATAGTCTTCGCCTCCCAAATGTGGACTGACGCCCTTGGCATGAATTTCGAGTGGAAGGCTATGGGGCCGACACTGATAAAGAGCACTGATCGGGAGTATCACCTTCTCGAAGGCTTTGGTCATCTCGACGTCTTGATTGGAGAGGATGCAAAGGAGTTCGTGTATCAACCGCTGTATGACTGGCTTGAAGCCAGAAGATGAACACTGCTGACAGGAGATAACTTATGAAAATAATATCGTTGTTTGTTGTGATAATAGCACTGTTTGCCTTTTTAATTTACACACAGGCCATGGAAAGAATTCCCCCAAAAATCCAACAGGAAAAAACTATACCGAATGTTACATTGAATTTGAAAAATTCCGAATTTTACAGCATTGCGGACAATATCTATTCCAGCGACAAATCCAAAGACGATCTGTTAAAGGAAAACCTTTTTATCCACGATTTTCTTCTTAACAAAATCGAAGCAGAGCAGGAACGATGGTTCGATAGCTGGACCGATAAGGATATCGTAAATATTGCAAAAATATTCGCAGGTGAGATGCAAGCTGAGGGAAATGTCTATATGGGCAAACATGGAGAGAGGTTTCAGTTTCCTTCAGCCGAGGAGTCGGGCACAGGAGTTTATTACCTGATCCTTGATCTTGCCGAACGCTTTGGAGAACATTTCAAAGCTGATATTGAAAAAATTATAAATCAATCTTTCAGCAACTTAAAAAGTGACGAAACAGATTCTTCAAAGGAAGAATTTGGACAAAAAATACAATCCCTAAGTTCAACTTGTAAATATTATTACGAAACGGCCAATTTCCGTTTTCAATATTTTAAAGGCTGCACTGGTAATGACAAAAAATATAATACGCCTGATGCTGATCTGCTCACAAACTTTGAGATCGCCCTCCCAGACGGCTCAAAAGAAAAACGAACACCATCTATTTTTTCTGTGCCTGATCCAATTTTAAAAACAGCCATACATATGGAGTGGGTTAGAAAAAAGTTTATATCACTTGGGTTTAATGTTCCAAATTTTAAAATCCCCGTAAGAATATCTCCACCGTTTATTTTAGCAGGCAGAGCTTCGAAAGATGATAAGGATATTGTATTAAAGTATGTTGGTGAAAAGTTTTACACCGCATACCATGAATACTTTCACTTTATTCAATACGAATATGGATATAGAGATAAATCTTTTACGTTGAGCAAAACTGACAATTTATTCGCCAAAGCAGCAGCTGAAAGCATGGCAGCATGGATGGACAACGCTATAGATGGAAAATATAACTATTGGGGACCCTATAGTGAAACTATCAACAATAAAGTGACCAAGATGTATACCTACCCAATTCCGAAGGATATGCTCTACACTGAATATTATGAACCATTTTACGATTACCTGACAGAATATCTTACAAAGATGAAAACAGTCCCGACAGTTGGATATGGCTACGACGTAGCATTCGATCTTATGAAAGATTATTTCAACAGAGGTGGCTGGAAATTACAGACCTTTTTAAATTTCCTCGTTGAAAACAATCTCTCCCTTTTGACTCTGGCTCGAAAATTCCACATGCATTTTTTAACTAGCAACTACGATTCTCCCCCACCAGAACTCAATTTAGACGATTTTCACTTCATCCGGCAAAAGGGGTATTATACAAGAGGTAATATCTGGCAATCGCCAACTTCGACCATGTTAAGGCTTGGCACCTCCAATAAAAGCGCAAGCCCCTCATCTCGCGGACTCCCAAGAAGCACTTCATTTGAATATATCTCAGATTCTGACTGGAAACTACAGCCATTTGGTGCTTACTATCTTCATTATGACCTGAACAAAAATTTTGGAAGCAAGCCGGACAATTTGATTATTTCATTTTCAGTAAATCCAACATGCCCCCTCTGCCTCATTGACGCATGGGCATTCGAAACCACAGGCATCCAAGATGCATCGAAACCCTTCTATTACAAAACCAATCAGGTTATTCAAAGTCACAATATTAAAGGCTTTGCACTCAATGCAAACGAAAACTCCGCGGATAAAAAACTCATGGAGCTCAAATGTGTAAGCAGCCGAAAGACGAATGACATAGATATTGCAGTCAGCAACATCATTCCTGACCCTTCCGACAAGGAGCTCAAGATCAAAGTTGAAGCTATATGGCTGGAGGATCTGGACCAGGACGGGATCGGCGACGAATGCGACGACGACATTGATGGCGATGGAGTTCTAAACGTAAAAGACAACTGTCCAAAATTTTCCAACAAGGGTCAGGAGGATGCGGATAAAAACAACATCGGAGATGTATGCGATGAAAAATATCTTGCAACGCTAAAACCGGATTTGATCATCACAGATGTGAAAGCGAATCAGTACGGTGGGGCTATTTTTATAAAAAATATCGGCAAAGCAAATGTGATAAATAAAAATTATTCTGTAGGAATCGTCCGTGCTTCAAGAATGAGATCAGTCGGTCAAAGGGATAATGTGAATTACACCGGTAAATTTGATTTTGTTCTACCGGTGAACAAGGATATCCTTTCAGGCTCCACCACGAATCTCTCATTTCCAAACGGCATCATTGATCCAAATGACAAGGAAGGGTTTTATCTCTTCATCGATCTCGGAGACAAGCTCTTCGAAGAACGCGAGGATAACAACTTCTACTTCACCTGTTTTAATGCAAAGACTGATGAAAAATGTGATCCGTATAAGGCGCCATAGATCAAATCAGATTCAAAAGCCTGGGAAGAGAAGGCAAAGCATAGAGATGTACATTTAAAACCTTTCCATCTTTTTTCAAATTTAGAAGCGTTGCCCTGATCATCAATGATGGTTTATATTTTTCATCGTAATAGCGCAAACTTTTGCTCTTCACATTGATTCCGGATTTAACCTCAAGCGGATAGATTTGGCCCTGGCGCTCATAGAGAAAGTCGATTTCTGCCATCCTTTCTTCATTCCTCCAATAAAAAAGTTCTTCATTTCCCAAGACCTTTAAAAATTGTGAAAATATGTCAATATTAACTTGATATATTGTGATTATATTCACACTTTTTCTAATACCAGTTTATAAACGGATTGAAGGGAGAGGTTTTTCTCTCTCGCGAGGCGTTTAACATCTTCGTATTCGGGGATTTCTTTGATGAGATTTCCATCGTCATCGAAACCCTGTTTGATTCTGACATTCATATTTTCAACGATGACAGTCTTTAATTCCCTCTTCAAAACTTTTCGCTCGACTGGATAGTAGCGCACGCCGAATGTCGTCGTCTCCTTCAAAATAATATCGATCAGCTCATCTTTTTTATTCCATGGGGACTGGCAGGAGAGCAAAATGCCCGGGCGGTTCTTCTTCATCTGCATAGGCTGCATGAGCACATCGACAGCACCTCTTTCCAACAGCCTCTCCATGACATATCCGAAGATCTGGGGATTCATGTCGTCGATATTCGCCTCAATTACGACAACAGGGAAACCATCTCCGATCAGGAGCCTGAGGGCGTTGACCCGTTCTCCATAATCTTTATCGCCAAAGCCGTATCCAATCTTCTCAATTTTTTGCAGCGGGCTCTCTCCAAAATGCTGCGCGATCGTCGTGATTATCGCAGCACCAGTGGGTGTGACGATCTCATCCTTTATAGCGCAGGTTTCAAGTGGAATGCCCTTTAGTAACTCGAGCGTTGCAGGAGCCGGATTCGGCAAAACACCGTGTGCGCACTTAACACTTCCACCTCCGAAGGGGATCGGAGAGGCCGCGATCAAATCGAAATTGAAATACTCGACGCCGATGCACGCCCCCACCACATCAACGATCGCATCTATATCCCCCACCTCGTGAAAATGCACATCACCGACTGAGTAGCCGTGAACAGCGCTTTCTGCCTCGCCCATCCGCTTGAATATTTTTTTTGACAGCCCCTTTACGAATCCAGAGAGCGAGCTATCTTCGATGATCCTGATTATTTCAGCGTATTTTTTGTGATACGATTTGTCTTCGATATGAACTTTAAAATCGGCACCGTGGATTGTCCGCCACTTCTCTTCGACGGAAATTTTATAACCGCTTAACCCAAGTTTAGAGAGTTCATCCTGCAGATGTTCGAGAGGGAGCCCCGCATGAAGCATGGCCCCAATTACCATATCCCCGGCGATGCCGTTAAAACATTCGAAATATGCTGTGCTCATTTTTTAATAACCTCTATTTCCGGGGCTAGCGTCGCCCCCTCCCTCGGCAAAGCCGACGGAGCCTCCCCCTCACGCTCGCTTTGCTCGCTGGGTAAATATCCAAAGCTAATTCGTTTAACCATGGCACATAGACTTGAATATCTACGATTACTTCTTGATCACCTCAACCTCTAGGATGACGCGTTTGGAGGCTCGTCGCACGATAAAGGTGAGGTTGTCAAGGGTAAGCTTCTCGTCCTGCTTTGGAATATGTTCGAGGTGATGAAGAAGTAATCCTGCGATCGTTTCATAATCCCCCTCGGGGATGTCGAGGTCTAAATCATCATTTGCCTGCTCTATCTCGAGGCGACCGCTGACCAAATAGTTATTCTTCCCAAGCGTCTTGTAAGGGAGTACATCTTCATCGTGTTCATCCCTGATCTCGCCTACGACCTCCTCCCAGAGATCCTCAGCTGTGACAAGCCCTGTAGCAGCACCGTATTCATCGACAGCGACAGCCATGGGAGATTCCTCCCGCCTCATACTTATCAGAAGCTCGTCGAGATGCATATCCTCCGGGACATAGACAATCGGCGATATAAACTTTTTGAGCGGCATATCTTTTTGATTGAAGATCAGATCCGCACCCTTGATGACGCCAACGATATTGAAAATTCTGTCCTTATAAACCGGAATCCTCGAATATTCATTCTCTTCAAGGGCATTTATCACATCATCCCTTGATGCCGTGATCGGAAGCGCCACTATATCGACGAGAGGGGTCATGACATTTTCAACGCGCTTTTCAGCCAGGTCCAGTATTCTCGAAACCATCGTCCGTTCATAAAGTTTGATATCGGTCGTCCCCGTTTCGGAAGAAGTTGGCTCGACCATCAGCTCGAGATCCTCTCTCGTCACCTCAAGGGATCTGGTATGCGGCACCGCCTTTTTGACCTTGCGCAAAAAGATATTTGTAAAAATGGTGAGAAGGGTGACAAAGGGATAGAGGAGATAATAAAAAAACTGCAAAAGAGGAGCGACTCTCACCACAAGATTGTCCGCATGACGTTGATAGACAGATTTGGGCAACACCTCTCCGAAGAGAAGGGCCAACGGGCCATAGAGCATAGCAAGTGGCAGATATTCAAAGCCATAAGTCTTGATGATATACAAAGTCACGACGACCGATGCGCTGACGATACAGATATTAGTTCCGAACAAAACTACAGAAAAAAACCGGGTGGGATTGGAAAGAAAGGCCAGGGCTATTTTGGCGCCCTTATTTCCAACATGAGCCTTGGCCCTCAACTTATTCCGGTCGGCATTGACCACTGCCATCTCGCTTCCGGAAAAAAAGCCATGGATCAATAAAAGAACAACCAAAAGCGGTATAAGAACTGTCAGCGTCATATCCTCTTTCTCTCCTGAATTTTACCGAAGAGTTCCTCTAAAACATCATCCAGCGTAACGATTCCAAGAATATCATTTTCGCCTTTAACCAACGCGAGATGCAGATGTGTCATCTGAAATGATCTTAAAAGCTTCTCGATCGGCTCATTCGGTTCGACAAATAGCGATTTGTGCAGCCACGCCTTCATATCATGAAGACCGCCCGAATCCTTCTGTTTCTCATACGCGAAGAGATCCCGTACATGCAAAATCCCGATTATATTATTCAACTCGCCTTCATAGATAGGCACTCTGCTGAATCTCTCCTCCATGATCCTCTTGAGCATAAGGTTGTAAGGCATGTTCACAGGTAGTGAGAATATTTCGTTAACAGGTGTCATGATATTTGAAACAACCTTGTCGCTGAAATCGAACACCTTGTGTATGAGATCGCGCTCCTCCTCTTCTAAAGCCCCCTCCTTCTTTCCAAGATCAACGAGACGCCTGAATTCATCCTCCATCATAGCGGCGCTCGACTTTCTCGAACTCCCGCCGAAGAGGTGGGTGATTCTGTTCGCTACCCAGGTAAATACAACCCTCAGCGGCCAGACGATCTTCGAAAAGAGGATGAGTGGAAATATGACTATGGGGACAAGATTCCGCGCGAAGTTTATCGCGATGCTCTTTGGCATTATCTCGCCGAATATCAGCAGAAGGGGTGTTATGATGAGAATGGATATTGCGCTCTCCATCCTGACATCGCCTCTTATGAGGAATGCTAAGATCGACGCGCCGACAACGGAGAGCGCGACATTTGCTATTTCATTGCCGATGAGAATTGTGACCAGAATCTCTCGCGGCTTTGCAAAGATCTCGCATATTTTTTTGGCCGCAAGCGTTTTTTTTGTCCTGTAGCTTCGTCTCTGCACCCTGGAGAGGGAAAAGAGGACTGTCTCCGTGCCTGAGAAATATGCCGAGGCACAGAGGAGAAGCAAAAAGAAGATTATGTTAGCGAATAAACTCACAAAAAATGATCGAACCCCAATTTAGGAAGTTTCACAGTGCGCCCTTTTGAATCGACAGCTTTTTTCGTAGAGGCATCCGTGATCCTTCCGATTTCGTAAATAGTATCACAAAAGGATTTTTCCTGCTTCAATAATTTCAAAAATTTACTGCGATTCCTTTTTCCGACTGTGAAGAGCAGAGAATAGTCCTCTCCACCTGATAGTATCAGCTCCTCTCGCGACAATCGCATCTTCCCTGCAACTTCATCGAATTTTTTATCCTTCACGATCTTATCGATCTCGACAATATACCCCACCTTTGAACATTGAGCGATTCTGTCGAGATCCAAAATCAGGCCATCGCTCACATCGATCATCGAATTGACTATTCCCGTATCAGCCAGCCATTTTCCAAGCTTCAATTGAGGTGTGGGATCGAGATGTTTTTCGATAAACATCGATGGCTTTTTAATTCTTCGTTTTAACATCTCAAGGCCTAATGCGGAGAACCCTGGCATTCCACTCACGAAGATCGAGTCACCCGATCTGGCGCCCGATCGAAATACAACTGAACCACTTTTCGCCTCTCCTATTATCGTGACCGATATGACCAGATCCGATTTTGACGACGAAGTGTCACCGCCTATCAACTCTACGCCATGCTCTCTTCCGCACTCTGCCATCGAGGCATAGAGCGATTTGACAAAGCCCTCGTCGATAGTCTTGGGTATTCCAATGCTCACTAGAAAAAATTTCGGAACCCCACCCATGGCTGCGATATCGCTCAAATTGACATTCAGCGATTTCCTGCCAAGCTTTTTAGGAGTTGTATAACCGAGATCGAAATGCACACCCTCGAAAAGGGCGTCTGTAGAGATAAGCCAAGCTCTTCCCTCTCCTGCCTCGATGACAGCTGCGTCATCTCCGATGCCGCAGAGAAGACCTCTAGCCCTTTTGAGGCTTCCTTTGGATATGATGTCTATTAAGTTTCTCTCGGATATCTTCACAGCTCCTCGATCTTCCCATTTCTGACAATGAGAAGTTTGAGTTTTCTTTGGACATTCCTCTTTTCATCAACGCTCAAACTCCCTGTGACGCCCTGAAAATTGCTGATGTTCGAGAGATGCTTTTTGACATAATCCCTGCCCGGATCGCTGCCGCTTTGTGAAGATGAGATGATCATCCTTGCAGAGTCGAACCCAAGAGCTTCCAGCAACGTCGGTTCTAGATCGTAAACGCTTTTGAAGTCATCGGTAAAATGCCGGCTCAAGAGATCCTTGCCATTTTTCACAAAGGCATCCGTGAAAACCGCGTTATTTATAAATTCACCTGCATCCTGAACCAGACGATCGTTGTTCCATCTGGAATTTCCCAAAAACTGCACACCTTCGATACCCGCAAGCGATATCGCCGACGCTAATCTTCCGACGGTCCAGTAAGAGTCAGGGATGAATACAGCTTGAAAATAGACGTCACTATTTTTTCCGCCCGCGAGCAAGAAATGCCTCTTGATCTCTTCCATAAAGCCGAGCTGGTTTGGGGAATATTCATAATCGCCGACTATCTTTCCACCATATTCCATAACGCTTTTTGCGAAGAGCTTGAAATACTCAGTCCCCTTTGCGCTCAAAGGATGGAGAACATAGAATCGTTTGAGTCCCTTCACCTCAGATGCGTATTTTACGATGGTTTCCACCTCATCTTCGGTCCTGACCCTGTTTCTGAAAAGGTATTCGTTAGCAGAGGCCTCTCCCTTCTGGGTAAAGCTGATCATCGGAAGTTTAAATTCTTTTGTAAGAGCCGCGACCGCTTCTTCATTTATAGACATCAAAGGGCCGATGACGGCGACCACGCCTGCATCATTCAGCGATCTCATCGCCTCTGCAGCAACTCCCGGGTTGCCGGCTGTGTCCCTGATAAAAAGTTTAACGTTGCCGGAACCCTTGCACGGCTCGTATATGCCTGCCGCACATTCGATCCCCTTGAGCACCGAATCTCCATACACTTTGTATTTTCCCGAGAGCGGAAGGAGGACGCCGATCTTAACACCACCTTCACCCACCTGATCGCTCACTTCATTATATAAGAGCATAGCCTGATCATACAGATCATGCTTTCCATAACTCTGTTTGAAATTCTTGAGCTCTTTGAGAGCTTCATCCCTTTTTCCCTCGTAGTAATAAGAGCGTGCGAGCGCATATGAGAGGTATCCCCCTGAATGGAGCCCCCTTCTCTGTTCGTCATAGTAACCAGCGAGTTGATCGCTGTTCAGATTATTATAGCGCAGCCACTCATCCGCGACCATCTTCGCTCCATCCTCTGCTATAATTTCAAAGATACACCCCCAACTCTCCTGATCAATAGCTAAATCCGCATCCTGAGATTCTGCCCTCAGACATTGTGGAGGCGTTGAGAGCATCTTGTAATCATCCATCAAATTCAGCGCCCAGATAAAGGTAGAAAAGTTTGCCTTGGTCGCCGAGAGCATGCCGAGCGAATCGGCCTGAATCAGCAGTTCAGTCTTTGCATCCCCTCTTTTTATGCTCAAGAGATGATCAACGGCATCAGTATATTTCTTCATCTCAAAGAGTATCAGCGCGGCTTTGAAATACGCTTCAGGCGATATTTTTGGATTATAAACGCGGGAAACTGCCTTGTCGTAATAGCGCAACGCATCTTCGGACCTTCCTCTGATCGATGATATCTCCCCGAGATAATAGAGGGATGGATCGGTGAGTTCGTTGTAAAAATCTCCCTCGACGATCCCTTCGAAGAAAGTGCGCGCAAGGTCGTATCGCTTCGCTTCAAAGTTGCTCTTCGCCTCTTCAAAATCCAATCTAGCTTGTTTTTCAGCGATACTGGGATAGAGAGAGCTCTGAGTTGGAGCCACTGCGGTCTTGCCGCATCCGGACGAAATAACGATAAGAGTGAACAAGAACGATAGAACGAGTTTCATTCGAAATGATTTTGTCACGATATGATCATCCCTCTTTTTTTGTTTTCCCTTGAGAGACTGTAACCATGGCTGCCCTCAAAAGCCTGTCTTGCATCCAGTATCCCTTGCGATGCACCTCCATCACTATGTTCTGCGGATACTTTGAACTTGGCTGATAACCGATCGCTTCATGGCAATTGGGGTCGAACTCCTTGCCCAGCGCTTCAACCTCTTTCAAACCGAACTTGGCCAGCACTGTCAGGACATTTTTATGAACGAGCTCCATCCCGTCGCCAAAGCTCTTGAGCTCATTTTTGGCGTCAGGAGGTATATGATCCAGGACCCGCTCGAAATCATCGATGACGGGGATAAGCGCGTTGAGCAGCTTTTCGTTGCCATACTTCAAATATTCAGTGTGCTCCCGCGAGATACGCTTTTTGAAATTTTCAAACTCCGCCATCACGCGAAGGAGCTTATCGTAGTGTCCCTTGGCTTCGGCTTGAGCCGCTTCGAGTTCATCGGTCAGGGACTTCGCATCCTGCTCATCTTCGGAAGTACCCGCACCCTGAACCTCATCCCCGGTGATCTCATTTTCTATTTCCTCTTTTACCCTTTGTTTTGAATCCTTTTTAACAGTCATGATAACCTTACTCCTTTGCATCCAGTAAATCGCTCAATAATTTTGCTGTAAAATCTACAACTGAAATCGTTTTTGAATAATTCATATAAGTAGGGCCGATCACGCCGATCGTCCCAACGATCTTTCCCCCTTGCGAGTATGGAGCGGTAACGATGCTCGATTCCGTGAGCGCTTCATCTCCCGATTCCGCTCCGATGAAAATTTTTACCCCTTCAGCCTCCTTGCACCTATCGAGCAGCTTGAGCACGCTCTCCTTCTCATCCAAAAACTGCATCAGCTTTTTTATCTTCTCCACCTCGTTCATGCGTGAGGCATCCAGAAGGTGCGTCTCGCCATCGACCATCAACTCGCCCAAGGGGAGCTTGTTAAAGATCTGATCTGCAAATGTGAAGGCCTTGGCGATGAGGTGGTCATAATCAATCTTATGTTCATCGAGTTCCCTTCTCACTTTGGTTTTGGCCTGATCGAGTGTGAGATTGTGAAAGGCGTTATTGCAATAGCTGTTGATCTTGTCGACCTCGCGAAGTGAAAAATCCTCACTGACTTCGATGATGCGATTCTGTACGCGGCCATCCTGACCGACGAATATGCCGAGCAGCCTCGATTTTGAAAGCCTGATAAATTCTATCCTCTTGAAAACGACATCATTCCAGACGGGGGCGGAGACGAGTCCCACATGTTTTGTAAATGTCGCCAAGGCTTGTGAGGCCTGCGTGAGCAGAGACTTTATCCCTCCTTGAGGTTCGTTGAATCGCTCCCTGATCATCCTTTCATCTTCGGAACAAAGATTTCCAAACTCGAGCATGCTATCTACAAAATACCTAAGACCCTGGTTTGTCGGTATCCTACCGGCCGAAGTATGTGGCTGGGAAATGAGCCCCAAGGTAGTAAGCTCGGACATGACATTTCTTATCGTCGCCGGAGATAAACGGGGGATGTAATGCTTTGAGATGGCATTGGAGGCAACCGGCCGCGCGCTTGCAATATAGTCGGTGATGATCATCTCAAGGACTTCTGAATCCCGCTGTGAGAGGTTAAAATTCATATTTAGGCGAAACTACTGATCTAAAAGGGGATTGTCAATATAAAGGCAGCATGTGGCATGTAGCATATGGTATGTGGAAAAAAGCCAGCAATACGAGCCTTTGTCTACATGCCACATGCTACATGCGCTTTTGCATTTTCGTTAGTTATTTTTGGTCAATGTTGGATAAATGCCGTCTGGCATCCTTAGTCGGTGATTTTTTCAACCCCCTAATTATTTGAAATCGTTACTAAAATTTTCTTACCCTTTTTGGCATAGTTGGCAGGCTGCTTGCATTCTCCTTTGATCGAACAACAAACAAAGGAGAGTGAATTATGAAGAAATTACTCGTGATCGCATTAACAGCCGTAACAATCCTGACAAGCCTGCCCTGCAAGGCCGAAAGAAAATCGTACTGGTTAGAGGGGATGGGAATCGGGGCGCTGGCGGGTGGTGCAGCAATTGGAACGTATATAGCCGTAGCCAGTTCAGGAAGCAAAAACAACAATTCAGGCGACCCTGATGATTTCAAGGGGCTAGGAAAGGTAATGATACCAGTATCGATCGTTGGGACAATGCTAATCACTGCGGGCATCGGCACCGGCATCGGCGCGCTAATCAAGAAAAAACCAAAGGTATCAGTCACGCCGGTTGTCAACGTTTCAAAAAATGGAAACGGCTCCTACGGCGTAGGTGTAAATGGGAATTTTTGAAAAACAAAAAAGCATATAGCATGTAGTATATGGTATATGGTCAAATTCAGGATGTAACGGGTTTTTTCACCATATTCTAAACCAGCTTCGGAAACAGATGCGCTGCAGATTCATCTGAAAAATAGAGTCGAAGTGGGCCGTGTGGCGAATTGCTGGTTATCAGATAGTTTTCCAAAAGGTTTTTGATAATTGCAGTTGCCCTTCTTTTCTTTACAGAGCATATCTTTTGAATATCTCCGCGTTTAATTTCTCCCCTGAAAAACATTTCGCGAAGGGCTTCGACGGATTTTTTAGAAATCTTTTTTTGCGAAACCATAAATCCCAAATAATTTTCAAATCTTCTTTCAAATTCGTGGAGCTCCAAAGTCGATTCCATGAATTTCAACTGGTCAATACACTCCTTCAAAAAATATGTACAAAACAATGTCAGATCTTCCTCAGATAGAAGTCCTCTTCCATCAAAGTCGTTTCTTCTTGACCGATCTGCTAAACTCAAATGCTTATCATATTCTGACCGATTTCTTGCGAATGCGCGTGTGATCGTCCATAATCCATTTGAACCCACACCAATTTGATGCTGGTAGGCAATTGTAAAAAGGCGGGCAACTCTTCCATTCCCATCTCTGAAGGGATGTATCCACAAGAGCCTGTGATGCGAAGCTGCAAGAGCAACAACTTTTTTTGTTTCTTCTACATTTTTCAAAGAATAGCATCTTTGAAAATTATTGAGATTGCCTCGTACCTCATCTAAATCAACGGGTGGAAGGTGTTGTCCCACAGAAGAGGGACGATCTCTGAGAACACCTGGCAATACAGGTATTTTTTCGCCACTCCGAGTGTGTGCATAGCAAAGTTCATCTGGAAGTTTTGAATAGAATTCTTTATGGATCCAACAAAGAAAATCTATTGAACAAACATCTAAATCTTTTTCATTTTCCAATCGCTCAATCATCTCCCGTTGCGTTGAAATGTGCGCCATGTGTTCCAATTGATAGTTTCGAAGCTTTTCATCTGTTGAGTAGTGTTTATTCAATGCAGCTTGAATATCATTCAGCAGAGAGGGATTTCCCTCCATAGCGTTGGTATAATAGCTATTGATATTCATCATAAACTCACTGATCGATTTAACCAGTTTCGGATTGAGCCCTCTGCCAAGCTGTGCAGAGCGACTGATAATTTCCACTGAGAGTCTTTCAAGCTCTTTATTAATTTTAGGAAAGGCAGGAAACATATGATGACTATACATGGAAAATAGCAACAATTCCAGAAAAAAGTGCGCCTTTAATGTGCGCCTTTATTAATAATGTATTATATTGTATTTATTGAGTTTATTCGTTTTTCATTCGATTTATTGCCATTAAAAAGTGCGCCTTTAATGTGCGTGTTGAAGCCTTTTTTGCATGTAGGGCGGTTTGCGAACCGCCCCTACACTAAATAACCAGTAACTAGCGACCAGCGATTGCATTATTGCGATTTTTTAGATTCATCGCATCAACTTCAGAGATCTCCGACTGCTCCTCCAGCCAGTACTCTTTCGTCCGCTGGCGGTTCAGCTCTTCGACAGTCTTTCCCTGCTGCTCGACCCATGTGTAGTATTTTAGATTGTGCCAGCAATCGCGGGCATGTTGAGTCCCTTCGAGTATATAATCCGTGCGCGCGCCGTGGAAGATATGGCGCAGCCTGTTGTGAGATTCGGAAGGTGACAGCTTTCCGAACTGGTCGTCTAGCCCCTTCATTACAGAATGATAGCGGTCGATGGCGTCGGTGCAAACGGTGACGATGACATCATCCTTGCCAAGGCGATAATGCTTTGCCGTCTTGATCGCGCCGATGAGGTTGCAGATCCCGCTTATGCCGAAAATTTCAGAGAGCATCTTTGCATCCTGCTCCTTCACACCCACCTCTTTTGTGAGAAATTTGCTTCCGACATCGTCTGTAAAAAGCTGGAGCCCCAACTTACACTCCATGTCATCGACGCACATGATCGCGTCCATGTTGTCAGTGTGATGAATCCATGTTACATGCTTGTCGCCAATCCCCTGAATGTCGTGCCCACCGTAGCCGTTTGAATAGAGGGTTGGACATTGAACAGGTTCAAGCCCGACTATCAGATGATCCCTCCACTCCTCCTTGATACGATCACCCGCGCCGATCGTACCGGAAGAACCCATCGATGAAACGAATGCTGCAATCTTTCCATTTCCGATCTGCTGCGCTTTGAGCTCGCTCGCAAGTTCGACGATCGTATTTCCGGTAACCTGATAATGAAAACGATAGTTGGCCATCTCCTCAAACTGGTTCATGATGCGGATCTTATCGGGGTCGGACTTTCTCAACTCCCACGTCTTGTCGTAGATCTCCTTCACGTTCGATTCGCACCCGGGTGTTTTGATATAGCGGGCGCCGTAGCTCTCAATCCTGTCAAAGCGCTCCTGGCTCATCTCCTCAGGGAGTATCACGAGGCAGTCGTATTTCATGCGACAACCGACCCACGCCCCGCCGATTCCATAATTGCCGGTGGATGGCCAGACGAGCGTATGCTTCTTGGGATCGACTTCATTTCGAAGCTGTTTTTCCATCAGCACGGAATATGTAGCGCCCGATTTGTGCGAGCCTGTCGGAAATTCCTTGGAATATATGACGACGATCGGGGCGGCCACACCTGTGATCTCCTCAGGGATGACCTGATAATAGATCCTGTTCTTTTCATCCTTCCACGTTATGTTGAAGAGGTTGATCGGGTCGAGAGGGTCATCATTTCGCACTTTGAGCGCCCTCTCCCTTATTTTCCCGTCGATCTTTTCAGGATGCAGCATCTCATCATATGTGGGACCGAATATCATGTGAGCTCCTTTGTGTTAGCTATAAACTGTAAGCGATAAGTAAAAAAACTGTGGGGAAGAGTAGCGGGTGAAAATTAGAGCGTCAAGGGGTAATGACTATTACCGTAACATGCGAAATGTCCCACAGTTAACAATACAAAAGTGTCCTATAATGCTATTTTTAATCCCTAATCGGACACAATTATCTGTTGACAAAAGTGTCCTATAAGACCATTTTTTACCCCTAATCGGACATTTTTATGGAGGTACCATGAAATTCATCGGAAGAGAGTATGAGAAAAGAGTTCTGAAAGAGGAGTATGACAAAAACAGCGCCAGCCTGATTGCAATTTACGGAAGGCGCCGGGTGGGAAAAACAAGACTCATTGAAGAATATTACAAAGATAAGAATATATGGAAGTTCGAAGGATTGGAAAATCAGTCAAAAGAGAGGCAAATTTCCTCTTTTCTCGAAACCCTTGCTGATATCACAAAAAACAATCTTTACAGAACCGCACAATGTAAAAATTGGATTGAGGCCTTTAAATTGCTCGATAAAGCTATTGATGAAACAAAACATAAACACGATATGATCCTTTTTCTAGATGAGATCCCCTACATGGCAAATAGGCGGTCGGAAATGATCTCGGAGCTCACTTGGGGATGGAACAACCTTTGGTCAAAGAGAGAGGATTTTACTCTGGTGCTTTGCGGATCTATCGCTTCATTTATGGTCGATTCAGTGATCAATTCCTCATCCCTTTACGGACGCATCAATCTTGAAATCTGTCTGCAACCACTATCCATCAAGGAGACTTACGATTTTTTCGAAGGAAAACGATCTCAGCGGGAGATAATGAATCTCTATATGTTTTGTGGGGGAATCCCTGCATATCTTATGCAATTTGAGAATAATCGTTCCGTTGCGGTTAACATAAACAAATTGGCCCTTTCAAAAGATGGCTACTTTACAAAAGAGTTTGATAGAATTTTTAAAGATGTCTTCCATGAAGACAAAGTATACAGAAAAATGATAATGCTTTTTAGCAAGTATAAAAGTTTAAAAGCAACAGAACTGCTGGATGCACTAAAAATGACGGAGGGGGGAGGCTTTCAACGCTATTTGGATAATCTTGAAAAAGCGGGATTTATTAAGGGATACATCCCTTGTGGAAAACCAGAGGAGAGTAAGTTAAAAAGATATAGACTGGAAGATGAGTATATCCATTTCTATTTTAAATTTATTAAACCAAATTTCAAAAAAATTGAAAAAAACCTGGAAGAAAATCTTTTTTCTCAAATCATGCGATCAAGAAAGTATCAGGCATGGCAAGGGCTGGCATTCGAAAGGCTTTGCCTTAAACATATAAACCAAATAGCAAAAAGACTTAAAATTGACCAATTGGTGTCAGATTTTGGATCTTACTTCAACCGCGAAACCAATACAAAAGAGGGAGTTCAAATCGATTTACTGTTCGAACGGCACGACCCGGTTATTACTATATGCGAATTAAAATACTACTCAGGAAAAATTGGAAAATGGATCATCGATGATATAGAAAATAAAATTTCTAAATTACCTCAAGCTCAAAAAACCATTGAAAAGGTACTGATCACAACCGAAGGAATCACTAAAGATCTCGATGAAAGCGGTTATTTTTCACAAGTGCTGTTGTCAGATTGTTTATTCGAATAAGCTTACTTAAACATTCGTTTATATCTCACCTGGAAAATGTTCTGAAAATTGACTTTCCAAGTTCAAAGAGGAAGTGCCCCACCTAGTATGATAGAAGGTGGGTATGAAAAAGAAATACAGACATTTAAGTTTGGAGGAGCGAGAGAAGCTTTCAATATTTAAAGCCGAAGGACGAGGGCCTAGCGAGATTGGGCGACTAATGGGACGAGATCGTAAAACGATCGAACGGGAGCTGTTGCGAAATGCTCCACCGGTATATCAAGGATATTATCTGCCCCACAAAGCGCATGAGCGAGCTAAGGAGCGGAAACAGGCTGCTGGACAACGGGAATGGCTTAAGAACTTGAAGCTTCAACGACATATCGAGAAGCGACTAAAAGAGGGTTGGTCACCGGAACTAATTGCCGGTCGATTGAAGCTTAAGAGTCAGTCATTAACGGCGAGTCATGAATCGATCTACCGATGGATATATGAGAAGCGTACAGATTTGATTGGCTATCTTCCTCGGCGGCATAAGCAGAGGCATAAAAAAGGACACAGCCGTAAACATAGAAAGTCGCATATACCGAACCGGATCAGTCTTTCAGAGCGTCCCACAGCGGTAAATCAGCGGAAAGAGTTTGGACATTGGGAAGCGGATACGATGATATCCAGGGCAAGCAAAACTGCTACACAGGTGCTAGTTGAGCGCAAAAGCCGTTACACAAAATTGACATTGGTTAAACGTAAGACAGCATCACAGACACGAACGGCAATCAATAGACGTTTGTCTCACTATCCGCAATCGGTTCGATGTAGCATTACTTATGACAATGGATCTGAGAACACTGAACATGAGCGGGTAAATGTGACCCTCGGAACACTTTCTTTTTTCTGTGGCGCATATCGCAGCTGGGAGAAGGGAACGGTTGAAAATACGATCGGGTTAGTTCGGCGTTTCATTCCGAAGAAGACTGACCTTGCGAAATTTACGAAAAAGGATATAAGTTTTGTTGAACGACGACTAAACAACAGACCACGAAAGTGTTTGGGTTTTCAAACACCCACCGAGGTCTTCAACCAGCTACGTGGGGCACTTCCCGGTTGAATTCAGGCTTTGAATTCAGCGGGGAGGAATGAGTTATTCAAAAATTTATCCACACTTGTTTTAATTAACTTCACGCGATTGACAGCATCATCGAAATTTTTATCATTCATCTCAAGTGATTTAGCCAGCGCCCTAAAATCATTGAGTTTGATTTTGTTTTGTTTGCCGTTGATCGCAATTGCCATCTCATCTGACTCATTTGGAAGGGCTAGTCTTGAACTCGCAATATCAAAGGCGGGAGAGAGTCTATACCCTTTATCAGGCAACCTGATCATAGCAAAATTTTTGCGGATTTCATTTGGGCACCTCTTCATCTTCGAAGAGATCAACGGGACCCAGCTTTTTGCCAAAGAGTTTCAACACCAAATTCACCTTGTCCATTCGCAAAGTTTCTTTTCCCTGCTCCAACTCGCGTATAAATCGCAAACCGACACCTGCAAGTTCAGCGATCTTCTCTTGCGTAAAACCCTCCTCTTTCCTGCGTTTTTTTATGTAATCCCTAAAATTCATAAGTTTTACTATACCCCCTTGGGTATAATTGTCAATATTTTATACCTTTTAAGGTATATATTTAGTTAATATTTTAAAGAATATACCTTTTTGGGTATAATTCTTCGTTCTTTATACCTTAAAGGGTATATAAAATCAGTATATTTTAGAAAACATTCCCGATCGGGAATGTTTTGAATAGCTGTTTAGGTTTCAATCACTCCGGCCAGAGTTCGCGGAGTTTGAAATAGCCGTTTTCAAGAAAACGAGTGATAACCTCTCGAACTATTTTTTTAGTCGCTTCAGAGCTATCATGTTCTAGGGCGTTTTTGATTATGGTCTCAGGAATATCCTCTTCAAAAAACATATATGCCCTCCACAAGTTTTTCTCCACGATCTTGTGAAGTATCTTTATACATTCTTGAGGATACTCCTCGCTCAAATGAGCCAAATATTCCATGAACATCGAATCAACACCATCCTCACCCTTATTTAGATTTTCAAGAACTTCGTTTAGCCTTTCAAATGCCCACTTCATTTCGAATTTTCCAGACCTAAACCAATATATAAAAGCTTTTAGCTCAGGTGTTTTTTCTCCACCTGGAAGATCTTTGATTTCACTAAATCTTCGTTCCCATAATTTGATAAATCGATCCATCACTTCATCGGGGATTTTATCTTTTTCAGATTTTAAAACACGACCAATAAAATTCAAAGCATATCCTCTAAGTTCTAAAGGAGATTGCTTAAAAAAGTCTTTCACTATTTCATCATTAAGAGAGATCAAACCCCGCCAATAATATTGTATAATATGCTCAGCTAAATTTTCGATGTATGTGGGAATTCTGTCATTCTCATTTTTAAAGTAAGGTGTTCCAAGTTTTTTAACAGCATTCTTGTAATTATTTTTAATTAATTCAAAAACACTATCATATGGAGCTGAGAACTCGAGATATCCTCTCCAAGCAGTCTCACCAAACTGATCATCTGAGAAAATTTTTCCTTTTGCATTTACTGTCACACTCTTATCGAGCATCAACAACCATGCAAATCTTTGACCTAAAACCGAATGAATTATCCCATTATAATTGTCGGTGTTATCCAAATAGTCATTTAATTTTTCTATTACTTCAGGAAAATTATTAAACCCCTCCACCTGAAGTTTTTTTCTATTCTCTTCAGAACTATCATTTAACTCAAGCTCCCTTCTCACCCATAGGGCATATTGAATCAAGGTGTGAAACAATTGTCCCTCAAATTTGTTATAGGATTCATGAATGTAATCGTTGTCAGGATTAAATTCTTCCTTTGGTAACTTATATCGTTTACCAAAAAGCCCGTCTAATATTACCCAAGCTAACTTTCGATACTCATTTGGAATCTGAGTGTCTTTCTGCGAAAAACCAGCTTCGAGAAATCTTGCGATTGTAGAATATGTGTAATTCCAATCCGGATCCTGTTCATATTCCCTCAATAATTCCTTGTTTCGATCAGAATATTTTGGATCATCTATAACAATCCATCTACACAATTCAAGCACCTGATCCCAATCGAAAATTTTTTGATTGTTGCAAGCGTTTAGAAAACCGCGGAGAATTGATTTTATATATGTCGGTTCATCTAGTTTTTTGAATTCCAAAGCATTCTTTGCGTAGCAAGATGAATTTTCCTCGATAACCCCCGTCAGGTTCCGACCCAAGCCCTCTGGTGAGGGTGACATAAACTCACCACTCGGCTTCGGCTTCCACTCCTTCAAACATTCAATTAATTGTTCGATTTTCATCTCTGACAGTTCCGGAATACTCTTCGGAGAATTCGGCCCGCTCATTGTCCTATGAACTGGTGCTCTAGACCCAGGATGTTCTGAATGTCCAATCTCTTTAATCAGCGCATCGTAGTGTTCTTTGTATTTTGAAGGCAGTTTATCAGAAATAGCCTCAAACCAGTCTCTCTGGAAATTCTTTAAAAACAGCTCTGATTGTTTTTTATCTTCATTTAAACCAGGTTCGATTTCATATTTTGTAATCCAGTTGAGGATATTTTCTTTTTGATCGGGATTGAGCAAATTGAAATGTATTTTCCAAAGTTGGTAAAATTCGTTATAGACCCCAAGTTCCTCGAAATATTCTTTTTTAGTTAATCTTTGAACAATTAGATCAGCTGCAACATCAGAAAACTTATCCAAAAGGTAAAGAGAAATTCTTTTAAAAACATCCCAGTTATAATCTTCAATTTTTTTGATTACTTCGCTAATTTTATTGGAGTTATTTTTATTAGCTTCACAGATTATAATAGCCGAATCTCTCACAGCAGTTACAAGTGAGTTTTTAATATCATCTGAAGGCATCCTACTGGATGATAAAATTTTCTCCCTCCACATATTGGAATAATCACAAGGTTTATTTTTATCAGCTGATTCTCTTGAATTTATTAGTGCATTATCTAAATGTTTAGAAAATAGCTCGAGGGCATCAAATTGTGAATATTTAGTCAGATCAGGCACAACCATTTTAACGAGCTGATCATAACTCCAAGTCTCTATCTTGGTTTTTAATTTTACTAAAACGAAATCGCCCTTTAATTTTTCTTTCGATATTTCCAAGAGAGATTTTGTTAATTCGAGAGCAGTGTTAGCCTCTCCATCATGACAGAGCTTGTTTATTAAGCTTCCATATTTTCTAGGATCGATATGAAATATTGACTCTCTTGTTTCGATCCATTCAATCTCCTTTTTTGCAATTTTAACTGCGTATTCAACCGACATCTTGATTGCAGCTTCAACAAAATCACGATGATGCCATTCGTTCTCTGTATAAGGCAGTGAAACAATAATATCAGAAACATCTTTTGGCGAATCCGTCGCAAACTTTGATAATAATCCAACAACCCAATCTTCAGTTTTGTTAAAGCAACCTTCTTTTTTAAAAATTGAGATCCAATCAGGATCATCCACCCTATCTACAAAATAATTCATAGCCACTTTGTCATTAACAATATTCATTAAAGCAGTATGGGAAGCTTTATTTTCTCGTAGCATCTTATCAATAATATCTATTTTTTCTTTTATATTCATACTATTAGTTCTTTCTGCTTTATTCTTACTTTATCCAAACAATTTCTGTTAATTAACTCTAATAAAGTTTCGATTTCATCATGATACGAAGGCTTCTCGGGTTCATATGCAAAGGTTATTGCATTAATCTTATCGAATCTTTTAGCGTGGTTTTTATCCATTATTTTTCTTTGCTCATTTATTAGTTTTTGTTTTTCTTCATCCGATTTTTCATCTATCTTGATGTCAGGGCTATTTTTTAACAATGCTATTTCAGCGTCATTTTCAGAAGTTTTACTTAAAATACAAAATTTCTTTTTTTTCGGCACTTCATCAATTTCATTAAAAATCTCCCTCATTATAGATTCTTCGAGCTTACAACCAAGGAAAACAACTTGTTCCTTTATGAGAACATCTTTTATAAATGTCTTAATATCCTCATATCCTCTGCTAAAATCTGATTCTTTTAATACAATGGTTTTTGGATCCCCAATACTCTTAAAATCTACAAGTCCATGTATACAAAAAACTGGTTTTGTGTGCTTAGAAATTTCACTATATTTTGATTGTTTTCCAACAAAAACTTTTGCATTGTAAGACAATTCCACATCAATTGCATTTGGCAATTTGGAATCATAGTTTGTAGTAATATAAGCTTTGAAGGGTAACTTGGCCAGCGTAGTAATACCTTCTCGAGTAATATTATTTTTTTCAAATTGTTTTTCTAGACATTCATAATACTTTTTTTGATTCTTACCCGAATCAAAACATTTTTCGGCAATTTCATATTCCGTGAGTATTTTGTCATCTAGCTGTTTTTTCAGATCTTTCGCACTTTTGCTGTTATTGCTATAACAACTATCAATAAGATTCATAACAAGTTTATACAATGATGGATAACCAGCCAACTTTGTAAAACCAGATCCAATCCAAGCAACACAATTTCCTGGTTCAATTATTTTTGATATTTTTTTAGCAATATCAGCAACTGTGTAATTAGGAATAATTTGTTCAATATCCATCTAATTAACTCCAAACAACATATTTACTTCTCCTCACACCATAAACTCCAAGCAAAACTCTATCATTTCAATTCAACTTGCGCAACACGACATTATATATTCATCCAGCCTTTTAGCATCCGCCCTCTCCTTATCCCCCTTGAAATACAACTCAATAAATTCGACCTGTTGTTTTTTTTCGTAATATGCATAGACGATTCTCATAGACGATCCTCTGAGATATCTGCAGAAAAAACGGGATTTGATGATTTTAAAATCTCCAGCATTATGTAACATCACACTATGTTTACTGGTACCACACGGGATAGATGTAATAACCTTTTTAAATTCTGCCAGATCGTCCGACAAAGACCTGTATTTTTTTGAAAGGGTTTTTAATTCCTTGCTGAATTTCGCAGTTTCATTAAACTTCATCGTCATAGCTTTTTACCGAATGTTCGTAATCGCGATAAAAGACGCTTTCATAACTGATCCTTTCGTTCATCTTGTGAACCTTCCATGGTAAATCATCATGAGAATAGTCACTTAATTCTTTTGCGCTTTTGTCCGCAAGGCGAGCAAGCACCTCATTGATATGTTCCAACTCTCTGGCATTCAAAACAGAGAGATCGGGAGACCTTAGAGGAAGATATTTTTTCTGTTCAAACTGAAAATATTTGCTCTTCACAACTTCAATCTCATTTTCTTTCATCATCTCTTGTACAATTTTTACAAACTCAACCGGTGTCGGGCCAAATTTGTTTTTTATGTACGTAGCCCCAATCAATTGTTCTTCAAATTTTTCGTAATAATCAAAATCTATGAAGTAGAGAAGTTTATAGATAGCAGTCTCTCCAATATTTGGACGAGCACCAACCTTTTCGAGAATATAGAGAAGAACCTCTTTGAATTTTTTAAGATTTTTTTGGGGTACGCTGATTCGTATATTCTGTTTCATATGGGAGCGTGCGGAAGATTTTTCCAAAACAACTTCGTGTTTGCGACCCTCCTCTTCGTTTAAGAATTCTTCGATCGACATATCAAACAACCTTGCAAGCTTCTCCGCTTCTGAAATCGACAGCTCCCTCTCTCCCTTTTCCATGAGGATGTAGGTTGGACGCGAAACTCCAATCTCACGAGCAACGTAATCCTGAGTAAAATTCATTTTTCCCCTCAAACGTTTAATATATGAACCCTTGTTTTTGTTCATGGCTCCCTTGCCCCCCCCCTCAAGATGTTTTTTTATATGGATAGACAGCTAAAGTCAATATTTTAAACATTTTACGTGTAAAGAAAATGAACATAAGGTGGCAGGACCGCCATCTCTTCATATTCACACCTGCAACGATCCCCTGATCAACCGAGCGTATTCTTCAAAATCGCCGAGTTTTCCTGTGTAGATATCGTATATCTGATCGAGGTCAATCTGCCAGTAGAGATGGACTAATCTGTTTCTAAAGCGGGCCATTTTTTTCATCTCGATTGTAAACTCTGGGGAAAGAATTTTTGCCCTCTCCAGGAGCTCGAAACTATCTTGATAGCTGTTGGGTATTCCTAGATGTTTCCTCGCAATTATGTGGTTTGCAATGCTAAGCGTTGCCTCGATGCTAAGTTGCAACAAATGCATGACAGAATATTGGCGCTCTATGTTTTTTTTAAAAGTTTCCCTTTCGATATTTCCCATCCCCCTTAGCTCATTCACAAACGAAAGCAATTCACCAAGCCTTCTCTGAATTAATTCCTTATCGATCTCCATCTTTTCTCCCTCGATGCTATGCGGCATCCATGTAAAAAGCCTTTAGCACATAACTGTAATCAAGATGCTCACCTATCACACGTTCTTCAAACAGAGCCTGACTCTTCTCATCAATGCGATATATCAGTTCTCCTTCGCTTATCGCCTTGAAGCAAAAAACAACAGGGGCATCATTTAAACGGACAAGGTCTATGCGCGGCAGATCCGGGATTTTTTTTCGGATTATCTCCTCAATCCTATATTCAAAATCAAAAGGAGATAAGCTCTCATCATCCAGATAGGCAATATCGACATCGCTCAGCGGCGTATTATGACCGGTCAAAGACGATCCAAAGAGATATATCAATTTTATATTTTTGAGTTCATCAAATTCACCGGTCAAAACCTTTAGCCGTTCTACTAATGGCGTTGGTGCAGAGGCCTCTTTTCCCCCCATTTTTGATGATATCCACTCTTCGATCACCTCCTGAGAAAAAAGCCATTGCTTGCCAAATTTCATCGCGGGAATATCTCCGCGCCGAGCCTTTCTATATATAGTCACCTCATCAACCCCAAACCACTCAGCAACCTCTTTGACGGACAATATTTTTGAATGTTTTTTATCCACATCTGTACTTTATTGTACTTTACTATACAATGCAAGACTTTTTAAGACAATTTGGTAAATACTTGAGTTTTTCACGATAAATCAAATGGTTAGATATCAAATTTTTTCAGAATTTGTTAAAACTTATCACTTACAACTTCCCCCCAAACCTCTTCCAGAATTTTTGGGCGAGTTGGCGGGAGAGTTTTGCGATTTGGGCTTCGTCGAAGCCTACCACCTTGTAATCCTTGAGTCGCAATTTTCCATTTACGACGACATCTTTTGCCCTCGATGAAAATATGCCGAACAGTATATGTGCCCAGTAATTTTCCTTCGTCAATGGCGTGTTGGGATAGTAGTCGTAGAGGACGACATCGGCCGCTGCCCCTTTATCGATGACACCAAGTTTCACGCCAAGATATTCGGATGCGAATTTCGGTGCGCTTTTTAAAACTGAATCCTTCACCTCGTTCCATCCTGCCTGAGGATCTTTCATTGAGAGCTTGTGAAAAAATGCAGCAGATTTCACATCATCGGCAATGCCAGCACTCATGCCATCTGTGCCGATGAGGGTGGGGATTTCCATCTTACAAAAGTTTAAATATGGAGCTATCCCGACAGCGTTGTTTTGGTTTGAAAGGGGATTATGAACGATAGTCGCTCCACTCTTCTTCAATAGGGTGATATCCCTCTTATCAACGTGAACGCAATGCACCGCCAGAGTCTTTGGCCTCAATATGTCGAACTTTTCAAGACGCCCCACGGGGGAAAGATGATATTTCTTTTTGTTGAATTTAAAATCCTCTATTCCTTCCGCCACATGAACATGAGTCCCGATGTTGAATGTATCCATAATCTGCCGCGCCAAATAGAGCGTCTCATCGGAGAGCGTCATGCATGCGTGGAGGCCGAGCATGCCAGAGAGCGTTCCCCCTTTGCTCACACCGTTTCGGCCCGATGATTGCTCGATGAACATGAGATTCTCTATGAGAGCGTCATCCCTCGACTGACCTCCATGGCGGTCGGAGACTTCGAAAGAGAGGATGCCGCGCACTCCGGTCTCCACAAATGCGAGAGCTATAAGATCGAGTGAACTCTTTATGAAGCCGTAGCTCGCGTGGTGATCTATCACCGTCGTAACACCGCTCTTCAAAGATTCGATCAGTCCGTTGATTGCACTTAAATATATATCGTCAGGTGTGAGCTCTTCATCGAGGCGCCACCACAATTTATTAAGAATCTCTTTAAAATTTTTAGCACGAGGGACTGAGATACCACGTGCAAAAGAGCTGTAGAGGTGCATATGAGGGTTGATCAGCCCCGGCATGACGACGCAACCTTTCGCGTCGAGTTCCCGTGCATCGGGTACTTTTGGACAGTCTTTCATCGAACCGATATCCGCCATCAAGCCATCCTTCATCAGGATAAAACCATCCTCTATCACACGATCACTGCTGTTGGTGATGATAAGCGCGTTTTTGATTAAAAGTTTTTGGTTTTTCATAGATTAGCCATCCACTTAACGGGCAGGCACAGGGGCCTGCCCCTACAAAAATATCTAATCACTTATTACTGCCTTTAATCTGATACCTCATCACTGCCCTGGCGTGATCTTGAAGATTCTTGCTGAACTCGTGCGTCCCGTTATTCTTTGAGACGAAATAGAGATAATCTGTTGTCGCCGGATGCAGCACCGCCCTTATCGATTCCCTTCCGGGGTTGCATATCGGTCCCGGCGGCAGGCCGGGATGCACATAAGTATTATAGATGTGTGGATTCGAGAGATCGCGTTTCCTCAAGTTTCCATCGAAATTCTTCAGCCCGTATATTACAGTCGGGTCGCTCTGCAGCGGCATGCCTTTTTTCAATCTATTGTAAAAAACGGAGGCGATGATGGCACGCTCGGAGCTATCCCCCGTCTCCTTTTCAATAATTGATGCGAGTACGATTTTTTCATTCCTGTTCAGATTGACAGAAACTGCCGAAGCAACCTTAGCCTCCTCATAATAGACCTTGATGAATTCTTTTAGCATCATATCCACGAGAATCCTTGCCGACTGCGGGCCGGACAGGAGATAGGTATCAGGAAAAAGATATCCCTCGAGCGAGGTGATTTTATAATCCCTGAAAAATGGTATCCCGGAAATAAATTGAGTATCATAGACTAATTTCAAAAATTCATTGGCCATCCCGGTGCCGAGCATTAGATTGGACTGTATAGCCACCACATAATCGCTGAGGTTCCACCCCTCGATGAATTTGATCGGAAATTGTTTTACCTGCCCGCTCACAAACTTATTCGCGATCTCTTCGAGCGTCATGCCGGAATTTAGCTCGTAGAACCCTGCCCTCATCTTGTTATCCAGATGTTTGAACTTCGAATAATAGACGAAGAGCTTTGGTGTCTTCATCACACCCTGCGCCTGAAGGCTGGCAGCTATCGTCCTCACACTCATCCCCTGCTCTATGCCAAAATCGATAGCCTTGTCGGAGCGAATGACATAGATCGAGTAGTAGATCGAAAAACCGACAGCAAATATTGCAACGACCAATGCAAGGCTGAATAAACCTTTTATAAACCTGAACATATTAACCTCTGTTATTTTCCAAATAGTCCGTGAGGATATTAACAGCTGCGATTTTATCCACAACCTTTTTTCTACGCTTCCTGCCAAAGCCCGCTTTTATAAGTATCTCATGGGCATTCACTGTCGAATAGCTCTCATCCCAGAATTCAAGTGGTATCGAAAAACTATCCTCTTTCAGTTTTTCCTCTAACCTCTTCGCAAAATCGCGAACGAGCAAAGCAGCTTTCCCCTCTGAGCCATCAGTGGCGGTAGGCAAACCGATTAAGATATTTTCAACCTCATACTCCCTGCAATAATCTGCTATCTGCTTCAAATCCTTCGCCCATCCCTTGCGCTCGATGACGCTCACCCCCTGCGCGCTCCATCCCATCTGATCGCTCACCGCAACCCCGATCCGATGCTTGCCTATGTCGAGACAAAGAATCCTCATATTGAATCGGCAGGTTACATAGATATTTTTAAAAAAGCCAGTGAAGAAAAAATGGGAAGGCTCGTTTAACGAGCTTTTTACCACATGCCACATGCTCTTTTTACTTTTGACCTCACAAATTATTATTGTTATCCTGCGCAAACATGAAACGGCTACATTTAATAATTTCCGGGCGCGTTCAAGGGGTGTTTTTCAGGGCTTACGCACAGGATTGCGCCACAAGGCTTGAGGTCACCGGCTGGGTGAGAAACACATCCTCAGGAGATGTCGAAATTTTGGCGGAAGGGGAAGAGGAAAAGTTGAAAAAGCTCCTCGATTTATGTAAACGGGGACCGGAGCCAGCGAAGGTTGATGAGGTCAAAATCACCGAATCCACTGCGACAGGGGAATTCAGAAGCTTCAATATTCGATATTAATCTTTGAATGATTGACAGCTTGAGTCGTGGGTATTAAGATCGTCAGAACTTTTAAATCAATAGGGGGATATATGAAATCAAAGAAAATCGTAACAGCTTCATCAATTTTTATCTTGCTGATGATGATCAGTTCCGCCTGCTCTTCCAGTAAAGGCGACGTGCTGGTCAAAGTCAACGGAGACGAAATAACCGCGCAGGACATGGAGCTGCTGGGAGATGTCAATCCCCAGATAAAGATGCGGCTTCAAAATCCAGCCATGCGCAAACAAATTTTAGACAATATGGTCGATCAGGACCTCCTTTACCAGGAGGCGATCAAAGAGGGCGTAAATCGCGACAATCTTGTTAAGGCAAAGATTGAACTCTACAAAAAGGCCATCATCGCCCAATCTCTCATCGATAAAACGATAGATGAGAAGGCGCTTGAGTATTACAAAAACAATCCAGATGAATTTAATAAATTAAGACTCTCGATCATTCAGATTGCCTATGTCTCCGATGCCGATGCGAAAAAGGACAAGAAGAAGAAAAATGCGAAGGATGCGCTCGAACTGACAAATAAAATTAAGGCTCGCCTTGATAAAGGAGATAAGTTCGAAGCGCTGGCGAAGGAATACTCGGATGACAGAATCACAAAGGAGAGGGGTGGAGATTTAGGCCTTGCTTCTAAGGACGAAAAGAGATTGATGGCAAGAGGCTATGCTCCGATATTAGAGACTGCATACAATGCCAAGGTCGGCGAAGTGGTCGGGCCTGTAAAAACCAAGGATGGGTATTATCTCGTTACAGTCACACAGGGGATCGAGCAGGAAAATTTTGATACTGCGAAACAGAGCATCATCTTCAAAGTTCGCGGCGAGGTTAAAGATGAGCTTCTGAAAAAATTGAAGGCCGAGGCGAAGATATCCTATCCTCAGATGGAAAATGCCAGAGCCGAGGCTTTAGCTAAGGAGAATGATAAAAAGAAGATGGAATTTGAAAAGGCTAAAGAATTAAAGGAGATGAAAGCTGCGCCAGTCGAATCAACCAAACCTACAGCTGAGAAGAAGACCAACGGCTGAGGAATATTTTTTATATAAATAAAAAACCGACTTAAGCATTAAGCCTGAGTCGGTTTTTTTTGAACGAAGTTACAACTTATTTTGGTCCAATTCGAACTTCTACCTTATCCCCGATATTGATATTCTTATCCTTTACAAATCCTGCATTCACTTCGAGCACATACATGAAGGGTTCCTTGGATTCGAGAAGTTTTAAATCATATGGTACGGCGTATGTGATGATATCGACGATATTTTTATCCTTGTCCATATAGATCAGATCGAGCGGAATTGCCGTATCCTTCATCCAGAATTTTTCTAAACCCTCTTCGGGAAAGATGAAAAGCATTCCATTCCCCTCGGGGAGGGACTCCCTGCCGCTCAAGCCTTTAGCCCTTTCGCTCTCCGTCTGGGCTATTTCTGTGGTAACAGAAGATTCCTTGCCACCAGAGCTCAAAACAACCGTGGCAAGATTGATCGAAGCTGTAATCGGGGGGCTTACTTCGGCCTCCTTTTCTTTCTGCTGATCACCCATTTTTTCTGAATCATAAAAATTGAAGCTTGATTTTTCACATGCTGCCATCGCGGAAACCGCAACAAAAAGTATCAAAACAAATGCAAATCTCATCTTTCACCTCCATTTAAAATCGTTCTTTATTTCCAAAAGAGCGAAAAGACAACAAAAAAAGCCACTATTACCTTTCACGCCTCAATTTAAACTTATAACCGCACTCTTTGTGAACATTGGGGTGTCCAAACTGATCAGGTCTCGGATAAAACCGGCACAATTTATGTCTGAAATGATAAATCCCGCACCCCTTTTTCTCCTCATTAAAATTCCTGCACCTATAAGCCAGCCAGCCTTTCCATTCTCCCTGAATTTCGAAATTCAGCACCTTATCGTGCCACCACTTTGCGGCTTTTAATAAAAAACGATGCCGCTCCACATAATCCGGCACCTGCAAAGCGAGAAGGCGACAACACCTGCCACACCTCAAACACTTTCCACTCCTCACATACTCAGTTGTATTTGAGGCTGAAGCAACCCAGTCAGCAGCAGCTTCAAAGCAATACCATAGAAAACTTATGACGGCATGTAATGCGCGTAAAATGTATTTCATAAAATAAAAATAATTAACAATTCAAAATATTCAATTAACAATACATCATCATTCCCGCCTGTCATCCCCTCGAAGGCGGGGATGACACGAAAAACAAAAAGAACAAAACAAAGTAGTTTTTAGAGGTGCCCTATTGTTAATTGTAAATTATTTTTCTGCACTGCGTCTTGTCATTCCAAAAGCAATAAAATAGTAATGCACTTTGAATTCCAATGAAAGGAAAAAATCATGTCAACTTCAACATCAAAGCAAAGAATAGATGCTGTCATAACCGCAAATGGAAAATGTAAAATCAGCCCCATCAGATTGTGGCGCTTTAGAAAGCGCGCCACTTATGAGCTTACAAAAGCGATGAAGGAAACTTACAGGCATTTTCCTGTAGACACAAGTAAACTGGCTAAACTTTTCGCCAATTATTACTTCTCAAGCAATTTTATATGCAAAACCTTAGTCTATCCAAGTATCATCTCCACAACACAACTTACAACAGTAAGAAAAAGGTTTTTGAAAAAGGGTCTGGGATTAAATATCAAAGAGGCCTTGAAAGTTGGGGTTGTGGCTCAACAATTCCCTCTTAAGTCGATAATAACAACAAAGAGCATCAATCCGACCCGACTCTCCTGTTATCATCCTAGCGTTAAAAATCTCGACAATGTAGTCAAAGCAATCAGCGCTCTTCCAATACCCTGTGCAATGTTTTCAGTTCCCCTCGATTCTCGTGCAGCACAAATGCTTTTCTCCAAACCCGAAAATTCACCTAACTATACACAACATAAAAAAACAAAGGGAAGAAATCCTATCGTATTTCAAAAAAATGGAATGCTCCTCTCAACTCACTTCATCTCTGCTGTGATCACCACCATAGATTACACAATACGAACTTACGTTAATAAAAGTTTTACAAGATGGGAATTATACTTTTCGAACAAGAGTTACAAAAAAGACCCTATTCTGGGGATCAACAACGACGGCAGCATTTCCTTTAATTTCGGTTCAGCAGTATATATTCAATTAAATGTGTTAAGAAAAACAGCCGATAATCAGGGCTCATTTGAAACTCACACCCTCGTCTTTAATTCAAACGCATCATGGCCAAAGAACATACTTATGCAATGGGGAGCAAGGGCAGCATATAAAAAAATAACAAACCGATACAATGCTAGCATGTACACTCGAAAATTGTATGCTTTAGAGCGTGAGCAAAAAATGATTACTCAAAAGAGCAGTGTAGCAAAGATCTCAAATCCAATATCTAAGCTCAAAAATATCTCCAAAGCTCCCCAGTTGTAAAAAGAGTTACTCCTTTTTCTTTTTGTCAGCATTTGCCGATGACAGAATGCTATCTTCGGACAATTTAATCGGCTTTCCATTCGTCCTCAACGCATGCGCCAAAACATCATCCATATGTTCGACCAGATGGATTTCGAGCTCGCTCAATATCTTCTTCGGAATCTCCTTCAGATCCTTTTCATTCTCCTTCGGAATAAGGACAGTCTTTATCTTTCCCCTGTGAGCTGCCAGGAGTTTCTCCTTGAGTCCACCTATTGGAAGCACCCTACCACGCAGGGTTATTTCACCTGTCATGGCGATGTCTTTCTTTATCGGAATTTTCAAAAGCGCCGAGGTGATAGTTGCAGCCATCGTGATACCGGCAGATGGGCCATCCTTAGGGATTGCCCCCTCTGGCAGATGGATGTGAATATCAACCTTCGTATAAAAATCGTCCGCCAACCCCAATTGCGGAGCACGTGAGCGAACATAACTCATAGCGGCATGCGCCGACTCCTGCATCACATCGCCGAGCTTTCCTGTGACGATGAGTTTTCCCTTTCCGGGCATAACAGTCACCTCTGTAGAAAGGAGCTCCCCGCCGACCTCAGTCCATGCAAGTCCATGGCACATTCCGATCTGATCCTCCTCCTCAGCCAACCCATAATGATACTTCGATACTCCAAGGTATCTATTAACTTTTTTGGGAGTGATTCTCACAAAGAGGTCCTTGTTGTCTGATTTTACAACATCGCGGGCGACCTTCCGGCAGATAGAAGCGATCTCCCTCTCCAGATTTCTAACACCCGCTTCCCTCGTGTAACGCCTGATGAGCAGCTTCAAAGCAGCTTCTGTGAACTGGATATTCTTCTTCGAAATGCCGTTTGCTTCCATCTGTTTCTTAACGAGATAGAGCTGCGCGATCTTGATCTTCTCAAGCTCCGTATATCCGGGAATCCTGATGATCTCCATGCGATCCTGCAGCGGAACCGGAATGGATGGAAGTGTATTGGCAGTTGTTATGAACATCACATTCGAAAGATCGTAATCGATATCGAGATAATGATCGTTGAATGTCACATTCTGCTCGGGATCGAGAACCTCGAGAAGTGCGGCAGAAGGGTCTCCCCTGAAATCCATGCTCATCTTATCGATCTCGTCCAGCAGAAAAACCGGATTGGATGAACCGGCTTTTTTCAGACTCTGAATGATCTTTCCCGGAAGCGCACCGATGTAGGTTCTTCTGTGACCTCTTATTTCAGCCTCGTCCCTGACACCGCCAAGACTGATGCGCACGAATTTTCTTCCCATCGAGCGGGCGATCGATCTTCCAAGAGAGGTCTTTCCGACTCCCGGAGGGCCTACGAAACACAAGATAGATCCCTTCATCTTTTCCACAAGCTTCCTAACAGCCAGATATTCTAAAATTCTCTCCTTGGGCTGATTGAGGCCGTAATGATCCTCGTTCAGAATCCTTTCGGATTCAACTATATCAAGCTTATCCTTCGTGAGCTCATCCCACGGCAGGCTTAAATACCAGTCGATATAGTTCCTGATCACCGTCGCCTCTGCCGACATCGGAGACATGAGCTTTAATTTTTTAATTTCCTTTTCAACCTTATCTCTGGCTTCAAGCGGCATCTTTTTCTTTTTCAGACTCTCTTCAATCTCAACAATCTCATTCTTAAAGTCATCCCGTTCTCCAAGCTCCTTCTGAATCGCCTGCATCTGCTCGTTGAGATAATATTCGCGCTGGGTCTTCTCCATCTGTTTTTTCACGCGCTGACGAATTCTCCGCTCTACCTGAAGGATTTCGATCTCGGATTGCATCATCGTAAGCAACTTCTCGAGTCTCTTAGCAGCAGATGCTATTTCAAGTATCTTCTGTTTATCAGGAAGCTTCAACGTGATATGCGCGACTATTGTATCAGCAAGACGCGAAGGTTCCTCAATGCCAGATACGCTCGAGAGCATCTCAGGCGGAATGCGCTTGTTGAGTTTGACATACTGATCGAAGGTATTTTTAACACCTCTCATCAATGCCTCGGTCTCTATCGAAGAGATATCCTCTTCTTCAAGCGGCTGAGCCTCAACCAAAAAGAAATCGTTACTTGGAACATACTGCACGATGTTTGCCCGCTGTTTACCTTCAACCAAAACCTTCACTGTGCCGTCGGGAAGTCGAAGCAGCTGAATGATAGCCGCCATCGTTCCGATTTGAAAAATATCCTCAGGGTTGGGATCGTTTGTCTTTGGGTTGACCTGGGATGCAAGGAGTATGTCCGTCTCCTTCTCCATCGCCTCTTCGAGTGCCGCGATCGATTTCTCCCTCCCCACAAAGAGAGGAACGACCATATGTGGAAAGACCACAATGTCACGCAGTGGTAAAAGTGGAACTAACACGCTATCCGGACTCATCTTCTCTATCTTTTTCTCTGTCGGCATTTTTCCCCCTTGAATAAGTGCTTAAGTGTCTAAGTGCTTGAGTGCTTAAGTCTTCTAATTACAATTTATGTTTTTACTTAAGGGCACCTCTAAAAACCTATGATTCCCGCTTGTCATCCCCGCGAAGGCGGGGATCCAGATTTGGCTAATACCTATCAATACTGGATCCCCGCCTTCGCGGGGATGACACGAAGAACAAAAAGAACAAAACAAAGTAG